>NZ_JBSFUT010000048.1:0-50856 GCF_053591935.1 Streptomyces sp. NPDC002851 | reverse complement strand
GCTCAGATCCCGGGGATCGTGAAGGACGAGGTCAAGCCGCAGGTTCACACCTGGACGTTCGCGGACGGCAAGAAGATCATCGTGCTCTCCGAGGGCCGTCTGCTGAACCTGGGCAATGCGACGGGCCACCCGTCGTTCGTGATGTCGAACTCGTTCGCGGACCAGACCCTCGCCCAGATCGAGCTCTTCACCAAGCCCGAGGAGTACCCGACCGATGTCTACGTGCTGCCCAAGCACCTGGACGAGAAGGTCGCCCGCCTCCACCTGGAGTCCCTCGGCGTAAAGCTGACGGAACTGCGCCCGGAGCAGGCGGAGTACATCGGCGTGAAGGTGGAGGGCCCGTACAAGCCCGACCACTACCGCTACTGACCGCTCCTGATACGCCTACGGATACGGCTACTGATGCGCTTCATCGAGGCACTCCTCGCCGCCGAACGCCCCCTCGTCATGGAGGTCAAGCGTGCCTCCGCCGACGGCACCGACCTGTTCGCCGGGCGATCCCCAGCGGACATCGTCGCCGGGTACGAGGCCGCCGGGGCGCCCTGCGTCTCGGTGGTCACCGGGCGGTGGTTCGGCGGTACGCCCGAGCTGTTGCGCGAGGTCGCCCGGCACACCCGGCTCCCGTTGCTCCAGAAGGACTTCGTCACGCGCGCCCAACAGCTCGTGACGGCACGGGAGTCGGGTGCGTCCGCCGTCCTCCTGACCGCGGGCCTGCTGCCCGCGAGCAGCCTCGGCAAGCTCGTCACGGCCGCGCTGCGGACCGGGCTCACGCCCTTCGTGGAGGTGACCAAGGAGTCCGAGATCGCGGCCGTGCCGCACCCCGGGGAGTGCGTGATCGCCGTCAACAACAAGGACATCAAGGCGCGCGAGCGCGGTCCCGCCGACATCGGCCGCAGCCTCGCGCTGCTGCCCGCCCTGCGAGCCGCGGGCACCCCCTGCCCGGTCAGCGCCAGCGGCATCGACACCCCGGACACGGCGGCCCGCCTCCTGGCAGCCGGGTACCGGGGCCTGCTCGTCGGTACGGCGCTGCTCCGCGAGGGGGACCTGAACTCCTGGCCCACGGCGGCACGTTCAACCCCGTAGCCGCACCGCCTCACCGACCGACCGCACGCCCCCGCAGCAGCCCCGCCGCCGCCAGCGCCAGCGCGGCGAAGCCCGCCCCGGTGAGGAAGCCGTACGACATCCCGGCCCCCGGTCCCGCGCCCCCGGCCTGCGACGCCACCATCACCAGGGTCGCGAGGCCGACCGAACCGCCCACGCTCTGCAGCGAGTTGAGGACGGCCGCGGCCGCGCCCGCCTCGTCTCCCGCGAGCCGCGACGTCGCGAGGATCGTCGGCGGCAGCACACTGCACGCCATCCCGGCGCCGAGCAGCACGAGCGCGGGCAGTACGGACATCGCGTAGCCGGTGTACTTCGCGAACTCGGCGTACCCCATGAACCCGGCGTACCCCACGAACCCTCCGCCCGGCCCGAGCGTCGCGAGCCACAGGTTTCCGGCGACGAGCAGTCCGGCCCCGGCGGCCATCAGGCGCTTCGCGCCCAGTCGCCGCTCGAGCCGCACCGCGAGCCCGGCCATGGCGGCCATCGTGACCGGCAGCGGTAGCAGCGCCGCGGCCGCGGCGAGCGCCGACCAGCCCTGCCCGCCCTGGAAGAACTGGTTCAGGAAGAAGTACGTGCCGATCAGCGCCCCCGGAATCGCCAGCGTTCCCGCGTACGCGAGGACCCGGTCCCGGTCGGCGAAAAGCCGCGGCAGCACGATCGGCTGCTCGGCCCGCCGCTCCACGGCCGCGAACAGCAGGAGCAGCACGGCACCGGCCGCCACCCACCCGAAAACCGCCGGGTCGCGCCAGTCACGCTCCGCGGCCTGCGCGAGCCCGTACACCAGACACGCCGCCCCGGCCGCCGAGAGCAGCGCCCCGGTCAGGTCGAACCGGCCGCGGTGGCGCGGTGTCTCGTCAAGGAATCGCGGGGCGAGCAGCAGGATCGCCAGGCCGAGGGGTACGTCGAGGAACAGGACCCAGCGCCAGGAGCCGAGCGAGGTCAGCGCCCCGGCGAGCAGCAGCCCCGCGGCCGTGCTGACCGCGCCGACGGCCGTGCACACGGCGATCGCCCGCTTGCGTGCCGCGCCCTCCGCGAACGTACTGAGCAGCAGCGCGAGCCCGCTCGGCGCCGCGAGCGCCGCCCCGACGCCCTGCACCGCCCGCACGGCGACCAGGAACTCCACGGACGGCGCGAACCCGCGCAGCGCGGCCGCCGCCGTGAACAGGCCGACCCCCGCGAGGAACACCTTCCGCCGCCCGAGGATGTCCCCGGCCCGGCCGCCGAGCAGGAGCAGCCCGCCGAACGCGAGCAGATACGCGTTGATCACCCAGGCGGCGCCGACCGCGGAGAGCGAGAGCCCCTCGCGCAGTCCGGGCAGGGCGGTGTTCACGATCGGGTCGTCCAGCTGGATCATCGCGTTGCACCCGGCGATCACCCCGAGCGCGACCACACCACGGACCCGCGAACGGGCCCCTGCCCGCCCCCGCACCGCGTCCACGGGTCGCTCCGACACCTGCGCGGACATGGCGGCCTCCTGACGGCGGTACACGGCGGTACACGGCGGTACACGGCGGTACACGGCGGTACACGGCGGTACGGGGATGGGGATCACCGGCCACGGTCCCAAGAACCGTCGGAGAGACACCGGTGCCCGCCTGGAGAATTCCTCGTGGGTACGATGCCGGGGTCATGACCGGATTCGACGCCGTCGACGCCCTGCTCGCCCAGGCCACCGAGCAGGAGCCGCTGCCCCCCGCCGAGGAACGCCGTACCTTGCGCGAGGCCCTGGGCCTGTCCCGCGCGCAGGTCGCCCGCGCGCTCGGCGTCAGCCCCTCCACGGTCGGCGGCTGGGAGAGCGGCCGCGAGCCCACCGGGCAGACCCGCACGACGTACGCGTACTTCCTGAAGGAGGCCCGGGCGAAGACGGCGCCAGAACCGGAAAAGGCCCCGCCCTCGGAGCCCGCCCCGGAACGCCCCTGCGTCCTCTGCGGCGCCCCGGCCACCGACGAGATCGAGGGCTACGCCCAACACCTGGACCCGTCCGACTGCGCCCAGCCGGAGCCGCAGCCGGATCCGAAGCCCCATCCCGAGCCCGAGCAGCGTACGAATCCCGCCGCTGCCAAGCACACCCCTGCAAGGCAGACCCCCAAACCCAAACAAACCCCTCAACCCTCCCCCGAATCCGACCTGATCACCCGAGCCGTCCAAGAAGCCCTCGCCAAACACGGCGGCGACCTGGAGGCCGTGACCGCCGCCCTGGTGCGGCGGGCCATCCCGGATGCCATGGCGCTGCTCGACGAGTGCCGCAGGGGTGGTCGGTACGACACCGTGGCGCACCCCTGGGTGCCGGACATCCTGCGGAAGCAGACCGCGCGCGGCAGTGACCAGATCTGGGAGGCGCGGCCCAAGTGGCGCCGACCGGTGCTGCCGCCGGGCCGCCACGAGGTGACCGCGCTGGACATCAACGGCGCCTATCTGTCCGCGCTCAAGACGCATCTGCCGATCGGGCAGTTGGAGCACTCGACGGGCTTCGGGCACGACCGCCGCCGTGCCGGGGTTCACCTGGTCACCCCGCCGGAGTGGCAGCACGAGGACGAGCTCCCCAACCCGTTGGGCAACCGCGACGAGCCGGGCCCGCTCTGGGTCACCGAGCCCACGCTGCGGCTGCTGCTCCGCCTCTCCTCGCCGAAGTACGGCCTGTGCGAACCCCCGGAGATCCACGAGTCGTTCACGTCGGGCGCGACCGAGAACCTCCTGGAGAAGTTCCGCACCGCGCTGCGCGACGCCCGCGAGCAGGCGATCGCGGACGGGGACGAGGTCACGGTCGAGTACGTGAAGGCCATGTACGCCAAGTTCGTCTCGACGATGGGGGAGTCGAACTACAACCGGGAGCTGTACCGTCCCGACTGGATGCACCTGATCCGCTCCCAGGCGTTCGCCAACCTCTGGATGAAGGCGTACCGCGCGCACGAGCAGGGCCTGACGGTCGTACGGGCGATGGGCACCGACGAGCTCCACGTCACCGGCGACTGGCGCCGGGTCTTCCCGGAGGGCCGGGGCGTCTCCGAGGTGAAGGTGAAGGACGTCTATACGCTCGGCAGCATGTCCGACGGCGGCGTGTCCGAGCACGAGCCGTACGACGCGGAGACGGACCCCGATGCCTGAGTACACCCTCGAGTTCGGCAAGTACGGCGCCCGGGGCATCCGCGGCAGCGAGGCCGTGGCCCGGCAGCTGGACGAGCTCGCGGGGTTCATCGCGTCGCCCGTCGAGTCGACCCGCGGACTGATGGCCCGCCTGCACTACCTCACCCGCTCCCCGCACGCCCGCGCCGCCGCCCGCGCGGCCGGGCTCACGGTCACCGACCGGACGCTGCGCGCCTGGCTGGCGGGCACGCGCCGCCCCAACGCCCGCAACCTGGAGCGGATCGAGACGGCGTACCGCACCGTCCGCCGCCACAACGTCGCCCGCTATCTGCTGCGCCGCCTCAACTCCCGCGGCGGCACCCGGGTCGAGCTGCACCCGCTCAACCAGTCCCAGGTGCCGCGGCAGCGTCAGCGCTTCCTGGAGTTCCGCACCCTCAACATCCGCCGCTGGGACCACATCGTGCGGGCGTGGGCCGAGGGCGATATGACGGCCCTTGACGACGCCTGGATCGACCAGATCGTGGACCTGGGCTCGCAGTGGGGGCAGTACGAGTACGTCACCAATGTGGGGTTCGCTGCCTGAGACGAGCCAGGCCCCAGCTCGTCACCCGTCAGGCTCCTAGGTCTCGCACGGCAGGCGGGAGTTGAAGACAGGGCCTAGGGCCCGGCGCCCCCCCGTAGGCGCCGGGAGTCTCAGTGCGGTGCGAGGCCGCTCGCGCGCGCGATGCCCCGTACCACCGTCGACTGCCGTTCCGTCCCCTCGACCGCGTGCTCCAGGTCCTCGATGAGCTGGTGCAGGCGGGCCGGGTCGGTCAGGACGACGGGGCCGATCAGGGCCCAGGTGCGCAGCATTTCGTTCTGCACCAGGGGCGTGTAGTGGACGCGTTCCTGCTCGTGGACGCGGAACCGGGCCCGGTCCCCGCCCTGTCGCGCCCAGCTTGTCAACACCCGCAGGAGCAGGGCGTATTGGGGCTGCGGCAGGGTCTCGCGCAGGTCGTCGAGGTGCTGGAAGAAGCGCAGCCGGGCTGCTTCCGCGGGGCTGTTCATACCGCTCCGAGGTGGCGCCGCATCCGGCCGAAGGCTGGCCGAGTCGTGTCGGGTGGTGTGGCGTCGGAGGTTGTCACGTGGTACTCCGTCCCGTCGGGAATGCCTGTCTGCACGTCCGTGCCCATCCGGTTCGATCAGCCGCCGCTGGAGGTGAGAGCATGTGTGCCGCTCCGTGCGGACGCGGCTGAGGAGGCCGTCCCACCGCACAGCGTATCCATCTGAGTTGTTGTGACGCCCGAAAACTACGGTTCCGGGTGAGCAATAGTCAACTGACGTTGATCGCAGGGGCGGGGGAAGAGAGTACGGGGAAGGTCATGACCATGACTCAAACGGGCACGGACACCAGCACGAACGAGGCCACCGACCGGTCCACGAACGGGGTCACCGGCCCGGCCACGGACGAGGCCGCCGACCGGGCCTTGGACGAGGCCGAAGCAGCGAGCGCGGCCGCACGCCGCGCCACGCTCGCCGACCGGATCAACCACCTCTTCGAGGTGATCCACCCCGCGGGCCGCAAGCCGTACAGCAACGACGAGGTCGCCGCGCGGCTCCAGGAACAGGGCGGCCCCACCGTCTCCGGCACCTATCTGTGGCAGCTGCGCACCGGGCGGCGCGACAACCCGACCAAGCGTCATCTGGAGGCCCTGGCCGACTTCTTCGGCGTACCGGCCGCCTACTTCTTCGACGACGACGTGGCGCGGCGCGTCGACTCCGACCTCGATACGCTGCGCCGGCTGCGCGAGGCCGGGGTGCAGAACGTGGCGCTGCGCGCCGTCGGTCTCTCGCCCAAGTCGATGGACGCCGTCCTCGCGATGATCGACCGCGTACGAGAACTCGAGGGGCTGCCACCCTCGGAGGAGCGCGGATGACCATGTGGCGCCGCCCCCGGGAGTCCCGGGACCCCGTATCCGACACGTGCCTGCGCAGCAGCCGGGACTTCGTGCGCGGGCTCACCCTGCCGCCCGTCGCCAGCGTCCGCGACCTCGTCCCCGAGATCGAGCGGCGCGTCGGCCGCGCCCTGTCGCTTCAGCCCGCCGAGCTCGCCGCCTCCGAGACGATCCCCTGCGGCATGTGGCTGGCCACGCAGGACACGCACTACGTGTTCTACGACCCGCGCACCAGCCGCGCCCACCAGGACCACATCATCGCCCACGAGTTCGGCCACATCCTCAAGGACCACCGCGGCGGCCCCGAGCTGCCCGGCGCGAGCGGCAAGGACGGCTCCGGACTGATCAGCCATATCGACCCGGCGGTGGTCCGGATGGTGCTCGGCCGCACCGACTACACCGCGCACGACGAGAAGGAGGCCGAACTCATCGGCTCCTACCTACAGGCCCACGCCAACGCCTACGAACCCCCACCGAGCAAGGAGGCCGCCGCCGTGGCCCGCACCTTGCTGAGACGTAGATCGGGTGAGACCCAGCAGTGAAGGACCTCCTCCATCCCCTCGGCCTCGCCGTCGCCGGCACCGGATTCCTGCTGCTCCTGCGCGATCTGCGCAAGGACCGCTGGGGCCGTCGAGATTCAGCCCTGGTGGCCCTGAGCATCGCCTACCTCGCCTCCGCACTCAGCTACTTCCTGTCGCTCAGCCCCGTGTGGGTACGGCTCGACGGCATCTTCGGGGTCACCAACATCGCCGTACCGATGGCGCAGAGCTGCGTCATCGGGGTACTCGTCGCGCAGGCCGTCGTCCTCGCCTACTGGGCGGTGCCCGAGGAGCAGCAACACCTCGCCCGGCGCCGCACGCGGCTGCTCGTGCTCCTCGGCGGCGGTGTCGTCGCCACTCTCGCGATCCTGTTCACGCTGCTCACCCCGGCCGTGCAGCGCCCCGCGGACTTCACGCTCTACTACGCCCACGACCCGTACTACCAGGCGTACTTGACGGTCTACATCGCCACCTACACGGCCGCCGAGATCTACCTCGCCGTCGGCTGCTGGCGGCAGGCCCGGATCGCCGCGTCCCCGTGGGTGGCGCGCGGCCTGCGCATCGTCACCGTCGGCGCCGTGGTCACCCTCGGCTACTCGGCCATCCGCATCAGCTCGGTGTTCGGCGCGGTCTTCGACTTCAGCGTGACGCACCTGGAGCCGTACGCCTGGATGTGCGGCGACATCGGCGCGGTGATCACGCAGATCGGCTACTTCCTGCCGACCGTCGCCGCCCGTGCCGCGGAGGTACGGACCTGGGTGCGCGAGCACCGCGCGTACCGCCGTCTCGGGCCGCTGTGGACCTCCCTGTACGAGGCCGTGCCCGCGATCGCGCTGCTGCCGCCGCCCCGCCAACTGCCCGAGCTGTTGCGGCTGCGCGGATTCCGGTTCCATCTGTACCGGCGCACCGTGGAGATCCGCGACGGCCAGATCGAGCTGCGCACCTACCTCGACCCCGAGGTCCGCGAAGCCGCCGAGCGCCGCCGCCGCGAGCAGGGCCTCACCGACCCGGAGCTCGCCGCGGCCGTCACCGCCGACCAACTCCACCACGCGCTGCTGCGGCAGCGCGACGGCGGCCCGGTGGAGCACCCCGCGGACTACGCGGACGCCCGGCTCGCCAGCCCGACGACGGACCGGGATACGCAGGTACTGCTGCGGGTGGCGGCGTATTTCGTGCCCCCGCCCTCCGCCGACCCCGGGTCGTCCGAAGCCGACTCCTCCGCAACTGTCCCCGCATCAAAGACCACCGGAGAACCGTGAGCACCACCCCCCATCCCCACCACGACATCCACCTCACCCCCGCCCACGAGCAACTCGCCGCGCTGCGCGGCAAGGAGATCTCCAGCCGGGAGCTCCTCGAGCTCGCCCTGGAGCGGCACGACGCCGTCAACCCCGGCCTGAACGCCGTCGTCACGCTCGACGCCGACCGTGCCCGCGAGGCCGCCGATCGCGCGGACGCGCACCTGGCCCGCACCGGGCGGCCGCTCGGCGCCCTGCACGGGCTTCCCGTCACCGTGAAGGACTCCTTCGAGACCGCGGGCCTGCGCACCACCTGCGGCGCCGACGACCTCGCCGCGCACGTGCCGGACCGGGACGCCGATGCCGTGGCCCGGCTGCGCGCCGCCGGGGCCGTCATCTTCGGCAAGACCAACACCCCGGCCTACTGCCAGGACGTCCAGACCGGCAACGCCCTCTTCGGCACCACCCGCAACCCGCACGCGGACGGCCACACCGCGGGCGGCTCCTCCGGCGGGGCCGCCGCCGCGGTCGCCGCCCGGCTCGCCGCCGCCGACCTGGGCAGCGACCTCGCGGGCTCGCTGCGGCTGCCCGCCCACTACTGCGGCGTGTTCGCACTCCGCCCCAGCCGCGGCCTGATCTCGCCGCGCGGCCACGTACCGCGCCCGCCGGGCTGGCTCACCAGCGGCGACATGCTCACGCCCGGGCCGCTCGCGCGCACCGCGGCCGACCTCGCGCTGCTCCTGGACGTACTCGCCGGGCCCGCCCCCGCCGACGCCCCGGCCTGGCGGCTCGACCTGCCCGCGCCCCGGCACCCGCGCCTGGCCGACTACCGCGTCGGCATCTGGACGGACGACCCGCACTGCCGGGTGGACGCGGCGACCCGCCAACTCCTCGACCGGGCGGCCGAGTTGCTGGAGGGAACCGGTGCCGCCCTCGACCGCGACACCCGTCCGGTGGACCTGCCCGCATCCGACCGGCTCTTCACGACCCTGATGTTCGCCACGAGTACGGCTGCTACGCCGGACGAGGCGTTCCGGGCCGAGACGGAAGCCGCCGCCGGTCTGGCCGACGACGACCACGGCCCGCGCGCGTTCCTCCTCCGGTCCCGCACCCAGCGGCACCGCGACTGGCTCCGCGCCGACGAGGAGCGGGCCGAGCTCGCCGCCCGCTGGGCGGAGTACTTCACCGACCACGACGTCCTCATCACGCCCTCCGCGCCCACGGCCGCACCCCCGGACCTCACCGGAACGCCGCTGCCGCAGCGTCGGTTGACGGTCGATGACGACCCGAACCGCTCGTACTTCGACCAGACGACCTGGGCGAATCTCACCGGCCACGTGGGCCTGCCCTCGGCCACGGTCCCGGTGGGACGTACGGAGGGCGGGCTTCCGCTGTCGGTGCAGGTGGTGGGGCCGTACCTGGGGGACCGGACGGTACTCGCGGTGGCCGAGGAGCTGTCGCGGCTGCTTGGCGAGTAAGGGTGGCAAGGGCGGTAAGAAGGTAAGGCGGTAAGGGGGTACGGAGCCGGTGGCGTACGGGAGTTGACCGCGAGAGCCCCGAGGGGCGCTGATCCTCGACACTGCTGACTCGCTCAACGGCTGCCCGGCGTTTCAACGAGCGGGGCGGCGGGCGCCTTCGCCCCCGTACGCAGTGGCCACCCCGCAACCACCGGCGGCGCCGCCACGACCGGCCGCTCTTCCGCCACCGGTCGTCCCGCCGCCACCGGCCGCGCCGCGAGCTTCGCCAGCCACAGTCCCATCGCCGCCGTGCCCACCGCCGCCAGTGGCCAGGTGGCTCCCACCGCGCCGAGGTCGCCGACCAGGGAGCCCGCGATCACCAGGCCGCACCCGGTGAACAGGGCGTTGAACAGGGACGCCACCGACAGGACCGTGGCCCGATGGGCGCCGTCGACCCGTTCGTTGAGCGCGGCCCGGATGCCCGGCACACACAGCCCGAAGGCCGTGCAGAAGACGATGTAGCAGCTCACGGAGACGACCGGGTCCCGCCCCACGGTCGCCACGGCCGCCGCGGCAAGGGCGAGCGCGCCCGTGAGCGCGGCCGTCCTGAGCACGGTGCGGCGCCCGGCGCGGCCGCGCCGCTGCACGGACATGGCCAGGCCGAGCAGCGGGATCTCCAGGAGCGAGCTGATGCTGCGCATCAGCGCGAGCACCATCAAGTGGCCCCCGGCCAAGCCCTCGTACACGATCTGCCACTGCACGCCGGGTATGCCGCGGCACAGCCAGAGCAGCCCGGAGCCGGTCATCAGCGCGACCAGGATCCGGTCGCCGCGCAGCGTGAGCCGGGCCCCGGCGGCCACCTCGGCGCCCGAGTCGCGCAGTCGCCGCAGGAACGGGCCGGTGGGGCGGGCCTGTTGCCCTCGCCGTCGCCCGGACATCAGGGCGAGGGCGAGCACGGCCGACACCACGCACGCGCAGCCCGCGGCGAGCTGTGGCAGCGCGAGGCCGACCGAGCCGAGCGCGGCACCGGCGGTGGTGCCGAGCACCATCCCGGCGTTCTCCGCGATCTTGCCGCCCGCGAAGAGCCGGTCCAGAGCGCCGGGTTCCCGTCTGCCGCTCTCGTCCACGGCCCACGCCTCCAGGGCCCCCGAGGCGAACGTGCCGCCGAACGCGGCGAGCAGCGTCCCGGCGGCGGCCACGGCCAAGCTGTCACTGAAGAACAGCGCCCCGTATCCGCCGCCCCGGAGCACGAAGCTCACCGTCACCGAGGCCCGGCGGCCGCACATGTCGGCGAGGATCCCGGTCGGGAGCTCGGACAGTCCCTCGACGATCCACACCGCGGCGAACAGCGCGAACACGCCCCCGGACCCCATCCCGAGTGACTGGAGCAGCAGCACCGAGGTGACGGCGAGCAGCATGTCCGCGAAGTGGTCGAGGCCGGAGACCAGCAGGTAGGCCCGCCGTACCCGCCGGGTGCGTTCCTCGCTCGTACGGATCGAATGGCGTCTGGGGCCGAACTCCTCTACGTACGCAGGGCGCATGGCACCGGATTCTGGCGGTGACATGTGAAAAAGCGCTCTTCGAAATTGATGATCTGTCAGGTTCCCCGGTGGAGGGGCTCCCCGGAGTCACACCGCGGTCAGCCGGGGCAGCACCCCCTGGCATCCCCTGGCATCCCCTGGCACCTGAGAACCTTCCGCGGACTTCGCGTGAATTGTTGCCGCGCAAGTTCTGGCCACAGTTCTGGCCACTCAAGGGAACTTCAAGCGTTCGTAGACTTGTCGAAGGTGAGGGCTATCCGCGGAGGGGGGTGGACAGGGGCATGGCACTCCTGTACCGCGATTCGGAATTGGCCCGGATGGAAAGTGTGTGGGGCCGGTGTCTGGCCGGGAACACCGGAATTCTGTTGCTCGAAGGAGCCGCGGGCTGCGGCAAGACGGAACTGCTGATGTGGCTCTGCCGCACGGCCGGTGAGCAGGGCGCACTCGTGCTGCGCGGCACCGGCACGGCCGCCGAACAGGACGTCGACCACGGGGTGCTTCGCCAGCTGACGGACGGCATCCCCGGCGGCGTACGGGAAGTGTCGGAGGCGGTCACGGAAGCGCCGCCGGACACGGTGGAAAAGGAGGGTAAGGAGGGTAAGGAGGGTCAGGAAAGCGCGGCTGACCCTCTCCGGGCGCGCGGAATTCCCTCGGCCCATGAATTCGGCGAGATCGTGAGGGAGTTGGCGGGCGGGCGTCCGGTCGTCCTGTGCGTGGATGACCTTCAGTACGCGGACGGGGCCTCGATCGACCGGCTGCTCCGGGTCGTACGGGGCCTGCGCGACGTACCCGTGCTGCTCGCGCTCGGCGCGGGCCCCGGTGGGCCCGCGCCGTACGGGGCCGAGGCACGGACCGAACTGCTACGGCACCCGGGGTTCGCGCGGCTCCGCGTCGGCCGCCTGGACGTGCACGGCACCGCCGCCCTGCTCACCGCGCACGCGGGTGACGGCCCGCGTCCGAACCGGCTCGCCCTGCAACTGCACCGCATCACCGGCGGAAACCCGCTCCTCGTCAAGGCGCTGTTCGCCGAGCACCCCGAGCCGCGCGGCGACCAGTGGCCCGTTCCTGCACCGGCCGGGCCGTTCGCGCAGGCCGTCGCGGTGTGCCTGCGACGCAGCGGGCCCGCGGCCCGGCGGCTCGCCGCGAGCATCGCGGTCCTGGGCGAGGACGTGACCGCCGACCTCGCGGCCGCCGTCGCGGACAGCACCCCGGCCGCCGCCCAGCGCGCCGCCGAGGCCCTGGACGCCGCGGGCCTCACCAAAGCCCTGCGCCTGCGCCATCCCGGGGTCGCCGCCGGAGTCCTTGAGGACTGCGCGCCCGCCGAGCGCACGGAGCTCCGCCTCCGGGCGGCCCGCGCCCTGCACCGTACCGGCGCCCGCGCCGCCACCGTGGCACAGCAACTCCTCGACGCCCCGGGGCCGTTCGCCGTACACGACGCGGCGGACCGGTGGGCCGTGCCCGCGCTGCGCGAGGCCGCCCGGCAGGCCCTCCTCGACGACGACTGCGGCTACGCCGTCGGCTGCCTCGAACTCGCCCGCGACCTCACCGCCGACCCCGAGCAGCACGCGCAGCTCACCCTCCGGCTCGCCGCCCTGCTGCGCCGTACCGACCCGGCGGCGGCAGAGACCGAGCTCGCCGGGCCACTACGGGCCCTGCGCAGCGGCGCATTGGGGCCCGGCGCGGCGGGGCTGCTGGCCCGCACCCTGGTCTCCCAGGGCCGGATCGAGGAGGCGGCTCAGGCCCTGGAGGGCGCCGAGCGGCAGCGGGTGGCGCGTACCCCGTACGAGGATCCGCTGCGGCCCCTGTTCGCGCTGTCGCCGGAGGGGACGACGCCTCAGGACAACCGCAACCGTGCTCCCGGATCCGACCGGCCAACCGACCGGCCCCCCGCGCAGCTCCCCTCCGCCGCCCTGATGCGTTCCTGCGCCGCCCTGTGGAGCCAGCCCGGCCGTACGGGCGGCCAGCGACGCCAGGACCCCGGGCGGGCAGCTCCCGCCGCCACCCCGGCCAAGGCGGCGTCCGCCGCTGACGGTGAAGACACCGGCGTAGAAGCCCAGTTGCGGGACACCCCCCTCGCGCACCACACCATCGACCTGATCCTCCAGGCCGTACGCGTGCTCGTGCACACCGACCGCCCCGCGCGGGCCGTCGTGTGGTGCCAGAAGCTTCAGGCGGAGACGGACCGGGCCGGGGCGCCGGGCTGGTACGCGGCGCTCGGGCTGCTGCACGCACAGGCCCTGTTGCGACTCGGTGATCTGAAGGGTGCCGCGCGGGCCGCGGCCGCCGCGGCCGAGAAGGTCGAGGGGCGGGGCGGCACGCTGCTGTTCGGCCTGGTCGCGGCCGAGGTCGCGGCGCTGACCGCGCAGGGGCGGTACGACGCGGTGGCCCGCAGGCTCGAACTGCCGGTCCCTGACGAGCTGTTCCGCAGCGTGCACGCCCTGGATTACCTGCGGGCGCGCGGGCACTACTACCTGGCCACGCACCGGCACCGGGCCGCGCTCGGTGAGTTCCACGACGCGGGGCGGCTCGCGCGGCACTGGGCCCTCGACCGGCCGCGGCACGTCCCGTGGCGCACCGACGCGGCCGCCGTACTGCTGAAGTTGGGGGAGCGGCAGCAGGCCGAGCGGTACGTCGCCGAGCAGCTGGCCTCGCCGGACGCCCGCAGCCCCCGGGTGTACGGGATCAGCCTGCGGCTGCGCGCGGCCCTCGCGCCGCCCGCCGAGCGGCCCCGGATCCTCACCCGGGCCGTGGAGGAGCTGCGCCGCTCCGGCGACCGGCTCGAACACGCCCGCGCACTCGCGGACCTGGGCCGCGCCCTACAGCTGGCGGGGGAGGGCAACCGGGCGGGCACCATGACGCGCCGGGCCTGGAATCTGGCGGCCGACTGCGGCGCCGGTCCGCTGTGCGACGCGATCCTGCCGGGTGCACGGCAGCAGCCCGCGGCGGCACGCGCGTCCGGCGAGGCCCACACGTCGGTGACGCGCCGTGGCGCGGGGCGTGCACCCGCCGGTCGCCGGATCGGTGCGGCGTACGACCGGCTCAGCGAATCGGAGCGGCGCATCGCCTCGCTCGCGACGCTCGGCTACACCAATCGCGAGATCTCCGCGAAGCTGTACGTCACCATCAGCACGGTCGAGCAACACCTGACCCAGGTGTACCGCAAGCTGAAGATCTCCCGCCGTCAGGAACTGCCCATGGAGCTACAGTTCGACGACCTGGACGCGACGAGGGTGTAGGGCGTGTCTCACGGATCATGATCCGTGTGGTGGCTGTCAGTGGTGCCAGGCGGTGCCGCCCGTGTTGTGGATGAAGCGCTGGAGCACCTTGAGGGTGGTCAGGTACTCCTCGTCGGAGATCCCCGCGTGCCGTTCCGCCCAGAGTTCGTCCTGGAGCGCCGCGGCCTTGTCGTAGAACGCCCTGCCCTCCGCCGTGATCTCCAGGCGGCCTTCCGCGTCCTCGGTGATCCAGCCGTTCGTGACGACCTCGTCGATCTCCGCCGCCAGGGGCTCCGCCCCGACGTCGAGGTAGCCCTGGAGGGTGCGGGACACCTCGTCGCGGGTCTTGACGGTGTCGGCACGGGCGACCTGCGCGAGGACCCACCACTGCGGCTGCGTGGTACCGAGCCCGGCGAGGGCGGCCCGGGTGCGGGAGACGACCGCGTGGGAGGCCGCCCAACTCCAGTAGCCGATGGGCTGCTTGATCAGTTCGGTGTCGGGGTGTGAGTACTTCATGGTGCGACCGTAGAAATTGAACCTAAGTTGAGGTCAAGGGTGTTCCGGGGCCGGTGGGCTCCGGCTCCCAGTGCCAGACGCCGGGGCGGATCTCCAGCCAGCCCGTGGTGGTGCCGCCGCCGGTCGGAGTCGGGGCGTCGGGGGCGTCGGGGGCCTCGGCGTGCAGGCGGTTCAGCCAGCGACGGGCGTACGACTCCAGGCGGCGGTCCTTGAGCGGGGCCGTCAGGGACAGGCAGGTCTCGATGTGGTCGCGCGCCGCGTCCCGTTCTCCGGCGCGGAGTGCGGCCAGGGCCAGGACGCGGTGGGTTTCGTAGCGGCCGCGCAGGTCTTCCGCGGGACGTTCCAGGGTGGGGGAGACCAGGGCCGCCGCCTCCGTGCACGCACCGGCGTCCAGGTGCAGATCCGCCAGGCCCGCGAGCGCGCGGGAGCGTTCCGCCGGGGCGGACTCGGCCGCGGCCACCGCGTTCTCGTAGCGGGTACGGGCCGTGTCCGCGTCCCCGCGCTGCCAGGCCAGATCGCCGAGGGACCGCAGCATGCGGGCCCGCGCCGCCGGGTCGCCGAGACGGTCCGCCGCGTCCAGGGCCAGCGTGTGCGTGTGCTCCCACGTGTGCCAGCGGGCCAGGGCCTCCAGAAATACGGTCATCGCGTCCGCCAGACGTACCGTCTGCTGCCACAGGCCCGCCCGGTGCGCCTGTTCGAGCGTGCCGCGCAGGGCCGCTTCGCGGGCCGAGAACCACGTCAGGGCGTGCTCGCCGTTCACGTGCGGCGCGTGCCGTGCCGTCTCCGTCTCGTCCGCCGCGAGCGCGGTGAGCCGGGCCACGGCCGCCCGTACCCAGATCGGGGACTCCACCGCGTCCCGCCGCTCGGCCACCACCAGGCGGTACGGGTCGGGGAAGTGGTAGTGGCCGTGGTGACGGTCATCGTGGTGGCGGTCGTGGTGGTGGTCGTGGTCGCGGGGTTCCGGGTGGGTGGCGAGCAGGCCCGTCGCCACCAGCGCCTCCAGGGCCCGCTCCGCCGCGTCCGCGCGTACGCCGAGCGCCGCGGCCGCCGCCGGTACGCCGAAGGCCCCCGCAGGCAGCAGGCTCAGCAGATGCGCGGCCCGGCGCTCCCGGGGCGGCGCGGCGTCGTACACGGCACGCAACGCGACGCCGCACTCCTCGTCCCCGGCCCGCAACTCGGCCAGGCGGCTCGCCTCGTCCCGCATCCGGGCGGCCAGGTCGGCCGCCGACCAGTGCGGACGAGCGGCGAGCCGGGCCGCGGCGGCGCGTACGGGGTGCGGCAACCGGCCGCAGAGGTCGACGAGTTCGGCGGTGCCGTCCTTCAGGGCGGGGCCCGGGGCCGGGGCGGGGTCCGGGGCCGGGTCCGGGTTCGGTTCCGATTGCGGCTCGCGGGCCGAGTCACGGCCCGGCTCGTCGTGGGCGTACGCGTGGACGTGGGCCTCGGCGTGGGTGTGGGCGTCCGCGTCACGGTCGCCGGGTCCGCCGGTTCCGTCGAGTCCGTCAGTTCCGTCGGATCTCTCGTGTCGGCCGCCCTGTTCGCCCCGCGCGCCCTGTGTGCCCCGTTCCCCTGTGCCGTCGAACGCCCCGGGCCCCGCGGCCCGCCGCAGCAGGGCGCGCGCGTCCTCGGGGCTGAGGGCGTCCAGGTGCAGGACGCGGCCGCCCAGGCCCGGCAGGCCGGTGCGGCAGGTGAGCAGGGTGCGGCAGTCCGGTGCGGCGGCGATGAGCGGGCGCACCTGGGCCGCCGACGTGGCGTCGTCGAGGATCAGGAGCATGCGGCGGCCCCGCAGCAACGCGCCCACGGCGGCACGGAGTCCGGGTTCGTCGCCGGGCGGCGGCTCCCCGGTCCCGGTCCCGGTCCCGTACCGGCGAAGCAGCGCCGCGAGGATCTGCGCGGGCTCCAGCGGCGTGCCGTCGCCCGAGCGCAGCCGCAGCAGCGCCGCACCGTCCGGGAACGCGGAGCGCGTCCGGTGTGCGGCGGCCACCGCGAGCGCCGTCTTGCCGACCCCCGCGGCCCCGGTCAGCTGCACACAGCCGCCGCCGTCCGCCGGGGTGCCGAGCCATGCGCCGAGCCGGGACAGTTCCGTCGTACGGCCGGTGAACAGGGAGTCCAGGGGCGGGGGTTGGGGGGTGGTCGGGGTGGCGCCTGAGGGTCGGGCCGGGGCCGGGGGCGCCGTGGTGGGTGCGGCGGGGGGACGGGGTGCGGTGCGGACCGTCGTACGTTCGCGGGCGGCCGGGGCGCGCAGCAGGCTCGGGTCGCCGGTCAGGATGCGGCTGTGCAGCTGCTGCAGGCGGCGGCCCGGCTCGATGGCCAGCTCGTCCACCAGGGTGCGGCGCAGCTTCCCGAAGGTGCGCAGCGCGTCCGCCTGCCGACCCGTCCGGTACAGGGCCACCATCAGATGCGCGTGGAACTCCTCGTGCAGCGGCAACTCCGCGGTAAGGGACTGTAGTTCGCCGAGCAGCTGCTGGTGCCGCCCGAGCAGCAGCTCCGCCCGTACCCGCTGCTCCTGGGCGACCACCCGCACCTCCGCGAGGCGTACCGCCATGCTGTTCAGAAGACTCCCGTGCGGCGTGTCCGAGAGCATCGGACCGCGCCACAGGGCGAGCGCCCGGCGCTGGAGATCGGCGGCGGTCTCGGCGTCGCCGCGCTCCAGGGCCTCCCGGCCGCCGGTGTGCAGCTCGTCGAAGACGGCCAGGTCCAGCTGGGCCGGTTCGACGTGCAGCAGATAGCCGGGGGAGCGGGTCTCCAACGGGCCTGCGTCCGGCGGCCGTACGTCGGGAGCACGGGTGCCGTTGGTTGCCATCGCCCCCTGCTCGGCGGTCCGCAGCAGTTTGCGCAGCTGCGAGATATACACCTGGAGGGTCGTCATCGCGGTACGAGGCGGTTCCTCGCCCCAGAGTTCGTCGATGAGGCCGTCCACCGAGACGACCTCGTTGGCACGCACCAGGAGAGTCGCGAGCACGACTCTCACCTTGGCGGCCCGTGGCGTGAGCGCCTGCCCCGTGGGCGAGCTCACTTCCAGCGGGCCAAGCACCCGATAGCGCATACGGACCCCCGCTCCGTCGGTTCGCACCTCCTGAGCCCAGGTCCGGCCGCCAAGGCAAGGCAAGGCCTGGGTCCAGCCCGGCGCCGCCTGCGCCAGAGCGTGCGACGGTGCCCGACCTTAAGACGCCACGCGCCCCCGGGTTCGGACAGCCGTACCCCTGTCCTTGGCGGTACGACCCCTTGGGGCGGGGAGGCTGGGGGCAGCAGGCGGCACCCGGAGGGCGGGAGGCCGGTGGTGCTCAGTCTCTGGGCATGTCCGCCGGTGACGCGTTGCGTCGGCGTTCTTCGGTCCAGTACGAGGATGCGCTTCCCGGTTCGTGCTCGGTGGTCGGGGCCGGCTGCACTTCGCGGGGGTCACCGCTCGGGCCGTTGCCGGGGCTCGTGGGCTCCGACGAGCCGCTGCCCGAGGCCAGCATCACCGTGCCGACGACTGCCACCGAGGCGAGCGCAGCGGTCAGGAGGGAGAGTGCGTTCCTGCGCTTCATCGGTCAACTCCATCTCAGAGGCCGTGCCTTCGACGAAGGGACGGCACGGCGAGAGTCCCGGTTCCGGACCTCCGACGCAACGGTCCTCTTTCTGCCATCCGGCACTCGGGCGTTTGCGGGTGCCACGGCATGGCTGTGAAGCGGCCTCCGCTCAGCCCTGCACTGTACAACTGTCTACTCACTTCGCCTCCACGTCACCTCCACAAATGTGTGTCGGTCATTACCCGGCCAACTCCCACAGGCGTCGTTGCTCTCCGTGTCGCCTCCCCCCAAGCTGCTGCGTGGGCTCGGGGGGCGAGCACGGCGCCGCACGGCTTCACAGCTATCCGTACGACATCCGTACGACGGAGGGGGAATCGGTGATGCACCGTCACCACAGAACATTACGAAAGGGAATGGGAGCCACCGCGCTCGCAGTCCTGACCGCACTGGCGGTCTCCATCCCTCAGCAGGCCACTGCCGCACCGACCGCGCGTGCAGGTGGCGAAGAAGACCGCAGCACGGCGGTCAGCACGAGCGCGAGCTCCGGGAGCGACGCGAGAGAATACTGGACGGCGGAGCGCATGGCCGCGGCGAAGCCCGCCGAGGCGCCGACCCCGAGCGCGGCGGAACTGAGACGGGCCGCCGCACACGAATCCGTACCGAGCAAGGAGCCCCGCTCAGCACCGGGGGCGGCGTCCAGCAGGTCGAAGACGGCGGCACCCGCCGCGGACGCGAAGGAGCTGACCGAGGCCGAACGGTGGGGGCAGGCGGGGACGGAACCGGCCCGCACGACCGGGCAGTTCTTCTTCGTCGACAACGACGGCAATGACAGTGCCTGCTCCGCGAGCGTCATCACGGCTGAGAACCGGAACACCGTGTGGACAGCGGGCCATTGTGTCCATCCGGGCGAAGGCGGGGAGGACGACTTCTACGACCTCAGGGACATGGCCTTCGTGCCGGACAACGACGGTGACCAGGAGCCGCACGGTCTGTGGGAGGCCACCTACGCCGCCGCCCCCAAGGGCTGGACCGAGGACGGAAGCTTCGAGTACGACGTGGCGGCCGTCCAGGTAGCGCCGCAGCCGCGGAACGGTGATCTCCAGCCCTGGACCGGTGCGCAGGGATACCGGTTCGGGTACGGGCAGGAGTTCTCCGACGTGACGGTGCTCGGCTACCCGGCCGCGGGCAACGGTCGTAACTTCCCTGGTGACCAGCTCTACTACTGCAACGGCGACACCGAGGACCGGAGCGTCCTGCCGTGGGTCGAGCAACTCCAGATCGAGTGCGACATGGGACAGGGAAGCAGCGGAGGGCCCTGGCTGGACGACCTGTCGGACGACGGCATCGGCTACATAGTCGGCGCCACGTCCAACATCCCGGACCCTGACCCCAACGACCCCGACAACGACTGGGACGAGCCGTACATGCGCTCCTCCAACCACGGGGACGCCGCGATCAACGTGTACGAGAAGGTCTCGAAGCACTGATACTCGCGTATGAACGAACAGTCGGAAGCAAGGGAGTCGAACGATGGAAACGCGAGACCCCGCCGCACCCTGGGGCACCACCCGCATGGCGCCATATGCCGAGACCGACCCGGTTCCCCTGCGCACCCCGGTGATCGACCCCGAAACCCAGATCGCCGTCGTCATCGACGAACACGGCCGCACGGTCGAACTCTACGACCACCGACGAACCAGCAGCAGCACCTCGAACTCCACGAGTACCAGCACCGCCGACAGCTACGACTCCGACGACTCCTCGGACTCCGACCACGACTGACTCATGACGACAGGCCCGAGCGGGTCCGTGCTGGTACTGACCAACCCTCACGACGTGACCACCGACGTGGTACTGCGAATCCTCGCGGAACGCCAGGTCCCGGTAGTCCGTCTCGACCCCGGCACAGACCTGCATACCGGTGCCGCGCTGACCGCCACGTACCGCACGGGCGATCAGCGCGGCACCTTGCGCACGCCGAGCCGCGAGCTCGACCTCACCAAAGTGCGCTCCGTCTGGACACGCCGTCCCTCACCCTTCGACGGCCCGCCCGAACTGGACGGCCAGGAACGCCGGTTCGCAGCCTCGCAATCCCTGTGGGGCGTCGGCGGCATCCTGGCGTCGCTCCCCGGAGCCCATTACGTCAACCACCCGTGGAACAACCGGGCGGCGGAGTACAAACCGGCCCAGCTCGCCGCCGCACAGCGCAGCGGCCTCTCGGTTCCAAGGACCCTGATCACCAACGACCCCGACCAGGCACGGGAGTTCGCTACCCATCAGACCGGCTCAGTGGTCTACAAGCCGTTGTGGAACACCCCCTACACGGTTGACGGCCAAGCACAGCAGGTATGGGTACGGGAGGTGCGCCCGCACGAGATCACCGCCGCCGTGGCCATGTGCCCGCACCTGTTCCAAGCCAAGGTGGAGAAGGCGTTCGACGTACGTCTCACGGCTGTTGGCAACCGGCTGTTCGCAGCCCGGATCGACAGTCCCGATCTCGACTGGCGGCAGCGGCAGTCCCTGATGGAGTGCACGCCGATCGCCGTCCCCGACCGGGTCGCGCGCTCGGTGTCGACCTACCTCACCCTCTCTCGACTCGCCTTCGGCGCGTTCGACTTCGCCGTCACGCATACCGGCGACTGGTACTTCCTCGAGTGCAACCCCAACGGACAGTGGGCATGGCAACCCGATGCGATCACCGACTCGATCGCCCTTGCCATCGCTGACCAACTCGAGAAGGGCCCTGAAGCGTGAGCCGGTCCGCTCCATCCGGCCTGCGGCCGCGGCCCCCACCCGCGTGGCGCGCCCATGTCGCGTATGCCGTCGGCGACGGTCTTACGCCGACGGCACCCCGGGCACGGGGGCCGCTTCGGCGTCGGTGCCACTGCCGGTGCCCGCGTCGGCACGGGCGTGGTCGAGCACCGCGTCGAGGTACTCCCCTATCGCGTCACGGTTGCGAGTCAGGCACCGGATGCGGTCTGTCATCCTGTCGCGCTCGTGCTGCAGTGTGGCGATCATCTCCGGTGTGGCGTCGCGGAAGTAGATGGTCCGGGGTTTGTCGAGGCACGGCAGGATCTGCTTGATGATGCGGGTCGGCAGTCCGGCGTCGAGCAGTCCACGGATCTGCAGGACACGGTCGACGAACCGTTCGTCGTATTCGCGGTAGCCGTTGGCACCGCGGGCAGCGGCGATGAGGCCCTGCTCCTCGTAGTAACGCAACAGTCTGCGGGAGGTGCCGGTGCGCTCTGAGAGCTCCCCGATGCGCATGTGACTCACCCCACGTGGTGGTGCTTTGGCCTTCTCATCTTGACCTTCTCATCAATGTGAGGGTTCGACGATACCCATCGAACGAAGTCGCAGCACACCCTAGTCACGAGGTGACCCCCGATGGACAACCAGCTCTTCGACTACAGCCCCATCGTCGAGCGGGAGCCGATCCAGTGGCCCGGCGGCGCCCGGGTCGCCTTCTACGTAGGGCTCAATGTCGAGCACTACCAGGTCGACCGTCCCTCCACGAGCATCTTCCCCGACACCCGGACCCTGGCCCCGGACCCGCTCAACTACGGATGGCGGGACTACGGCCCCCGGGTCGGTATCTGGCGGCTGATCGACAGCCTCGACCGCCACGGTCTGCGCGCCAGCGTGATGCTCAACTCCGATGTGGCCGCGCACTACCCGCAGATCATCAAGGCCGGCCTGGAGCGTGGTTGGGCCTGGGCCGCACACGGCAAGAACAACTCCATCCTCCAGGCCGACATGACCGAGGACGAGGAGCGCGCGTATCTGGATGAGGTGATCGCCACGATCGAGAAGGCGACCGGCCGCCGGCCGCGCGGCTGGCTCGGCCCCGCCCTCACCGAGACCTTCCGCACCCCGGAACTCCTCGCCGAGCTGGGCCTGGAGTACGTCCTGGACTGGGCCAACGACGACCAGCCGTACCGGCTGAACGTGCCGGGCATGCTGAGCGTGCCCTATTCGATCGAGATCAACGACGTCCAGATGTTCGTCGGCAAGAGCCTCAGCGGCCCCGACTTCCTCCAGATCGTCAAGGACCAACTCGACCAGCTTTACGAGGACTCGGCGGAAAGCGGCCGGGTGATGTCCCTCGTTCTGCACCCGTTCGTCATCAACCAGCCCTTCCGCCACAAGTACCTGGACCAGGCGCTCGAATACATCACGAACCACCCCGGCGTATGGCTGACCACCAGTGACGAGATCGCCGACCACTACGCCCGTACGGCTGCGGCTACGCCGTTCGGCGCCCTCCCGTAGTCCCCGTCCCCTACCCCGCCACCCGCAAGGGGTTCTTTAGGGGTGCTGCGCACGATGCGGACGACGACGGCCGGGTGCCAGGTCTGTCAGGCCTGTCGGTCGCTGTCCCGAGTGAAGCGCCAGGAGGGCTCCTTGACCACCTCAGCCACGTGCTCCACGTTCACGGAACTCTTCGCCGCCCGCGCCGAGCAGCTCGGCCCCGCCGACGCCCATGTCTTTCTGCCCGACGACGCGGGTGCTCCCGCGCAGCACCTCTCGTACGGTCAACTCGACCGCGCTGCCCGCGGATTGGCCGTACGACTCACGGAGCGGTACGGGGTGATCGCCGGGCAGCCGGTGCTGCTCCTGTATCCGCCGGGGCCGGAGTTTCTGAAGGCGTTCATGGGGTGTCTGTACGCCGGTGCCGTGGCCGTGCCCGCGCCGCTGCCCGGTGGCCGGGGCGCGGAGCGGGTGCGGCGGGTGACCGGGATCGTCCGGGACGCCGGGGTCCGGCTCGTTCTCACCGACGCGGAGCACGCGCCCGACGTGTCCGTCTGGCTGGCCATGTCGGGGCGCGGCCACGGCGTCGTCTGCCTGCCCACCGACGTGGCCGATCCGGCGGCCGACCCCGACGCGTGGCGGCCCCCGGACATCGGCCCCGACGACCTCGCCCTGCTCCAGTACACCTCCGGGTCCACCACCCAACCCCGGGGCGTGATGGTCAGCCACCGCAATCTGCTCGCCAACCAGGCCGCGCTGCAACGGGTGTTGGGCTCCGGCCCCGACGACCGCTTCGCGGGCTGGCTGCCGCACTACCACGACCTCGGCCTCATGGCCCAGCTTCTGCACCCGCTGTGGCTCGGCACCGTCGCCGTGCAGCTCTCCGCCCGCGCCTTCGTCAAACACCCGGCGCGCTGGCTGCGCGCCATCGACACATACGGCGCCACCATCGCCTGCGCGCCCGACTTCGCGTACGACCTGTGCACCCGCCGGATCACGGACGACCACCGCATCGACGGGCTCGACCTGTCCCGCTGGCGGATCGCCCTCAACGGCGCGGAACCGGTGCGCCGGGCCACCCTCGACGCTTTCACGCGCCGGTTCGCGCGCGCCGGGCTGCGGCCCGAGGCCATGTTCCCCGCGTACGGCCTCGCGGAGGCCACGCTGTGCGTCAGCGGCGGCGCGCCCGGCCGCCCGTACACGTACCGGACCGTGTCCGCTCCCGGCCTGGAGCAGGGCGAGTTGCGCGCGCCGTGCGGCGGCGAGCCGACCCGTGATCTGGTCTCGAGCGGACGGGTCCCGGGCTTCGACGGCTGCGGTGACTTCGATGTGGTGATCGTGGACGATGTGGGCAGGCCGTTGCCCGACGGACGGGTGGGGGAGATCTGGCTGCGCGGCGACAGCGTCGCCCAGGGCTACTGGCGGCGGCAGCCACAGACCCTCGCCACGTTCGGCGCCCGCACGGCCGACGGCCGGGGTGGCTTTCTGCGTACCGGGGACCTCGGGGCGCTCGACGGCGGCGAGTTGTACGTCACCGGCCGGATCAAGGAGGTCATCGTCCGGGGCGGGCGGAACCTCTACCCGCAGGACATCGAGTGGGCGGTACGGGAGACGTCTACGGCGCTCGGGGCCGGGCATGGGGCCGTGTTCACCGTGCCCGTGCCTGTGCCCGTGCCTGTGCCCGGCGGGGAGCACGGTGGTGGCGGCGACCGTGAACATCTCGTCGTCGTGCACGAGGTGCACGCCCCGTACGCCGACGGGGAGCGGCTCCGGGCGCTGACCCGGCGCGTGCAGACGGTCATCGGCACGGAGTTCGAGGTGCCGGCGGCCAATGTGCTCCTCGTGGCGCCCGGCACCGTACGCCGTACCACCAGCGGCAAGGTGCAGCGCACCCGCATGCGGCAGCTCTTCCTCGACGGCGAACTCGCGGCGCTGCACGAGCACGTGGACCCGGCGGTACGGGCACTGATCCGGCCGGAGGAGGCGCGCCTCGGGGCCGTGCTTGTCGGTGGGGACGGGGACGTACGGTGACGGCCCCCACCGTGGAGCGACGCGTCGACGAACACTCCGCCGAGGGGGATGCCGATCGCGTCGCCCGTATCGAGCGGCTGCTCGGCGATCTCGATGCCGACGACAACCCGCTCGGCCACCGGGCGCTGCTCGCCGCCGACCGCGCCGCCGCCGTGAACACCGAGGCCGAGGCGGTCCTCGACGCGTACGGAATGCATCACGAGTTCGTCCCCCGCGAGCTCGGCGGCCGCTTCGACTCCGCCGAGACGCTGCTGCGCGTGATGCGGCCCGTCTTCCGCCGGGACGTGGCCCTCGGCATGGGCTACGGCATGACCACCTTCATGGCCGCGTCCGACGTCTGGATGTGCGGCTCGGCCACGCAGCGCCGCCACACCGCCGAACTGCTCCTGGCCGGGGCCAAGGCCGCCATCGCGCAGCACGAGACCGCGCACACCAACGAGTTCGTACGCAGCCAGGTCCGTGCCGCGCCCCGCCCCGGCGGCCTCACGGTCACCGGCGCCAAGCCGGTCGTGAACAACCTGCACCGGGCCGCGGCACTCGTCCTGTTCTGCCGCACCGCCCCTGACACCCCCGACGGCTCCGCCGTCAACACGGGTACCCGCAGCCACTCCGCGCTGCTCCTCGACCCCCGGGCGCTGCCGCCCGACCGGTTCCGGGTCACCCGGCGGCCCGCGTCCGCGGCGGTCGGGCTGCGCGGCTACTTCGCGGACAGTGTGCGCTTCGACGACTGCCCGGTGCCCGAGGACGCGCTGCTCGGCCCGCCCGGCTCCGGCGTGACCACGGCTCTGCGCTCCTTCCAGGTCAGCCGTACGCTGATGGCCGCGCTCGTGGCCGCGGCGGTCGACGCGGGGCTGCGTACCGCCGTCGGCGTCGACCGTGAGAGACAGCCCGGCGGCGCCCGAAGGGCCGACCCGCAGGACGCGGCGGCCACGCTCACCGGAGCGCTCGTCGACCTCCTCCTGTACGACAGCCTCGCCGTCGTCGCCACCCGGGCGCTTCAGCTGCGGCCCGCCGAGACCAGCCTCTACTCGGCGGCCGTCAAGTCCCTGCTCCCGAGGGTGCTTCCGGACACCATGTACGACCTGTCCACGGTGCTCGGCGCCCGCTTCCACACCCGTGAGGGCCGGGTCGGGCTCTTCCAGAAACACACCCGGGACGTCCCGATCATCAGCCTCGGCCACGCCGGTACGGCCGCCTGCCAGGCGACGCTCATCCCGCAGCTGCGGGGGCTCGCGCGGAACTCCTGGTTCCGCGACGACGAGGCCCCCGCGGCCCTGTTCCGCCCCGGCGAACCGCTGCCGCCGTTCTCGTACGACCAACTCGCCCTGGCAGGCGGCCGGGACAGCCTGAGCGCGACGTTGCTGGCCACGGCGGCGTCGATTCCGGGACGGGGCCCGGTGGAGCGAGCGCTGCGCACGCTCGCTGAGGCGATGGTCGGTGAGCTGCGCGACCTGCGTGGGCGGGTGCTTGCGCTGCCGCCGCTGGGGCAGGGCGGGGGCGGGGGGCGCGGAGGCGGGCCGGTCAGCCCGGCCTGGTTCGCGCTGACGGATCGGTACGTGCTGGTGCTCGCGGCGGCGGCGGTGCTCGGGGTGTGGCGCCACGGGAGCTCCGAGGCCGGGTCCGGGTCCAGGTCCAGGTCCGGGTCCGGGTCCAGGTCCGGGTCCAGGCCCGGGTCCGGACTCGGCCCCGGGGACCCGTTTCTCGCGGACCCCGCGTGGGCCGCGGCCGCGCTGCACAGGATCGCGCGGCGGCTCGGGGTGCGGGGGGTGGAGCTGCCCGCGGAGTGCGGTCGGCGGGTCCACCAGGAGGTACTCGCCCGCTTCGCCGACCACCGCGGCTACGACCTCTACAACACCCCGCTGCCCGGGTGCCCCGGCCCCGCGTACGAGGAGTAAGAGTGCTTTTTTCCCCAACACCGCCCCTTCCCGGCTGTGTCGACGATGCGGCTAACGCCGCGTGGCTGACGGCCGCTCCGGGGGCGCTGCCCCCGGACCCCCGCTCCTCAAACGCCGGAGGGGCTGGATTTTCGGCCCCCGGGGAGGGTGGGAAACGCCTCCGCCCCCGCCTCCCCCTCCCGCCCGGAGGGGAGGACCTATCAGCCCGTCCGGCGTTTGAGGACGAGCGCGTTCAGCGCGACGAAAGCGGGGGTCCGGGGGCGGCAGCCCCCGAAGCCGCTGCAAGCTTTCGGGAAGGGGCGGGGCTGGGGAAACAACCGCCGACGGCCCGCGCCCGCAGCTGCACCCGCCCCCGCACCCGCCCCCGCACCAGCACCCGCCCCCGCACCCCCGCCCGCAGGAGGACCCCATGACTCGCGTCGCCGTCGTCGGCCTCGACTGCCGGTTCCCTGCCGCCGACGGGGCCGCCGCCTACTGGGAGTTGCTCATGCGCGGGGGCGACGCCATCGGGCCGCTGCCCCGGCAGCGTTGGCTCAAAGGCGGCTTCGACGGGAGCGTTCAGGGCGGGTTCCTCGGCGACGCCGACGTCTTCGACCACGGTTTTTTCTCCGTCTCGCCGCGCGAGGCCGCCGCCATGGACCCCCAGCAGCGGCTGCTTCTCACCTGCGCCTGGCGCGCCCTGGAGGACTCCGGACGTTCCCCGGCTGCCTTGTCGCGTACCGCCGACCGTGACACCGGCGTGTTCATCGGCGTCATGGGCAGCGAGTGGGCCCAGTTGCATATGGGGGCCATGGGGGCCATGGGGGGAGGGCTCGGTGAACCTGCCCGTATCACCGCACAGTTGGGCTCCGGCAGCAGCACCGGCATGGTCGCCAACCGGATCTCGTACCACCTCGATCTCAAGGGCCCCAGCCTGGCCGTCGACACGGCCTGCTCCTCCTCGCTCGTCGCCGTCCACCTCGCCGTCAACTCCCTCCTCTCCGGCGAGTGTTCGACCGCACTCGCGGGCGGCGTCAACCTCGTGCTCAGCCCCGCCCTCGGCCAGGTCTACCGGCACATGGGCCTGGCCGCGCCGGACGGCCGGTGCAAGCCGTTCAGCACGGACGCGGACGGAATCGGGCGCAGCGACGGCGTAGGCGCCATCGTCCTGCGGCGACTCGACGACGCGCTCGCCGACGGGCAGCGGATCTACGCCGTGATCGACGGCACCGCCGTCAACCAGGACGGCCGCAGCAACGGCGTGACCGCGCCCAGCCGTTGGTCCCAGCGCGACGTCGTGGCCGCCGCCTGTCGCCGCGCCGGAATCACCCCGGCGGACGTACGGTTCGTCGAGGCGCACGGCACCGGCACCGTACTCGGCGACATCATCGAGTGCGCCGCCCTCGGCGAACTGCACGCCGTACCCCGCGAACGCCCCTGCGTGATCGGCTCGGTGAAGGGCAACCTCGGCCACACCGAGGGCGCCGCCGGTATCGCCGGGCTCATCAAGGCCGTACTCGCCCTGCACCACCGCATCGTGCCCGCAAGCCGCCACGCCACCCGCGAGAACCCCCGCCTCCGGCTCGCCGAACGCGGCCTCAGGCTCCTCAAGGCGCCCGAACGGCTGCCCGCCGGGCCGACCGTCGCCGGGGTCAGCAGCTTCGGCATGGGCGGCACCAACGCGCACGCCGTGCTGTCCTCCGCTCCCCGCCTCCGGCGCGCCGCGGTTCGCCGCGGTGGTGGCCGCCCGTCCGGCGGGGTGTTCACGGTCTCCGCCGACACCCCGCAGGCGCTGCGCCGTAACCTCGCCGCGCAGGCCGAGGCGATCGCGCGCCGCCCACGTGGCGATGCGGCGGCTCTCTGTTGGACCAGCAACCGCGTCAAGGCCGGACTGCCGTACCGGGCGGCGTTCGTTGCCGAGGACACGGTGTCGCTTGCGGCGGCGTTGCGGGCCGGGGCGGCCGAACCGGAACTCCTCCCCAGCCCCGCCCCTTCCCGTAAGCCTGACGGCGCTTCGGGGGCGCTGCCCCCGGACCCCCGCTCCTCAAACGCCGGAGGGGCTGGGTTTGACGCCGGAGGGGCTGGAATTCTGCTCCTCGTGGGTGGCGCCGCGGATGCCCTGCCGGTAGGTGCGGGTGCGCGGCTGTACGCCGAATCCGGCCTGTACCGAGCCGAGTTGGACCGCGTCGACGCCGCGCTGCGGCCCCACCTGGACGGCACGTCCGTACGGGACGCGCTGCTCGCGCGGAGTGCGGAGGTACGCCGGGGCGCACTGGCCCGGCCCGCGCTGTTCGCCGTCGGGCACGCCCTGTTCGCGACCCTGTGCGAGCTGGGCGCCGTGCCCGACGTCGTCCTCGGCGACGGTGTCGGGGAGCTCACCGCCGCGGTGGCCGAGGGCGCGCTGGCCCTCGGTGCGGCGGCCCGGCTCGCGGCCACCCCCACCCCACAGGAGCGCCCGTACGCCGAACAGGACCGGTGCACCGAAAAGCTCACCGCCCTGCTCAACGAGCACGCCCCGACCGCCCTCGTCCACCTCGGCCCCGCCCCGCTCCCGGCCGCCGCCCGCGCCGCCCTGCCCGACGGCCTCCCACTCCTCCACGCCGTACCGGACCCGGACGCGGGCCTAAGCGAACTCGCCACCGTACTCGCGGAGTTGTACCGGGCCGGACACGAACTCTCCTGGGACGGCCTCTACGCCCCCGAAGCCTGCCGCTTCGAGCGGCTCGCACCGTACGCCTTCGACACCGAACGCCGCTTCTGGCGCAGCCCGGTGGCTCACCACGTTCGTACGGAGGATCAGGCGGATCAGGCGGATCAGTACGAGCCCTCGGCCCTGAGGCCATCCAGCCCTGTCGAGCCGGACGCCACACGCCGAGCCGCCGGGGACTGCTCCGTCCTCACCGCCGTGCAGGAAGCCGTCACAGAAGTCGGCGGATACGAGCCCGGGCGCGTCCACCGCGACACCCGCTTCTACGAAGACCTCGCCTTCGACTCCGTGATGCTGATGCAGCTCAAGGACCGTATCGAGACCCGCCTGCCGCAGGCCGCCGACGTCACCGTGCAACAGCTCCTTCCCGAACTGCGCACCGTCGGCACGCTCGCCGCGTTCCTCGGGGAGTGGCTGGGCCATGTCCCCCCGCGCGCGGGAGTCACGTCATGACCGCCGCCCTCGCCACCCCCTTCTACCTCGCGGGCACCGGCGCCGTACTGCCCGGCGAGCCGGTCGGCAACGACGCGCTCAGCGAGGTGTTCGGCATCAGCGGCGAGTGGGTGGACCTGTTCGTCGGCACCCGCAGCCGCCACTTCGCCTGGGACCCGAAGACCGGCGAGAGCACCCACACCCTCGCCGACCTGTGCGCCGAGGCCGCCGGGCAGGCCCTCGCCACGGCCGGGCTCGACGCGCAGGACCTCGACTTCGTGGTCCTTTCCACCGCCACCCCCGACCTGCTCCTGCCCAGCACCGCGAACGACGTCGCCGACCGGCTCGGCCTCGACCATCTGCCGACGTACCAGCTCCAGGCCGGCTGCGCGGGCGCCGTACAGGCCCTCGACCTCAGCCGCTCGCTGCTCGCCGCCGGACACCGCACCGGACTGGTGCTCGCCGGGGACACCACCACCCGGTTCATGGACCTGCGGCGCGGTGCCAGCACCCTGCCGACCGACGAACTGGTCAATTACGTGCTGTTCGGGGACGGGGCCGGGGCCGCGGTCGTGACCGCCGAGCCGTGCGGGGACGCCGTCGCCGTACGCGGCCTCGTGCACCGCTTCGTCGGGCTCGGCCGCCCGCCCGGCCAGATCCTCGACTGGGACGGACCCGCCCGGCGCGGGACCGACCGGCAGATGATGCGCGAGGACTACAAGGCCATCGAGGACCACGTCCCGGCCATGGCCGCGGAGATCCTCTGGGAGCTGCTCGACGGTGTCCAATGGGCCCGCAAGGACGTGGACTTCCTGCTGCCGCCACAGCTCTCCGGCCGCATGACGGACCGCATCACCGCAAGCCTCGGCGTCCCCGGCCTGCACGAGGTGTCCTGCGTCGCCGACACCGGCAACACCGGCAATGCGCTCCCCCTCCTCCAGCTCGACCGGCTCATGCCCCAACTGGGCGAGGGACGACGGGCGTTGGCGCTCTGCATCGAGTCCAGCAAGTGGATCAAGGCGGGGCTGGCTCTGGAACGCGTTACGGCGGAGAGGACGGGTGGGGCCGTATGACGACGTACGGAGTGGAGCCCGCGTCGCCAGCAGCGGCCGCCGCGAAGGGCGTACGACGCCTGCGGGAACTGCGCGCCGAGGGGCGGCTCCCCGCCGCGTATCCCGAGGTCGCGAGCCTGCTCTCCGAGGTCGTCGACGCCGGGAACGCCGGGAACGGCGGGAACGCCGGGCGCGTCGGGCGCGTCGGGGACGTCGAGGGCAGCGGGAACGCCGGGGGGAGCGGGAACGCCCCGACCGGTGATCTGCTCGCCTGCGGACGGATCCTCTCCGGGCTCGACCCGGACGACGTGCTGGCCCACCACCCCGACACGCCGACCGTCACCGTCGCCGTCACCGGACACGGCACCCTCGCCCAGCTCACCGACCCGCTCACCGCCGAGCTCGCCCGCCACGGCCTGCTCGCCCGGCTCGTCCACGGGGACCACGGGGCCTATCTGCGCGACCTCACCGAGCCCGGTCCCGGCCACAGCCAACTCCTCGCTGCCCACGCCGATCTGACGCTGTGCCTGCTCGACGCGGGTGCCGTCTTCGACGAGCTGCCCGTGCCCTGGGGCGTCGACGACGTGGCGGACGCCTGTGCCCGGCTCGGTGAGCGGCTCGACGCCGTGACCCGGGCCCATGCGGCGTACGGCCACGGCACCCTCGTACTCAATACGCTGCCCCTCCTGCGTACCCACAGCCAGCAGCTCATCGACGAGCGCGAGCGGGCCCAACTGTCCGTGGTGTGGCGGGAGTTCAATGCCGGGGTACTGCGGCGGGCGGCCGCGCCCGTGCCCGTGCCGGACACCGACATCACTGATAGCGCTGACATCGCCGTCATCGACCTCGACCCCCTCGTCGCCGATACCCCCGGACCGGCCGTCGACGTCCGCCTTGCCCGCTACACCGGGTCGCCGTTCTCCACCGCCCTGTTCGCCGCGTACGCCCGCGAGGTCGCCCATGTACTACGGGCCCGGCGTCGCGGTCACACGCGAAAATGCCTGGTCCTCGATCTCGACAACACGCTGTGGTCCGGGGTGCTCGGCGACGACGGCCCTGACGGGGTCACCGCCTCCGGGCTGCGCGGCGGGCCCCACGGCGCGCTCCAGCGGGCCGTCAAGCAGCTGGCCGCGCAGGGCGTCCTGCTCGCCGTCAGTAGCAAGAACGACCCCGGACCGGTCCGGGCGGTCCTCCGCGAGCACCCCGAAATGACCCTCCGCGAGCGCGACTTCGTGCACATCGCCGCCTCCTGGGAACCCAAGGACGCCGCCCTGAGGGAGATCGCCGGGCGGCTCGGCATCGGGGTCGACTCGCTCGTGTTCGTCGACGACTCACCGGCCGAGCGCGCCCTGATACGGCACCGTCTGCCCGAGGTCGCCGTCGTGCCGCTCGGCTCCGAACCCGCCCACTACGTCGAACAGTTGCTGCAAGACGGCTGGTTCACTGTCCCCCGCCTCACCGACGACGACCGCCTCCGGACCGACCGCTACCGGGACGCCGCCGCGCGCGACGCACTGCGCCGCCGCAGCGGCAGCTCCGCCGGCGGCTACGACGCATACCTGCACGATCTCGGCGCGTGGGTGCAGCTCGCGCCCGCCGCGCCCCACGACCTCGCCCGCATCGCCCAACTCTCCCTGCGGACCAATCAGTTCAACCTCACCGGGGAACGGTTCGCGGAGGCGGAGCTCGCCTCGTTCGCGCGGCGGCCCGGGTGCCGGGTGCTCGCCGTGCGGGCCGGGGACCGGTTCGGGGACAGCGGCCTCGTGGGGGCGCTGCTCGTGCGGGACGGGGCCGAGGGTCGGCACCTCGATGCCGTACTGCTCAGCTGTCGCGTCCTGGCTCGCGGCGTGGAGCAGGGCTGCCTCGCCGCGCTGCTCGCCGACGCGGCCCGGCGCGGACTGCCCGCGGTGCACGCCCGCTACCGGCGTACGGACAAGAACGCCCGCGCCGCCGGGTTCTACCCCTCGCTCGGGTTCCGTCCCGTGCCCGGGTCCGAGGTCGGGTCCTTCACCCACGACCTCACCGAACTGCCGCCCGTACCCACGCACTTGACGTTGGACGCAGACCTCGCAGAGGCCCGCCCCGGGGAGGACGACGATGGATCTTCTGTCGACAAGGACTGAATCGGCAGGGAATGAGCCGGCAAGGACTGAGTCGGCAGGGACTGAACTCGCAGGACTCATTGCTCTGTTCCGTGACGAGCTGGGCGTAGAACTGACCGAGCGGGACCTGGACACCGACCTGGACGCCCTGCCCGGCTGGGACTCCGTCCATCTGCTGCGGCTCGTCCTGCTCCTGGAGGAGGGCACCGGTCGGCGCCTGCCGCTGCCCGACGTCCTGGAGGCCCGCACCGTACGCCGTCTGCACACCCTCGTCAGCGTCAGCGTCAGCGTCAGCGTCGGCGGCGTCGGCGTCGGCGGCGGCGGCGTCGGCTCTGGAAACGGTCGGCTGTGAACTCGCGTCCGGGCGAACCCCTCGCCGTCTCCCCCCACGGCCGGGGACGCTGGTCATGCCTCGTCCGCGAGGAACTGCGTACCCACGGCAGCGTCCTCGTCCACGGCCGCCTCGCCGACTGGCGGCCCGAGACCGCAGGCGACGCCGACAGCGCCGCCGGCGCCGAGCTGCGCACTCTGCTCGGCCGCGACTGGGCGCGCTATCTCGACCTCGCGCACACCGAGGTCCGCGACCGGTACGCCGCGTCCCGACGGCTGCTCAAACACGCCGCCGCGGCCGCGCTCCGCGCCGACGCCGCCGACCTGGAGCTCACCTACGGGCCCACCGGACGCCCCTCCCTGCGCGGCTGCGACCAGATCGACATCAGCCTCAGCCATACCGACGACCTGCTGCTCGTCGGCCTCACCACCCGCGGCCTGATCGGCGTGGACGCCGAGCGCGCCGATCGGCAGCTGTACGGCAAGGGCCTGGACCGGCACATCTGCACCCCGCAGGAGCGCCGCGACCTCGACGCGCTGCCCCCGGATGGGCGCAACCCGAGCCTGGTGCGGCTGTGGACCCTCAAGGAGGCGTACAGCAAGGCCATCGGGCAGGGCCTGCAGTTTCGCTTCACCGAGTTCGGCTTCGGCCCCGACGGCAGGCCCGTACGCGTCAACCGACCCGACGGAACGCCCGGTTCGGGCGCCGAGTGGTCCTTCAGTACGTACGCACTCGACGTCGGCGGCGTGGCCTTCTGCGTCTCGGCGGCGGTGCACGACGCGGGCCTGGGCCGCACCCTGGACACCGAGATCACGACGATGCTGGACGCGGAGGCGGTCTCGGCGATCCATGCGGCTCTCGGTGAGCCGAGGGAGCCAACGTCGTCCGAGGCCATGCTCAGTGGTCCTCCACGACCGTCGTGACCGCCTCCAGGACCGCACGCCCCGACTGGGCGATTGTCAGCGTGACCGGGACCCGGCGGCGGCCGTGCCCGTCCGTGCCCGCCTGGCCGGCGACCGCGGCGCAGCGCAGCGGCAGATCCGGTTCCGCGTAGCCGCGGAAGTGGACCTGTAGCGAGCCGAGGGTGCTGCGCGCGGGCGCGAGCCCCCGGGCGCGCCCGGCCGCGAGGAGCGAGGTCTGCCGGAGCGTCTCCAGTTGCACGAGCGCGGAGAGGTGATTGCTGCCCCCGCCCAGCGGCCAGTGCTCAGGCACCGAAACCGCCACGGAGAGGCGGCCGTTGGCGACCGGCGACGGGTCGTGCAGGAGCACCGTGGCGGGCGTGGTGCGGCCGACCTCGGCCGGGGGCACCGGCGCGCCGCCGTGCTCCGGACGCTGCCCCGCCCGGGAACCGGCGGATCCGGCGAACACAGCGGACCCGGCGGACCCGTCAGACCCGGCGAACACGGCGGACCCGCCAGACCCAGCAGAGCCAGCAGACCCGGCGGAGACAGCCGACGCGCGGCCGTGCTCGCGGTGCCCGCGCAGCACCATGGGCGGCAGGAACACCACATTCGCCGAGCCGGTGCCGCAGGGCACGCCGTCCAGGGTGAGTTCGGTACGGAACTCCAGGGCCCGCGGCACCGCGTCGATGACCTTGTCCGGGCGTACCCGCAGGGTGGAGGTGAGCTGTCCGGGGCCCGCCCCGGTGCGCCAGGCGCCGATGTCGCCGGTGTCGACGGCGAACCGGTAGAACACGCCGGTGCGGTGCCCCGGCACCCCGAAATGGCTGCGGCCGATGAGCTCGCTGACCTCGCGGAGCATCCCGGCCGCCGACTGCAGATCGTGAAAGAGCCCGGGCCCGTCGCAGAGCAGCGGGTGTGCGCGCGGCAGCCCGCCGCTGAGCACGAACTCCTCCTCGACGTCCGGCAGTACGGCGAGCGCGCTGTGCTCCCACGCGCGCGGGCGGTGGATGAGGCGGCGCCCGCCGTCGCTCGCGGCGCGCCCTTCGGCGAGAGCGGTTCCGCTCATGCGCCCACCACCTCCCCTGTACGTCCGCGTGCGTCTGTGCGTCTGTGTATCTGTGCGTCGTTCAAGCCGTACGGACAGCGTCGCGCCGAGGTCGTACGGGGCGCCAGGGACCCGGGGTGGCAGCAAGTTGCGCGACAGTTATTTCCGGCCCACTACGCGTACTTCCCGCCACCCGCACCACACCGCACCACCCCGGTCCCGGCCCCGGCCCCTGCCCCGGCGACTACTCGTCGTCGAGCATCCCGGAGCGGGCCACGTTCACCCCCGCCTGGAAGCGGCTGGACGCGGCCAACTCCTCCATGATCTGGGAGATATGGCGTCGGCAGGTCCGTACCGACATGCCCAGGCGCCGGGCCACCAGCTCGTCCTTGTGGCCCTGGGCCATCAGGCGCACGATGGCCCGCTTCACGTCGTCCGTGATGTCCGAGGCGTCCTCCGCGTCCGGCTCGAACACCGTGGCCCTGGCCCAGAGATGGTCGTACAGCTTGCACAGGAAGCCGACGAGGGTGGGCTCGCGCACGACCACCGCGCCGGGTGGCCGGTCGGGGTCGTCGTGCTGCTCGGGCAGGAAGACGATCTCCCGGTCGTAGATCAGCATGCGGTCGATGAGCTGGTCCGTGGTGCGGACCTCCGCGCCCTCGGCGGTCACGGCCCGGACGTACGCCGTGGTGGGCGGGTCCCGGCGCACGGTGTGCTGGTAGAGGTGCTGGACGCGGACGCCGCGCTCCAGCCGTTCCAGGGTGCGCGGCAGCGCGCGCTCGAGCCGGGTCTGGGCGCGGGGGCCGCCCGGCTGCACGGTCAGCATGTCCTTGCGGCAGCGCTGGCCCCAGTCGTTGATGAGGGCCTGCACCATGCCGATGTCGGTGATGACGTCGAACGCCTCGTCGTGATTGCGTCTCCGCCGGGATTCGAAGTAGTCGGGCAGCAGGCCCAGCATGCGGGTGCGGACATCGCTGACGGACTGCTGCAGGGCGCGTATGTGGTGCTCGGCGGGCCCCACCAGGTCGGCCGCGGCGGCGTCCGGACTGACCGGCACGAGCACCGTGGGCTGGCCCGGCATGGGCCGAAGTAAGCGCAGCTTGAGCAGGGTTTCCTCGACTCGCTGCGCCTCCTTCTCGTCCAGGTCGACGGCGGCGGCCGTCTCGTCCCGTACAAATCGGCCGCGCAGCACCGCGTGCTGGTAGGCCGAGGCGCAGACATCGTCCATCCCGTCGAACTTGTTGAACTCTGGATCAGAAAGGGAAGTTCCAGACATCCAGCAGTTACCCCCGGCCGACGAATGAAGAACAAGTTGCCAGGCAACTTTACGTCATTGGTCAACTCTTGGGCGTAGCTTCAGAGATGAGCAGACTGGCACCACGACGCAACACCGAAACCTACTTGGGGGTCAGTAATGGGTAGTGTGCGTTTTCGCGGTTTTCTGGCTGCGGCTGCCGTCTCCGCCGGTCTAATGGCGGTGGTCGGTGCGGGGGTGTCCGGTGTATCGGACGCCGACGCGGGAATCAATGATCACGTGGTGGCGGTGGCCCCGATCGGCGGTGGCGGCATCGGCGACGGACCCAACGACGACGAGTGGGGCTGAGCAGCTCCCGGACCGCTCCAGTCCTCTCCCGACGGGCAGGTGGGCCGCCACACAGGCGGCCGACCTGCCCGTCGGCGTGTGTGCGGGTTGCGCATGCTGCGCGCGGACGGGGCGCGCGAGCGCACCTTTAGGGCCGCGCAAGTACGGTGAGTGACGCTCGGCTCGGGCGACTCCCGGATCCCCCGTCGGTCGAGCCCGCCCCCAGCCCCGCCCCCCGGAACCCCAAGGCCGGGAGGCGGGGCTTTTGTTGTGCGGCCTTCAGAACCGCCCGTACAGAAACCGAAGCGCAGCACCCGGAATCGTCACGGGATTACCGGCAGGGCCCGCGCACCGCGGCACCGTCAAAACCCTGAATAGCGAACGGCGGATCGTCCGGGAATGGCGAACGCTGGATCCGGTCGATTTATTCGGGACGGGTTCACGGATTCACGGGTTCACGGATTCATGGGTTCACGGGTTCACGAGTTCAACGGATGTGGGAATTCAGTCCCATGGTGTGTGCGACTTGAGCCCGAGAATTCGCGTCGAGCTTCTTGAAGATACGGCTCATATACGTCTCCACGGTTTTCGCGCTGATGTCGAGCCGCGCGGCAATGCTGCGATTGGTGCAGCCGGATGCCACGAGTTCCGCGATTTCCTTTTCCCGGTGGCTGAGTTGGGCGACCCGCTGGTCCTGCCGTGCCGACAGGGACAGCTCGCCGACCAGGGCGCCGAGGCCGCGGGCCGCCTCGACCAGTGGCGGCCCGCCGAACCGACGCGCGGCGTCGAGCGCGAGCGCGGCACGGTCGGCAGCGCCGGTGAGTTCCCCGGCGGCGAGCAGCACCCGGGCGAGGCCGAGCGCGTGCGCGGCGATCTGCGGGCCCTGCCCACAGTCGAGCGCCACACGCAGGCCGCGGCCGAAGTGGTGCCCGGCCCGCTCGCCGTCCCCGAGAGCCAGGCGCGCGGCGCCCAGGTGCCCCAACGCCTCCAGGTGCGCGGCGAGTTCGCCGTCCGGCAGCGCGTCGAGCAGCTCGGCCGCCGCATCGGCCCGCTCCCGCGCCTCCGCCCGGCGCCCGACGGCGGCACAGGCCGCGGCGAGCAGCGCGAGGGCGGTGCCCGACCGCGGGGCGTCCTCGGGGTCGGCCGCGTGTACGGCGGCACGGGCGGTGGTCAGGGCGGACTGGGCCGGGGTGGTGGGTGGGGTGGGTGTGGTGGGCGGGGGAGGTGTGTTCGGGGCGGTCGGGGCGGTCGGGGCGGTCGGGGCGGTCGGGGTGGTCGGGGCGTTCGGCGCGGTGGGCTTGGTCGGTCCGGCCGGGACGGTTCGTGGGGGGTGTGCGGCGCGTGCGGCTCGTACGCCCGGTGCCTCGGGTACGGAACGTACGGTCGGCGCCCCCGGGCCCGATGGCGCTGGCGCGCCCACCACGGCTGACGCGGCCGGGGAGGCACCTGCACCGGCCATCGGCACCGTAGGCACCGTCGCCCCTGCCCCTGCCCCTGCCCCCGCCCTCGACTCCAGCTCGAGCGCGGCCTGTTCGGCGAGGAGTTCGGCACAGCCCGCCCCCGGCGCGCGCGTCAGCGGAGCGAGCAGCGCCCGCGCCTCCTCGCGGCGGCCCACGTACCGCAGCGCGCGGGCGTACCAGAGCACCGCGTCCGCGCGCGCCGCGGCCGGCGGCACCTCGTGCAGGCGCGGCCACACCGCCCGGTACCCGCGTACCGCGTCGCTCGGACGCCCCGCCACCACCTGCGCCTTGTGCAGTAGCAAATGGGCCTCGACGGGCCACCACCCCCGCGTGCCGACGGGACCGTCCGAGCCGTCCGCGCCGCCCGAGCCATCCGGCCCGCCGGACCCACCAGACCCGCCGGACCCATCAGGCCCGCCAGACGCGCCAGACCCAGCAGGTCCGCCAGGTCCACCCGTCCTGCCCGTGATGCGCCGCAGTGCCCGTACCGCCCGCCATGGCCGTACGAAGAGACCGTCCCGGGCGGTCACGGCGAGGGTGCGTACATCCTCCGCGGTGAGGTCGGCGGCGTCCTCCAGGAGCGCGGCCAGCGGCACCGAGGCCGCCGCCACGCCCTCGGCGCCCACAGCCATCCGGCCCCGCAGCGCCGCGACGGCCCGCGGCCGCGCCGCCGTCAGCCACCCGGCACCGCAGCCCTGAAGCACCAGGACCCGTACGGCAGGACGCACGAACCGCAGTCCGCCGCGTCCGGCCCGCACCAGACCTTCGTCGTGCAGTTCGTCCAGGCCACGCCGTACGTCCTCGACCGGCAACCGGGCGACGGCGGCGGCCACTTCGGGACAGAACGGGTCCCCCGCCACGGCCGCCGCACACGCCGTCCGCCAGCCCAGGGACGACAACGTGTGCAGCTCGACCGGCACACCGGGCAGCGTCGCGGGCGGCGTGCCGGTGCGCAGCTCCGCGACGCCGTGCAGGCCCGGGGCGTCGTAGGACGACCCCACCGACGAGCAGGTCCGGCCGCACGAGCAGGACGAGCTGCACGAGCAGGGCGAGCCGTGCGCGGCGTACGGCCGGGACTCGTGGCGGTGGCGGTGCGCCCCCGGGGTGGGGCAGGCCGCGCCGCCGTCGTGGTCGTCCGGATCCCCCGTCCGCCCGTCCGCCCCGCGCTCGTACCCCGCCACCGCCCGCAGCAGCCCCGGTACGCCCGCCGCGTCGCGCAGCGCCAACTCCCGTGCCAGCGGCCCGAGGGAGGTCGGCAGGAGCGGCCGGGCCTCGGCGTCGGTGAGCGGGCGCAGCGCGATGTGCCGTACGGCGTCGGTGTCGTCGGCGACCGCCCACAGATGGCGCCCGGTGCTCGGCGTGCGGTGCGCGAACACGGTGAGCACGGGCCCGTCGGGCGGATGCCGGACAAGGTGCTCCAGAAAGTCCAGGACCCGCGGACTCGCCCGGTGCACATCGTCGAGGGCGAGCACGAGCCCGTTGCCACGGGCGGCGAGCAGTTCGAGGAGCGCGCGGACGGTACGGATCACGGCGTGCCCGTCGTCCCCGTCGTCCCCGTCGTCGCCCACCGGCCGTGCGTCCGGGTCGGTCTCAAGTCCGGCCAGGGCGGCGGTCGTTGCCAGGGACGGGAAGTACGGCGCGAGACACCGTGTTCCGACCGGTCCAAGGCGCTCGAACAGCGACCCGTCGGCCCGCACGAGATGCTCGTCCAGGGCGTCCACGAGGACGTCGAACGGGCTCGACCGGCCGGTGCGCGGCGCCCGCCCCATGGCCAAGATCCAGCCGTCCCGCCCCGCCCGCTCGGCGAGTTGACGCAGCAGCGCGGTCTTGCCGGACCAGGGCTCACCGGTGATGCGTACGAAGCGCGCGGAGGTACGGGCGAGCTCCCACTGGCGCTGCAACACAGCGAAATCGCGGCGTCGCGGACCGGCCCGATGAGCCTCAGCCACGGAAACCTCCTCGAGTCCCGAACGATCTCCCGGTACGGGCGCTCCGATGGAAACCGGCCAACTTGAGGGAACCGGTGGACCGATGGGAACTCTGGAACATGCCCTCTTCCTGTCTCCCGCAGTACGTACTGGTTTTCACGGCCCGGGTCATTACCGATCCCGGAATGTGTCCGGGAAATACCTGACGCCGGGTCGCGTCGGCGCACCGAGGACGCATCCGAATTGATTTTCGGTAGAGGCGGCCTCGAGGCGCGTGAGTCGGCTCGCGCGCGCTAGCGAAGGAAATCGCCCGACTGGTGCCAAAGGAGCCCGAGTTACATGATCGGAGCGATTCCTGGTCGAGACCACACAAGGCCCTGAGGCCCGGGAGGCGACCGTGACGACAGCCGGGACGACAGCCGGGACGACGCCCGCGACACCCACCGTGACGACGGGACTGCGGGCGGGCTCGACCGGCCCGCGGCACCCCGCCGCGCACCCCTCCGCGCACCCCGCCGCGAACCCGGCCGGACCAAGCCCTGTGACCGCGGGCGCCCGCATCGGCTACGGCCTGGGCGCGTTGGTCACCGGCGCCTGCACCACTCTGCCCGGACTTCTGCTGCTTCCGTACCTGACGGACACGCTCGGGGTGGCGGCGGCGCTGGCGGGTCTGGTCGTGCTGCTGCCGAAGGCCTGGGCGGTCGTCCTCGCGCCACTGGCGGGCCGCGTCAGCGACCGTGGGCACGGTGGCGGACGGGGTGGCCGTCGCCCGTACATCCTGGTCGGCGGGCTCGCCACCGCCGCCGCCTTCGCGTTGATGTTCGCGGGCCTCGCCGGGCCGGGCACGGCGGGCGTCGTCCTGACCGCCGTCGGCTTCCTGCTCACCGCCACGGGCTGCGCCGTCTTCCAGTCCGCCTACGCCGCCCTGCCCGCGGAACTCGTCGACCACCCCGAGTCCCGCATGCGCCTGGTCGGCGGCCGCGTCGCGGGCATCGCCGTCGCGGCGGTCTGCGCGGGCACGCTGGCCCCGGCGGTCGTCGAGGCCGGCGGCGGGGGCCTCGCGGGGCATCGGTGGGCGGGTCTTTTCGGGGCCGGGGTGATCACGCTGGGGACGTTGGGGGTGGTCCTCGGTACGGGGCGGGGGGCCAAGAATCAGCCCGTCCGGCGTTTGAGGACGAGGCCGTTCAGGCCGTTCAGGCCGATGGGGCCGCTGAGGGCGCAGCCCCCAGATCCGTCCACCGAGCCGACAGCACGGACCGTGATACGTAAGCACCCCTTGATACGTAAGCACTCCTTCGGGCCGCTCCTGCGCTGCACCCTCGCGCAGGTGACCGCCACCGGCTGTCTCCTCGCCGGCACCCCGTACTACGCCCGCCACGTCCTGGGCAGCGAGACCCTGATCGGCGCCATGGTCGCGGTCTTCGTGCTGCCCAACCTGTGCACCACGCCCCTGTGGACCCGATACGGCACCCGCCACGGCACGCGTACCGGACAAGTCACGGCGTCGTCCCTCTTCGCCGCGGCCTGCCTGCTGCTCTTCGTCACCCCGGCACTGCCTGCCGCGCCACCGGCGGCATGGACACTCGGCGTCATGCTGATCGCCGGGGTGGGGCACGCCGGTCAACTCCTCTTCCTGTACGCGATGCTGGCCGAGTGCACCGCCCAGGACGCCGCACGAGCGGGCACCATGTCGGGAACCTTCAGCGGAGCCGAAACCGCGGGCCTCGCCGTAGGCCCCTTCGTGTTCGCACTCGCGCTCCAGCTCTCCGGATACGTCCCCTCGGACACCGGCCACGCCGCCGAGCAGACGGAGGCGGCGCACTGGGGCGTCCTGACGGGCATGTCCGTGCTGCCCGCACTGGCCGTGTGCGTCGGGCTGTGGTGCCTACGGCGGTACGGCAGGGATGGGCGGTACGGAAGGGATGGGCAGTACGGGCAGTACGGGCAATACGGGTAATGCGGGCGGTGCGAGAGGACGGCCGAGGTCACAACAACCGGGCAGGCGGCCCGGGTTCGGCCCTGACCGGCACAGTGCCGCCGCCATCGGCCCGCGCAAGCCGCACCGTCCCGGCAGGCCCCGCACACAACTCGCCGACCACCGCCGCATCCTGCCCCAACGGATGCGCCCGCAACGCCGCAAGCACCGCATCCCGATGCTCAGCGGCCACACACAGGCACACACATCCGGTGCCGGCCGCGTCCAACGGATCGATCCCCAGAGCGTCCAGAGCCACCCGCACCTCGTACCGCACCGGAAGCGCCGCCTCGTCCACCCGCACGGCAAGCCCCGCCGCACCGCCGTGCGCACGCAACGCCGCAGCGAGCCCGCCCCGCGTCACCGTCCGCACCGCGCGCACCGCCTCCCGCGGAACGGCCTCCCGCACCTGCTCAAGGAGCCCGTTCAGCGGCGCACACCCACCGGACACGACACCCTCGTACCCCAGAGACCGCCGCGCGGAAAGAACATGCGCACCATGCCCACCAAGCGCCCCACTGACGAGGAGCGCGTCACCTGCGCGAGCATCCGCCGCTCCCGCCGACCGCTCGCCCGGCCGCCGCAGCACACCAAGCCCAGTGGTGTGCAGATAGATCTGGTCCGCTTCACCAGCCCGCACCACACGAGCATCCACACCACAGACCACCACACCGGCAGCGGCCGCCGCCTCCCGCACAGAGGCGGCCACCTGCAACACCCGCTGCACGGGAAGCCCCGCCTCGACCACCGCCGACAAGGTCAGCCCGAGCGGCTCGGCCCCGGCGGCGGCAAGTTCATTGACGGTGCCGCACACCGCGACATGCCCGATGTCACCGCACCCATGAAACGGCGGATCGACAACGTACGTACCAGGAAGCACCACCGGCACCCCCGACCCGAACGACGGGCACGCGCCGAGCAACTCACCCAGCACATCCTCGAACAAGACGTGGAGCGAATCCTGACCAAGGCCGACGTGTCCCGCCCCACGGGCGGCGCTGTCCGGTGCTGACGTCAAGGAGCTCACCGTTTCCGTCATTGCTCTACCGCCACCACGTCCGCCTCGACGACGACCCGTCCGGCCTGAGCCATGGTCAGGCTGCTCCGTACGACCCGGATTTCGCCGGTGGCTCCGCGTTCGCCGGACTCCCGCTGGGGAACCGCGGTGCACTCCACCGGCAGATCAAGCTCCGCGAACCCCCGGATATGCAGCGCCAGACTGGTCAGCACCGTCCGCCGCACATCAAGCCCCACCACCCGCCCCACCGCCAGCATGGCGCTCTGCCGCACCGCCTCCACAAGCAGCAACCCCGGTACGGAGTCCGTAGCCTCGGCAAAGAAGACAGGGTGCGCCGGGTCGACCACCAGCACAGAGACAAGCCCGTCCACACCACGCACCGGCACCGGCTCCGACACGACCACGTTCGCCGCATCGCCCCGCCCCACCTCACCAGGGGCGACCGGCCGAGGCGCAGGCCCGGCCGGATACGGCGCCTCGCGGGCGGCGAGCGTAGCGAGACGGGCCGAGGCACGGTGCTGACGAGCCACCCCCGGGGCGAGACAGACGAGTTCAGCCGCCCCGGTACACCCCAGAGCCCCGTCCAGCTCCAAGGCACCACTCAGCCGAAACCCCCGCGGCACCCCATGCACCGACTTCGTAGGCGCCACCCGCAGATCAACCGCCATAGCAGCCCCGGTCCCTGCCTCTGCCCCCGCCTCTGCCCCCACCCCCGCCGCATCCCAGACCGACGTATCGGCCAGACGCAACGCAAGCCGCGAGAACAGACACGGCCGCTCGGCAGGCACGCCAAGGCCCCGGTACCCGAGGAACGGCCCGGCCTGCCGCACGATCTCCAGGAAGACGAGACTGTCGTGCCGCCCCGGAGCGTCCCCGAACAGCGGATGCCCCACCGGCATCTCCCCGGCCAGCGTGAACCGCTCCTCCGCCCCGGGAGCCGTACGGCGGTGGTGCGTCAACCGACCGGTGACAGAAGAGAGTTCAAGCCCGAAGCCGGGCCCGGCGACGGTGGACGTGGACTGTGCCATGAGACTCCCTGCGTGTCGTACGGGCCTGCGCCGTACCCTGCCGCACGGTTTCAGCGTCGCTGCGCCATCGGCCCCGGCCAAGACAGCCCCGCTGACAAGTCCCTGCCTGGCAGCGAGTACACATCGGCGCCATCCCCGGTCCTTTAGGCGAACTTAGGCCACCGCTGCCAGCCTCCCGGCCATGTCCATCGGCAGGGGGAGCCATATGGTGCTCGCGGACGACATTGCGGACGACATCGCGTACGACACGGTGCGGGCCGGGGGCACCGTCACCCGCACCCGTACCGATACCCGTACCGATACCCGTACCGGCACCGTCCGCGCTGGAGGACTGCGCACTCTCACCCCTCTTGTCGGCCGCGATGCCGAACTCGCCGAGCTGGCCGCCTGGATCGAGGGTGGCCAGAGCCGGATGCTCGCGCTCACCGGGCCCGTGGGCGTGGGGAAGAGTCGTCTTGCCGCGGCCGTGTTCGACTCCGTACTTCAGAGCGGCGGTCGCGGCCGGTATCTGGAGCTCGACGATCTGTCTCCTCGGGACACCCGTGCCGCGTTGGGTGAACTGCGGGCGTTTGCTGGGGAGTTCGGCGACGGCCCGCCGCCGGGGGTGACCGCGCTCGCCGTTCTCGACTGTGGTATCCGGCACACGCACGACCTTGCCCCGGCCGTCGCCGAACTCTTGGACACCACCCGTGACGTGCGGGTTCTTACGGTCGCGCCGCGGGCGCTCGGGGTGTACGGGGAGCGGCGGATGCGGCTTGCGCCGTTGCGTGTTCCCGGGCCGGGGGACTGTGCCGATCCGGTGCGGCTCGCTCGTGTGCCCGCTGTTGCGATGCTGCTGTCCAGTCTGCGTGCGGGGCGGCCCGGGTTCCGGCTCACCCGTGAGAACTGTGCCGTTGTCGCTGATCTCGCTCTGCGGCTCGATGGTCTGCCGCTTGCCGCCGAACTCGCCGCCGCTCGGCTCAAGGTGACCTCTCCGGCCGCCCTCGTCGATGCTCTCGAGCGGTCTCCGGGGGCCCTGTACGGCACCCGTGCCGACACCACGTCGCGGCATCTGACCATGCCTGGTGCCCTCGCTCATGGCTGGTCGCCGTTGCCCCCGCATCGCCGTGATCTTCTTGTGCGGCTCGCGGTGTTCGCCGGTGGCTTCGATGCGGGGGATGTGGCGGGTACGTATGGGCTGCCGCTCCCCGATGTGCATCGCGCGCTCGAGGAGTACGTCGATCACAGTCTGCTGCTGTGCGAGGAGCAGCCGGACGGCGGGATGCGGTTCCGGATGCCGAGTCTCGCGCGGAGCCACGCCCGGAGTGTGCTGCGCCGTGACGGGGCGTGGGACGCGGCGCGGGCCGCCCATGCCGCGTATGTCTGTCAACAGGTCCATGCTGTGCTGGCGTTGTTGGACGGTCCCGAACGGCCCGGGGCCCTTGAGCGGCTCGATCGCGTACACGAGGATCTGCTCGCGGCTCTCGACACCCTGGCGGGGGATGAGTCTTCCAGGGCTTCCGAGTCCTCGGCTTCCGAGTCCTCGGCTTCCAAGTCCTTGGCTTCCAAGTCCTCTGGGGGTGTTGATGCTGCCGCCCGGCTTGCCGCGGCCGCGCTGCCGTACTGGTTGCACCGGGGTGAGGCCGCGGCCGCCGTCACCCGTCTCACGGCGCTCGACGCGCTCGGGCGGGCGGCCGGACCGCTGAAGCCGGAGGTGCGTGCGGCCGTGCTGACCGCGCTTGCCCGGGCGCAGCTGGGTTGTGGTGCCTTGGCCGAAGGCCGCGCCCGTGCACGGGAGGCCGTCGAGCTGTGTGCCGCGCATGGTGATCGGCAGGGGCTGGCTCAGGCCCGTCTCGTCCTTGCTCGGGCCGTTCGTGAGCAGGGCGAACCGGCTACCGCGCGCGATCTGCTCGCGCCGCTCGTCGAGGAGTTCGCGGCGCTCGACGATCTGCCGGGGCGGGTCCGCGCCACCTCGCTTCTTGCCGAGGTGCTCGGTTCCCTCGGTGCGCCGGACCTGGCGCTGCGCCTGGCCGACGACGCGGTCCACGCCGCCGAACGGCTCGGTGACCCGCACCGCATCGCGTGCACGACTCTCGTACGGGCCCGCCTCATGGCCACGGCGACGACCGAACCGGCTGACGCACACCCGGACACCGCGGCCGACGGCGGGCCTGACGCCGATGCTGAGGCCGTCCTCGCCCCCGCGCGCGCTGCCCTGGTCACCCTGCACGAACTCGGGGATCTGCCCGGTACCGGCGCCGCGCTTCTCGTCCTTGCCTGGTTGCACGCGCGCGGTCGCGGGAGTCGGTCCTGGGAACGGGCCGCCCTGTTGCTTGCCGCGGGTGTCGCCATAGAGGAACGGGTGGGTGGACTGCCGTCCCAACTGCCGCCTGGCGAAGCCGAGTTGCTGGCGGACGAAGCCCGCGTACGGCTTGGTGCTGCCGCGTACGACGCGTGTTGCCGTACCGCCCGCAGGCTCACGCCTGCCGAGGCGGTCGGGCGGGCTCTTGCTCCGCCGCACCAGGATCCGGTGCCGGGTGCGGCCCCCGGCGCCGGTCCCGGCTGTACCGGGCTGCTCACCCGTCGCGAACAGGAAGTGGCCGCGCTCGTCGCCGAGGGACTCACCAACCGCGAGGTGGCCCGCAGGCTCGGTATCGCCGAATGGACCGCCGTGAACACCCTCCGCAAGGTCATGCGCAAGCTCGACTGCAGCTCACGGGTGCACGTGGCCCAGAAGATGCTGCGCGCGGCGGGCGACGGAGTTGAGGGCGTCGAGGGCGTTGCGGGCGTCGAGGGCGTTGCGGGTGTTGCGGGTGTTGCGGGTGTGGAGAGGAGCGGGCGCGGATGAGGATCGCCGTTACGGGCTCGATCGTCGGCGGTCGTCCGCCCGCCGGCGCCCCCGCCGCCGCTGCCGTGCAGATCTGCTTCGGACTGGGTGCGCTCGGGCTGCGCCCGCTGCTCGTCGGTACGGCGGGGACGGACTTCGAGAACCAGCGGATTCGGTTGAAGCAGTACGGCGTTGACACCGACTCGGTACGGATCGGGCCCGATGGCGGGGATGGGGATGGGGACGGGGACGGGGGCAGGGCGGCAGTGCTGCGAGAGCCCGATCTCGCTGACGTGTGTCATCGGGTCGGTGGTGATCCGAGCCTCGTCGTGGTCGGGCCCGGTGCTCCCGGGGCGATGGTGCGGCATGCCCGGCGCAGCGTGGAGCTCGGTATTCCGTTCGCCGCGAGTCCGGGCCGGGGGCTCGGGCGGCTCACCCGGGTCGAGGCCCGTGCCCTGCTTGCCCGTCCGCGTTGGCTGTTCACCAGCGAGCCGGACAGCGTACGTCTGCAGGAGCGCGCCGCTCTGACCGAACAGCAGGTTCTCGGGCGGGTCGGGGCGGCCTGGGTCATCACGCGGGGAGCCGAGGGCGCGGTGGTCGTACGCCCTGGTCGCTATCCGCTGCGTGTACCCGCGGTCCCGCTCGATCATCCGGCGGAGAGGGCTCCGTATCCGGCGCCGAAGACTGCGTATCCGGCGGAGAAGACCGCGTATCCGGCGGGGCACGCCTTCCGCGCCGGGTTTCTGACGGCTGCCGCCTGGGGCCTGGACGTGCTGCGGGCCGCCCAGTTGGGCTGCGCCCTGGCGGCGGTGGCTCTGGAGAACCCCGGGCCGCAGGGGTACACCCCCGCGCTCCCGAGCCTGCCGGAGCGGATCCGCGACGCGTACGGCCCGGACGCGGCGGCCGACCTGGCCCTGCTCGTACCAGCGCTCGTACCAGCACAAGCAGCGCTTTAGGTGCGGCGGAAAGCATGCATAAAGGGGACGACTGAGGAGGGGCCATGATCACGCCCACTGCCGGACAGGCGGCGCTCGCCGAAGAGGTACGCGGCTGGCTCACCGCCCGGCTCGCGCTCTACCTCGACCGGCCGGAGGCGACCATCGACCACTGGACCCCGCTCGCGGAGTTCGGCATGGACTCGGTCTCGGCGCTCAGCCTCGTCGGGGACCTGGAGGACGAGCACGGGCTCATCCTCGAGCCGACCCTCGTCTGGGACCACCCGACGGTTTCCGACCTGGTCACTTACCTGACCCCGCTGTTCGCCCGGGACCCCGCTGTTCGCCGGGCCGAGAGTCGTGGGTGACCCGGAGCGGAGCCACCCACGGCCCTGAACGGCCCCTCAGCCGACGATCGCTCAGCCGACGACTGCTCAGCCGACGACCGCCGGGTGGTCTTCGGGCAGCGGCCCGGTAGCGGCCGCGCCACCAGGTGAACCGAGGGTCGCGAAGACCTCCTCGGCGGCGACGGCGTACGGGGCCCAGTCCTGGGGGAGGTCGTCCTCGTAGAAGATGGCCTCTACGGGGCAGACGGGTTCGCAGGCTCCGCAGTCAACGCATTCATCCGGGTGGATATAGAGGAGGCTTCGGCCTTCGTAGATGCAGTCGACGGGGCATTCCTCGACGCAGGACTTGTCCTTGACGTCGGTGCAGGGCTGGGCGATGACGTAGGTCACTGGGGCTCCTCGGAGGGCTTCTTGACGGTCCAGGTGTCGTGGCCGGCGAGCAGCGTCGCGAGGTCGCCCTTGCCGTTCTGTTCGGTGGCGGCGTCGAGTTGATCGGCCATGAGCGTGTCGTAGACGGGCCGGGTGACGGAGCGCAGGACGCCGATGGGGGTGTGGTGCAGGGTGTCGGGGTCGGCGAGGCGGGAGAGGGCGAAGGCGGTGGTGGGGGAGGTGGCGTGCGCGTCGTGGACCAGGACGTCCACCTCGTTCTCCGGTGTCACCGTGACCACCCTCAACTCGCCGCTGTTCCGGTCGCGTACGACTCCCTGCGCGCCGTCGATGCCGAAGCGGATCGGCTGCCCGTGCTCGAGGCGGATCACCGCCTCCTCGGCCTGCCGCTTGTCCTTGAGGGCCTCGAAGGCGCCGTCGTTGAAGATGTTGCAGTTCTGGTAGATCTCCACGAGGGCCGTGCCGGGGTGGTCGGCGGCCTGGCGCAGCACCTCGGTGAGGTGCTTGCGGTCCGAGTCGACCGTCCGCGCCACGAACGAGGCCTCCGCGCCGATCGCGAGCGACACCGGGTTGAAGGGGGAGTCGAGGGACCCCATCGGCGTGGATTTGGTGATCTTGCCGATTTCGGACGTCGGGGAGTACTGGCCCTTGGTGAGGCCGTAGATCCGGTTGTTGAACAGCAGGATCTTCAGGTTCACATTGCGGCGCAGCGCGTGGATCAGGTGGTTGCCGCCGATCGACAGTGCGTCGCCGTCACCTGTCACCACCCAGACGCTCAAGTCGCGGCGGGTGGTGGCGAGTCCGGTGGCGATGGCGGGGGCGCGGCCGTGGATGGAGTGCATGCCGTACGTGTTCATGTAGTACGGGAACCGCGACGAGCAGCCGATGCCCGAGACGAAGACGATGTTCTCCTTGGCCAGGCCGAGTTCGGGCATGAAGCCCTGCACGGCCGCCAGGACGGCGTAGTCGCCGCAGCCGGGGCACCAGCGGACTTCCTGGTCGGACTTGAAGTCCTTCATCGACTGCTTCGCCTCGGCCTTGGGCACGAGTGAGAGCGCTTCGACCGTCCTGCGTTCCGTCGTCTTGCGTTCCGTGATCTCAGCCATCGAGGGCCTCCTTGGCCTCCTTGAGAGCCGTGGCGAGCTGTTCGGCCTTGAACGGCATCCCGCTGACCTGCGTGAAGGAACGGGCGTTGACCAGGTACTTGGCGCGGATGAGGGTGGCGAGCTGGCCGAGGTTCATCTCCGGGATAAGCACGCGCTCGTAGCGGCGCAGGACCTCGCCCAGGTTCTTGGGGAACGGGTTGAGGTGCCGCAGGTGGGCTTGGGCCACCCGTTCGCCCGTTGCGCGGGTACGGCGTACGGCGGCGGTGATGGGCCCGTACGTCGAACCCCAGCCCAGGACCAGGAGCCCCGCGTCCCCGCTCGGGTCGTCGACCTGGATGTCCGGCACGTCGATGCCGTCGACCTTGGCCTGCCGCGTACGCACCATGAAGTCGTGGTTGGCCGGGTCGTACGAGATGTTGCCCGTGCCGTCCTGCTTCTCGATCCCGCCGATCCGGTGCTCAAGGCCCGGGGTGCCGGGCACGGCCCACGGGCGGGCGAGGGTCTGCGGGTCGCGCTTGTACGGCCAGAAGACCTCGGCGCCGTCCTCGGTCCGGTGGTTCGGCGAGTGGGCGAACTGGACGCGCAGGTCCGGGAGTTCGTCCACGTCCGGGATCCGCCACGGCTCGGAACCATTGGCCAGATAGCCGTCGGACAGCAGGAACACCGGCGTCCGATACGTCAGCGCGATCCGCGCGGCCTCCAGGGCGGCGTCGAAGCAATCCGCCGGAGTGGACGGCGCGACGACCGGAACCGGCGCCTCACCATTGCGCCCGTACATGGCCTGCAGCAGATCGGCCTGCTCGGTCTTCGTCGGCAACCCCGTCGACGGGCCGCCCCGCTGAATGTCGACGATCAGCAGCGGCAGCTCGAGCGAGACGGCGAGCCCGACCGTCTCGGACTTCAGCGCGACTCCCGGACCGGAGGTCGTCGTCACCCCCAACGCCCCGCCGAACGCCGCCCCGAGCGCCGCGCCGACCCCGGCGATCTCGTCCTCCGCCTGGAAGGTCCGTACGCCGAAGTTCTTGTGCTTGCTCAGCTCGTGCAGCACATCCGACGCGGGCGTGATCGGGTACGAGCCCAGGAACAGCGGCAGATCCGCCTGCCGCGACGCCGCCACCAGGCCGTACGACAGAGCCAGGTTCCCCGAGATGTTCCGATACGTACCGGACCGAAAGGCGGAGACGGCGGGCCGTACCTCGTACGAGACGGCGAAGTCCTCCGTCGTCTCACCGAAGTTCCAACCCGCCCTGAAAGCCGCGATGTTGGCGGTCGCGATGTCCGGCTTCTTCGCGAACTTCGCACGCAGGAACCGCTCCGTGCCCTCGGTGGGCCGGTGGTACATCCACGACAGCAGGCCGAGCGCGAACATGTTCTTCGAGCGGCCCGCGTCCTTGCGCGAGAGCTCGAAGTCCTTGAGGGCCTC
>NZ_JBSFUT010000047.1:0-57832 GCF_053591935.1 Streptomyces sp. NPDC002851 | reverse complement strand
AGTGGTGTTCTGTCGTGTGCTCTTCCTACCTTGCGCTGTGGGGCGGTGTTTCACGTGAAACACCGCCCCACAGTGCCTTAGAGGTCCTTGAGGCAGAGCACGAACTGCTCGCCCGAGCTCCTCCGGCTTCCACTGGTCTGCTCGCTGTACGGGCGCGTGGCTCCAGCAACGCCCTCGCACTTGGAGCCGTCCAGCGTGTCGTCGATCCGCTTGACCACCTCGTACTCGGCCGACGAGTCGCCGCACTCCACGACCTCAAGATCGGGGGCGGACATGGTGCCCTTGTTCGTCAGGCAGTCGCCCGCCTCCGCATTGTCGGAGTCGTTCAGGCTCAGGATCCAGAACACTCCGACGGCGATGACGGCGACGACGATGCCGACGATCCGGAGTATCTGCTTGACGCCCATCCCGCTGCGTGCTGGAGGCGGAGGCGGCGGCGCTCCCCACTGCTGCTGTTGCTGCGGAGGGCCTCCCCACTGCTGCTGCGGGGGCGGGGCTCCCCATTGTTGCTGCTGCGGGGGCTGCTGGTATCCGTACCCGGGTGGCTGTGGTGCGTACGGCTGCTGGCCCGGCCCCTGGGGAGGCGGGTAAGACATCGGGGGTCCCCCTTGGTTGAGTGCGCTACTGGCGCGTGTATGGCCTCCGTAAGGTACCGATGCGGTCCGCGTGAGCCGCAGCCTGGTGCGGCTCTGTGGCGGCGATGTGACAGTTCATCGGCGCTCGAAGTGGGCCATAGCCACCGCAACCGCCGCGTAGAGCACGGCCACGATCACGACCAGCAGAGCCGAACGACCGTCAGGCGGCAGCATCAGCGCGGCAACTGCGGCCGCCGCCACGAAGGCGACGTTGAAGAGCACGTCGTACACGGAGAAGATCCGGCCGCGGAAGGCGTCGTCCACCGAGGACTGCACGACGGTGTCGGTGGCGATCTTCACGCCCTGGCTGACGAGACCCAGGACGAACGCGGCGATCAGCATCGGCACCGGCTCGAAGGGCAGCCCGAGGGCGGGTTCGAGAACGGCGGCGATGCCCGCGCACACGACGATCCAGCCCGCCGGGCCGAACCGTCCCGCGGCATAGGGCGTCACCACCGCCGCCGCGAAGAACCCGGCCCCGGAGATGAAGAGGGCAAGCCCGAGGAGCGCGAGCCCCTCGGACTCGGTCTCCGCCCAGGAGTACCGACAGAGCATCAGGACCGTGATGAGCAGCGCCCCGTAGCAGAACCGCATCGCGGTCATGGCCCCCAACGCCCGGGCCGCGGGACGCCGTTCGGGTGCGGCCAGATGCCGCACCCCGTCGAGCAGCCCCTTGGCGGTGGACGCCACCGCGGCCCCGATCCGTGGCTGTACCAGGCCCGGTTCCGGGCCGAGCAGCTCTCGCGGCATGCGCAGCGCGGAGAGTGCCGAGCAGAGATAGAGGGCGGCGCCGAGAAGCACCACCGCGGCGTCCGAGTCCGAGGCTGCCAGGCGGACGAGGAAGGCGAGGCCGCCTCCGGCCGTCGCGGCGAGCGTTCCGGCCGTCGGGGCAAGGGAGTTGGCGATGATCAGGCGGTCGGCGTCCACCACGCGCGGCAGCGCGGCCGAGAGCCCGGCAAGGACGAAGCGGTTGACCGCGGTGACACACAGGGCCGACAGATAGAAGAGCCAGTCGGGCACGCTGCTCACGATCAGGGCGGCCGTGACGGTGGCGAGTGCGGCCCGCAGCAGGTTCCCGTACAGGAAGACCTGGCGGCGCGGCCAGCGGTCGAGGAGCACGCCCGCGAAGGGGCCGATCAGGGAGTACGGCAGCAGGAGCACGGCCATGGCGGAGGCGATGGCCAGGGCCGAGGTCTGCTTCTCCGGGGAGAACACGACGTACGTGGCGAGGGCGACCTGATAGACGCCGTCGGCGGACTGGGAGAGCAGGCGGACGACCAGCAGCCGCCGGAAGTTCCGGAAGCGCAGCAGTACGCGCAAATCACGCACGACGGGCATGGGGCACAGCCTCACACAACGCTCAGGCCCCCGGGAGGATTTCCCGGGGGCCGGTGATCAAGCGACGTAAGGAGTGAGCGGTCAGCGCTCGCCCTCGCCGTTGATGAACTTCTCCACGTTCTCCCGGGCCTGGTCGTCGAAGTACTGGACCGGCGGGGACTTCATGAAGTACGAGGAGGCCGAGAGGACGGGGCCGCCGACCCCGCGGTCCTTGGCGATCTTCGCGGCACGCAGGGCGTCGATGATCACGCCCGCCGAGTTCGGAGAGTCCCAGACCTCGAGCTTGTACTCCAGGTTCAGCGGGACGTCACCGAAGGCACGGCCCTCCAGGCGGACGTAGGCCCACTTACGGTCGTCGAGCCAGGCGACGTAGTCGGACGGGCCGATGTGGACGTTGTCCTCGCCGAGCTCGCGGTCGGGGATCTGGGAGGTGACGGCCTGGGTCTTGGAGATCTTCTTGGACTCCAGGCGCTCGCGCTCGAGCATGTTCTTGAAGTCCATGTTGCCGCCGACGTTCAGCTGCATCGTGCGGTCCAGGATGACGCCCCGGTCCTCGAACAGCTTGGCCATGACGCGGTGCGTGATGGTGGCGCCGACCTGCGACTTGATGTCGTCACCGACGATCGGGACGCCCGCCTCGGTGAACTTGTCGGCCCACTCCTTGGTGCCGGCGATGAAGACCGGAAGGGCGTTGACGAAGGCGACCTTGGCGTCGATGGCGCACTGGGCGTAGTACTTCGCCGCGTCCTCGGAGCCGACGGGCAGGTAGCAGACCAGGACGTCGACCTGCTTGTCCTTGAGGATCTGGACGATGTCGACCGGCTCCTCGGCGGACTCCTCGATGGTCTGGCGGTAGTACTTGCCCAGGCCGTCAAGGGTGTGGCCGCGCTGGACCTGGACGCCCGTGGACGGGACGTCACAGATCTTGATGGTGTTGTTCTCGGAGGCGCCGATGGCGTCCGCGAGGTCGAGGCCGACCTTCTTCGCGTCGACATCGAAGGCCGCGACGAACTCGATGTCCTTGACGTGATAGTCGCCGAACTGGACGTGCATCAAGCCCGGGACCTTGGCCGCCGGGTCGGCGTCCTTGTAGTACTCGACGCCCTGCACCAGCGAGGCGGCGCAGTTGCCCACGCCGACGATGGCTACGCGAACCGAACCCATTCCGGTTGCTCCCTGTTTGTTCTCGACGAGGCCCGCACTGTTCGCGGGGCCTCACTTGGTGGTGTCGTCGGACGGATCCGGCCGGGAGCTGTCCCGGTACCGGGGCAGGCCGCCCGTCTTTTCCGATGTGTCCTGCTGAGCAGGGTTCTCGGGGGTGGACCGCTGCTGGTCACGCCCCATGCGTTCGCTCTCGATGAGCTCGTTCAACCAGCGGACCTCGCGCTCGACGGACTCCATGCCGTGTCGCTGTAGCTCGAGCGTGTAGTCGTCAAGGCGTTCCCGGGTCCTGGCCAGAGAGGCGCGCATCTTCTCGAGGCGCTCCTCGAGCCGGCTTCGGCGGCCCTCGAGCACCCGCATGCGTACGTCGCGCGAGGTCTGTCCGAAGAAGGCGAAGCGGGCGGCGAAGTGCTCGTCCTCATAGGCGTCGGGGCCCGTCTGGGCGAGCAGCTCCGTGAAGTGCTCCTTACCTTCCGCCGTCAACCTGTAGACGATCTTGGCCCGGCGGCCGGCCAGTGGTGCGGCCAGGGGGTCCTCTGCTGCGCTGTCCGAGTCCTCGGCCAGCCAGCCGTTGGCGACCAGCGCCTTGAGGCAGGGGTAGAGCGACCCGTAGCTGAAGGCGCGGAACACCCCGAGTGAGGTGTTGAGCCGTTTGCGCAGCTCATAGCCGTGCATCGGGGATTCGCGGAGCAGGCCGAGGACGGCGAACTCGAGGATGCCGGAGCGTCTGCTCATGCTTCGCCCTCCTCCTCTGCCATGGTTCCCTGCGGCCTTTATGTCGAGCTGATGTATCGACTCGATACATCACGACGATAGATCGGCCCTCGGGAAGCGACAAGAGGGGGTGCGGTGAACGGCGTCACATCACCGATTCGTACGAAGCGAAGTGCCTGATTTGGGGTGAACTTCGGCCCTAGGTGGGTTTTGACGGTGCGTAGTCTGTGCCGCATGCAGACCACCGGGAACCACGTGGCGCCAGACTGCGTCGTCGTCCCGGGGGCAGTGCGGTCGAGTCCGGAATCGGGCCCGTCCGCACTTCGGGGGACTGGAAATTCTGCCGCTTTCCAGGCGCGGAGTCTGCGCCTGCCCGAGGAGTAGTTGTTCGATGAGCGAGCACCGTCGCAAACCGCCACCGCAGGGCGGCGGACGTGCCGCGGCCAGGCGCGGCTTCACTGGATCGTCCTCCGGCCGACGTGCAGCACCCCCGGGCTCCGGAGGTGCTGCTGCCGGATCGTACGGCGCCGGAGAGGAACGTCCGTACGGCGGCCGGGCAGAGGCCCGTCGCGCCGCCCAGCGCAGTGGCGGCCGACGCCGCGCGCCCGACGGAGCCGGCGGTGGTGGCCGCCGGGCCGCCGGTGGTTCGGCAGGCATGGGTGGCGCGGGCGGACCGGGGCGTGGCCGCGGCCGCGGAGCCGAGCCGCCGGGCAAGAAGCGTCTGATCGACTACCCGCGCGCGGGCAAGGACGGCTGGCGGAAGCTGGTGCCCTCCTGGAAGCAGCTGATGGGCACGTTCATCGGCTTCTGCGGTCTCCTCGTGGCCGCGGCGGGTGTCGGGTACGCGCTTGTGGACATCCCCAAGCCGTCGGACGCCGCACGGGCGCAGAACAACGTGTACCTGTGGAAAGACGGCTCGCAAATGGTCGCCACGGGGGGTGAATACAACCGCCAGATCATCCCGTACGCGGAGATCCCCAAGGAGATGCGGTTCGCGGTCATGTCGGCCGAGAACAAGACGTTCATGAAGGACAAGGGCGTCGACCCCATGGGTATCGCCCGCGCGGCCTTCAACATGGCCAAGGGCGGCGACACCCAGGGTGGCTCGACGATCACCCAGCAGTACGTCAAGAACTCCATGCTCTCCCAGGACCAGACGCTCACGCGTAAGTTCCGGGAGCTCTTCATCTCCATAAAGGTGGGAGCGCAGATGGAGAAGGAAGAGATCATGGCGGGGTACCTGAACACCGCCTACTACGGCCGCGGCGCCTACGGCATCCAGGCGGCCGCCCGCGCCTACTTCAAGAAGGACGCCGAAGAGCTCAATGCGAGCCAGTGCGCCTTCCTCGCGGCGGTCCTCAAGGGCGCGACGTACTACGACCCGGCCGGTGCCACCGCCATCGACCCGGCGGCCACCCCGCAGGCGAACCGGGAGAGGGCCGAGAAGCGCTGGAAGTGGATCCTTGACGAGATGGTCAAGGACAAGCACCTGACGCGCGATGAGCGGGCGGAGTTCCCGAAGTTCCCCGAGGTGGAGAGCCCGCGGAACAACCAGCAGCTGAGCGGTCAGACCGGTTACCTCGTCAACCTTGCCAAGTCCTACATCCTCAACAACACGGACATCAGCGAGGAGGATCTGCAGCGTGGTGGCTACGAGATCAAGACGACCTTCGACAAGAAGAAGGTCGGCCAGCTGAAGAAGGCCGTCACGGCCGTCTACAAGGAGAACATCGACATCAAGGCCCGCCCGAAGAAGGACACCCACGTCCAGTTCGGCGGTGCGTCGGTGGACCCCAAGGACGGCGCGATCGTCGCCATCTACGGCGGTACGGACTACGCCAAGCACTTCACGAACAACGCGGACGTGACAGGCGCCCAGGTCGGCTCGACCTTCAAGCCCTTCGTCCTCGCGGCCGCGATGCGGGACGGAAAGCTGAACCCCAAGATGGGTCTGGACCAGCCCGACTCCGAGCGGAAGAAGGTCTCGCCGAGCAGCCGCTACAACGGCAAGAACGACCTGAAGATCAAGAACTACGACGGGACGGTCTGGCAGAACGAGAAGGGCGAGCAGTGGCTGCAGCGGAATGACGGCGAGGAGTCGTACGGCACGCCGCCCGACTACGCCATCACGCTCCGTGAGGCCATGCGGGTCTCCGCCAACTCCCCGTTCGTACAGCTCGGTATGGACGTCGGCATCGACAAGGTGCGGGAGTCCGCGGTCGATGCGGGGCTGCTCGAGGACGGTCTGACCAAGGGCAATGTGCCCTCGGTCTCGGTCGGCATCGACTCGCCGAGTGCGATCCGGATGGCCGGTGCCTACGCCACCTTCGCGGCGCAGGGCAAGCAGAACGACCCGTACTCGGTCATCGAGGTCAAGAAGAAGGGCCAGGTCGAGTACAAGCACAAGCCGCAGACCAAGAGTCCCTTCGACGCGAATGTGGCGAACAACGTCACGGACGTGCTGAAGAACGTCGTGGACAAGGGAACCGGTACGTCCGCAAAGCTCCCCGACCGACAGGTGGCGGGCAAGACCGGTACCACGGACGGCAACAAGTCGGCCTGGTTCGTCGGGTACACGCCGCAGATGTCGACGGCGATCAGCATGTACCGGCTGAACGACGACGCGAAGGCGAAGAACCGCAAGTTCCTGGAGATGTTCGGGACCGGGGGTGAGGAGAAGATCCACGGCGCCTCGTTCCCGGCCCAGATCTGGCACGACTACATGCTCCGGGCCCTTAAGGGCACGACGCCCATGACGTTCACGCCTCCCCAGCCCATCGGCGAGGTCGTGTTCGGCGGCGGTGCACAGAGCCCCAGCCCCACGCCGACGCCCACCGAGGAGCCGGACGAGAGCACGTCCCCGAGTCCCACGGAGCCCAACCCGTCCGAGTCGGCCACGGGCGAACCCGGTCCGGGCGAGACCTGTGGACAGTGGGAGTGGAACTGTGAGCCGGACGGTGGGACGTCCGAAGGCGGGACCGACGGTGGTGTCGACGGCGGCGAGACGGGCGGCACCACGCCGACCCCCGAGCCACCGACCGGCGGCGATACGGGTGGCGATAGCGGCGGTAACGGCGGCGGAGGAGGCTTCCTCGGCGGGCCGAACGGCTAGCCGGGCGGCCGCCCCGCCTCCGGGCCCGTGTTTCACGTGAAACAGCGAGTTCTGCGTGGAACGGCGGGCGTCGAAGCCGGGTGTTTCACGTGAAACGAGGGCCGTCGCACCTGAGGGTGCGGCGGCCCTCGCCGCGTCCCCCGGCACGTACGGCAGGATGTGGCCCATGACGAGCAGCACGAGCCCGAACCCGAGCGCGCAGCACTCGCACCCGCGGCGGCCGGAGGAGCCGTCCTCGCCGGTACCCCCCACCAGACACGACGAGATCGCCGCGGCCGGTAGTGAGGTGATCGGAGGCCCTCTCGGCCGGCGGGCACTGCTCGGTGCGAGCTGGTGGACCCCGGTCCGGGTCGTGGCCCTGGTGGCCATCGGGATGTTCGCGCTCGGCATGGTGCAGAAGCTGCCCTGCTACAACGGGGCGTGGTTCTTCGGCGCGGGTGCGCAGTACACCCACGCCTGCTACTCCGATATCCCCCATCTCTTCGCCGGGCGGGGCTTCGCGGAGGGCCTGGTGCCGTACTTCGACAAGATCTCCGGGGACATGGAGTACCTCGAATACCCGGTCCTGACCGGCGTGTTCATGGAGGTCGCGTCCTGGGTCGTGCCCGACGGTGGCGGCGTGCAGCACCGCGAGCAGATCTATTGGCTCGCCAATGCGTCGATGCTGATGGTCTGCGCCGTGATCATCGCGGTCTGTGTCGCGCGCACGCACCGGCGCCGCCCCTGGGACGGACTCCTTGTCGCCCTGGCGCCCGCCGGTGCGCTCACCGCGACCATCAACTGGGACCTGCTTGCCATCGCGCTCACCGCCGCCGCCATGCTGATGTGGTCGCGTGGACGGGCCCTGGCCTTCGGGGTGCTCCTCGGCCTCGCGACCGCCGCGAAGCTCTATCCCGTGCTGCTGCTCGGCCCGCTCCTCGTGCTCTGCTGGAGGGCCGGACGGTGGCGGGAGTTCGGAATGGCGGCCGGTGGCGCGGTCGGCTCCTGGCTCGTGGTGAACCTGCCGGTGATGGTCCTCGCGTCCGAGGGGTGGCAGAAGTTCTACACCTTCAGCCAGGAGCGCGGCGTCGACTTCGGCTCCTTCTGGCTGATCCTGCAGCAGCACTCGAACAACCCACTCAGCACCGAGACGGTGAATACCCTTGCCACCGCCCTGATGGCCCTGGCCTGCCTCGGTATCGGGGCGCTCACGCTGACCGCCCCGCGGCGGCCGCGGTTCGCCCAGCTCGCCCTGCTCGTCGTCGCCGCCTTTGTGCTCACCAACAAGGTCTATTCGCCGCAGTACGTGTTGTGGCTGATCCCGCTCGCTGCGCTGGCCCGGCCCCGCTGGCGGGACTTCCTGATCTGGCAGGCGTGCGAGGTCGCGTACTTCCTGGGCATCTGGATGTACCTCGCGTACACGACGAGCGGTGACAAGCACCAGGGGCTGCCGCAGGAGGGCTATCAGCTCGCGATCATCGCCCACATCCTCGGCACGCTCTATCTCTGCGCCGTGGTGGTACGGGACATCCTGATGCCGGAGCGGGACGTGGTCCGCCGGGACGGCTCCGACGATCCGTCGGGCGGAGTGCTCGACCGGGCGCCCGATGTCTTCAGCCTGGGGCGGGCGGCGCACCCGCCGCGGCATGCCGCGGCGCATCAGGCCCCGGGGACCTATGTCGCGTGGGGCACGGGGACGGGGACGGCGCAGCACGGCGCGGTCACGGGAGACGCCTCGCCCTGAGGGGGCGTCCGCCCCGGCAGGTGAACCGACGCGGGACCCGGGCCAGTGGCCGCGGGTCCCGCGTCGTCGTGATGAAGGGGTCGGTCAGTGGTCGACCATGCGGTCGAACTGCGTGGTGGTGTGCCGGAGATGGGCCACCAGCTCGTCGCCCACCCGCGGCTCCGGGACGTCCGACGGCACGAACAGGATGGATACCTGCATGTGCGGCGGCTCCGCGAACCAGCGCTGCTTGCCGGACCAGACGAACGGCGACAGATTGCGGTTGACGGTCGCGAGACCCGCCCGGGCCACGCCCTTCGCGCGCGGCATCACGCCGTGCAGCGCCTTCGGCGCTTCCAGGCCCACGCCGTGCGACGTACCGCCCGCGACGACGACCAGGAAGCCATCGGAGGCGGCGCGCTGCTGGCGGTAGCCGAACCGGTCGCCCTTCGCGACGCGGGTGACATCGAGGACGGAGCCGCGGTACTCGGTCGCGTCGTGGTCCCCCAGCCAGAGCCGGGTACCGATGCGGGCGCGGAACCGGGTCTGCGGGAACTGCTGCTGCAGACGGGCCAGTTCCTGGGCCGAGAGATGGCTGACGAACATGGTGTGCAGCGGAAGCCGGGCGGCGCGGAGCCGGTCCATCCACGCGATGACCTCCTCGACGGCGTCGGAGCCGTCGGTGCGGTCGAGCGGCAGGTGGATGCCGAAGCCCTCCAGGCGCACATCCTCTATGGCGGCGTGGAGGCTCGCGAGCTCCTGCTCGTTGACGCCGTGCCGCTTCATCGAGCTCATGAGCTCGATGACGACCCGGGCGCCGACCAGGCCGTGCACGCCCTCCACGGAGGAGACGGAGCGGATGACGCGGTCGGGCAGCGGCACCGGCTCCTCGCCCCGCCGGAACGGGGTCAGGACCAGCAGGTCACCGCCGAACCAGTCCTTGATCCGGGCGGCCTCGTAGGTGGTGCCGACGGCGAGCATGTCCGCGCCGATGCGGGTGACCTCGTCGGCCAGGCGCTCGTGGCCGAAGCCGTACCCGTTCCCCTTGCAGACGGGGATCAGCCCCGGGAACTGCTCGAGCACCTGCTTGTGGTGTGCCCGCCAGCGCGCGGTGTCGACGTAGAGCGTGAGCGCCATGGCCGGTCCCGGAACCTTTCTGTGTCTGCGGTGTGGTTGGAGATGCTGAGGACAGTGAGCCTATCCGTGCTCGCTGTGCCTACTCAGCGCTTCGACATGTAGATCTCGAGCGCCTTGTGCAGCAGCTTGTTGAGCGGGAAGTCCCACTCACCGATGTACTCGACGGCCTGGCCGCCGGTGCCGACCTTGAACTGGATCAGGCCGAAGAGGTGGTCGGTCTCGTCCAGGGTGTCGGAGATGCCGCGCAGGTCGTAGACGCTCGCGCCGAGCGCGTAGGCGTCCCGGAGCATCCGCCACTGCATGGCGTTGGAGGGCCGCACCTCGCGCTTGTGGTTCACCGAGGCGCCGTACGAGTACCAGACATGGCTGCCGACGGTGATCATCGTGGCCGCGGCGAGCGCCTCGCCCTCGTGCTTGGCGAAGTACAGCCGCATGCGGTTGGGGTCCTCGGCGTTGAGGGCCTTCCACTGCCGCTGGAAGTAGCTGAGCGGGCGCGGCCGGAAGCGGTCCCGCTCCGCGGTGACCTCGTAGAGCTCCTGCCACACGGGCAGATCGTCGTAGCCGCCCTGGACGACCTCGACGCCGGCCTTCTCGGCCTTCTTGATGTTGCGCCGCCACAGCTGGTTGAAGCTCTTCTGTACCTCGTCGAGCGAACGGTTCGCCAGCGGCACCTGGAACACATAGCGCGGCTGGACGTCGCCGAACCCGGCGCCGCCGTCCTCGCCCTGCTGCCAGCCCATCTTGCGCAGCCGGTCCGCGACCTCGAAGGCGCGCGGCTCGATGACATCCGCCTCGACGTCCCGCAGCCGCTTGACGTCCGGGTTCTGGATGCCCTTCTTGATGCTCGGGGCCTCCCAGCGGCGGATGACCACCGGCGGCCCCATCTTCACGGAGAACGCGCCCTGTTGCTTGAGGTGCGCCAGCATCGGGGCCAGCCACTCCTCCAGGTTCGGCGCGTTCCAGTTGATGACCGGGCCCTCGGGCAGATACGCGAGGTAACGCTTGATCTTGGGCAGCTGGCGGTACAGCACCAGGCCGGCCCCGACGAGCTCACCGGACTTGTCGAACCAGCCCAGGCTCTCCGAGCGCCACTCGTTCTTCACATCAGCCCACGCCGGTACCTGGCAGTGACTGGCCGACGGCAGGCTCTGGATATATGCCAGATGCTGCTCTCGGCTGATGGTGCTCAGGGTCAGGCTCATGCGGGGCGCTCCTCGGCTGGTGTGTCCCCATGGGGCAGGGGTTCCGGCTCTCGCGCCGAAGCCTACTGCGCCCGGGGAGCGCCCCGACTGGCCGTATGCGACTCCGCCGCGCGCTCAGCCGAGCACGCCGCCCCAGAGGCCGCCGTGCGCAATCCCCAGATAGAAGCCGACTCCGGAAGCGCCCAGGGCGAGGATCAGCCCGAACCGCTCCCGGGTCGTCTCCGAGATGAACTGCCCGTACCCGGCGGCGACGATCCCGGCCAAGCCGGCCCAGGAGCTGAGCAGGTGGAGGTTGTGGAACATTGCGGAGACGAACGCGGTGGCTCCGAGCACCAGAGCCACCGTGACCAGGGTGTCCTGGAGCGGATGAGGCTTGTGGTCGGTGGCGAGAAGAGAGCCCGCGGTGTTGGGTCGCACTACCTGTGCCATGAGGCACCTCCTGGCGGAGAAGCGGCGCATCGTAGCGCCGTACACACCCGATGTGTCCAGATTGCGTCCGCTCGCTTGCTGATTTCAACCGGAAGGCGGGGGCGGGTACTCTGTACCGTCTGCACCGGTGTCTGCCCCGACCACGTCAAGCGCCTCGGTCTCCGAGGCCGATTGTCAGTGGTGGCCGATACCGTTGCGTACGCATCACGACCCTCCTGCCACGGAACGACCGTGGCCGCTGAGTCCAAAGGAGGTGGGTTCCACATGCGTCACTACGAGGTGATGGTCATCCTCGACCCCGATCTCGAGGAGCGCGCTGTCTCCCCGCTGATCGAGAACTTCCTCTCCGTCGTCCGTGAGGGCAACGGGAAGGTCGAGAAGGTCGACACCTGGGGCCGTCGTCGTCTCTCGTACGAGATCAAGAAGAAGCCCGAGGGCATCTACTCGGTCATCGACCTGCAGGCCGAGCCTGCGGTCGTCAAGGAGCTCGACCGCCAGATGAACCTGAACGAGTCGGTCCTCCGGACCAAGGTCCTCCGCCCCGAGACCCACTGAACTTCCTAGTTCAGCGGCGCTCGGGATTCGAGTAGCAGCAAGCAGCCAGCAGCAAACCCGCCGAGAGGTTCCCCCATGGCAGGCGAGACCGTCATCACGGTCGTCGGCAATCTTGTCGACGACCCCGAGCTGCGCTTCACCCCCTCCGGTGCGGCGGTCGCGAAGTTCCGTGTCGCGTCCACCCCGCGCACCTTCGACCGTCAGACCAATGAGTGGAAGGACGGCGAGAGCCTGTTCCTGACCTGCTCGGTCTGGCGCCAGGCGGCGGAGAACGTCGCGGAGTCGCTCCAGCGAGGCATGCGCGTCATCGTGCAGGGCCGGCTGAAGCAGCGGTCCTACGAGGACCGTGAGGGCATCAAGCGCACGGTCTACGAGCTGGACGTCGACGAGGTCGGCGCCAGCCTCCGTAACGCCACGGCCAAGGTCACCAAGACCAGCGGCCGCGGTGCCCAGGGTGGCGGCTACGGCGGTGGCCAGCAGGGCGGTGGCGGCTGGGGCGGTGGCCCCGGTGGCGGTCCGCAGCAGGGTGGCGGCGGTGCTCCCGCCGACGACCCCTGGGCGACCGGTGCGCCGGCCGGCGGTGGCCAGCAGGGCGGCGGAGGCGGCTGGGGCGGTAGCTCCGGCGGCTCCGGCGGCGGCTACTCGGACGAACCCCCCTTCTGAGCCTCAGGGCCTGCGGGCCTTACGGCGAGAAGGCGGGTTGCACCCACACTTCTTGATCACACAGGAGAAACACCATGGCGAAGCCGCCTGTGCGCAAGCCGAAGAAAAAGGTCTGCGCTTTCTGCAAGGACAAGGTCACGTACGTGGACTACAAGGACACGAACATGCTGCGGAAGTTCATTTCCGACCGCGGCAAGATCCGTGCCCGCCGCGTGACCGGCAACTGCACGCAGCACCAGCGTGACGTCGCCACGGCCGTGAAGAACAGCCGTGAGATGGCGCTGCTGCCCTACACGTCCACCGCGCGCTAAGGAAAGGGTGACCGACTCATGAAGATCATCCTTACCCACGAGGTCTCCGGCCTCGGTGCCGCGGGCGACGTCGTCGACGTCAAGGACGGGTACGCCCGTAACTACCTGGTTCCGCGGAAGCTCGCTATCCGCTGGACCAAGGGCGGCGAGAAGGACGTCGAGCAGATCCGTCGCGCTCGCAAGATCCACGAGATCCAGACCATCGAGCAGGCCAACCAGATCAAGGGCCAGCTCGAGGCGGTCAAGGTCCGTCTTGCGGTCCGCTCCGGTGACGCCGGTCGTCTCTTCGGTTCCGTCACCCCGGCCGACATCGCTTCGGCGATCGAGGCTGCCGGTGGCCCGAAGGTCGACAAGCGCCGCGTCGAGCTGGGCGCGCCGATCAAGACGCTGGGCGCCCACGAGACGTCCGTGCGTCTGCACCCCGAGGTGGCCGCCAAGGTCAACATCGAGGTTGTCGCCGCGTAAGCGCTGCACTCGGCACTGCTGAAGCAGATGTGGGGCCCGCACCCTTCGGGGGTGCGGGCCCCACATGCTTATGCGTGCTTGCGCGGGGCGTTTGTGTGTTGGTGGGGCGGGTGCGTGTTTCACGTGAAACCGCGTGCCTTCTCACGCAGACCGGGTGTTTCACGTGAAACGCGGAGGGCCGTGGAAAGCGCCGCCGTCCCCGCCGCGTCAGCGCGTGGCGCCGGTGATGATCCAGCGGCCGGAGCTCGCCCGTAGCCACAGGGTCAGCATGCGGACCGTCATCATCAGCGTCATCGCTCCCCAGAGCGCGGTAAGACCGCCGCCGAAGGAGGGCACCAGAAGCGCGGCCGGGATGAAGACGGCGAGGGTGATCAGCATCGCCCAGGCCAGGTACGGCCCGTCGCCCGCGCCCATCAGAACTCCGTCGAGAACGAACACGATGCCGGAGATGGGCTGGGAGAGGGCCACGACCAGGAGGGCGACGAAGGCGGCGTCCTGCACACCGGTGTCGCTGGTGAACAGCGGCAGGAACACCGGCCGGGCCACGATCACCAGGAGCCCGAGCACGATCCCGGAGACGATGCCCCACTGCACCATGCGGCGGCAGGCGTCCCGGGCCCCCTGCTCGTCCCCGGCTCCCAGATAGCGGCCGATGATGGCCTGCCCGGCTATGGCGATGGCATCGAGGGCGAAGGCGAGCAGACTCCAGAGGGTCAGGATGATCTGGTGGGCGGCGATATCCGCGTCACCGAGGCGGGCGGCGACCGCGGTCGCGATCATCAGGATGGCGCGCAGCGAGAGCGTACGGACCAGAAGGGGAACGCCTGCCTGGGCGCAGGCCCTGATTCCGGCGGCGTCCGGGCGCAGCGAGGCGCCGTGCCGCCGGGCGCCGCGGACCACGACGACGAGATAGGCGGCCGCCATACCGAGCTGGGCGATGACGGTGCCCCAGGCGGAGCCGGCGATGCCGAGCCCCGCGCCGTAGACCAGGCCGACATTGAGCAGGGCGTTGCTGAGGAACCCCGCGATCGCCACGTACAGCGGGGTCTTGGTGTCCTGGAGTCCGCGCAGGACACCGGTGGCGGCGAGGACGACCAGCATGGCCGGGATGCCGAGCGCCGAGATCCGCAGATACGTGATGGCATGCGGGGCCGCGGTGTCGGAGGCGCCGAAGAGGTCGACGATCGCCGGTGCCGTCGGCAGCAGAACAGCCACGACGGCCAGGCCGAGCAGCAGGGCGAGCCAGATGCCGTCCATGCCCTGACGGATGGCGGACTGCATGTCCCCGGCGCCGACCCTGCGGGCGACGGCGGCGGTGGTGGCGTATGCGAGGAAGACGAAGATGCTGACGCCCGTGGTGAGCAGGGCGGAGGCGACACCGAGGCCCGCGAGCTGTGCGGTGCCGAGGTGGCCGACGATGGCCGTGTCGGCCATCACGAAGAGGGGCTCGGCGACAAGCGCTCCGAAGGCCGGTATCGCCAGCGCGATGATCTCTCGGTCGTGCTGTCTTCGGACAGCCTGGGGCGTCGGGGGAGCCTGGGTCATGCGCACCAATGTAATCTTCCACAGGTAAGAGATGCAATGCACGAAAGACCCTTACCTGTGCTGGGGTCGGGTGCCGCGTGCCATGCCGTTTGTTGTGATCTTGGCCCGATGGGCGAAGTTTTTCTTATGCACAGCGAGGGGACAAGGAAACGCCTGGTCAGAGGCTGTTTTCCGGTAGTGCTGAGGGCTTGTTCACAGCGCTGTCCACCGAGCCGTGCACAGGATTCAGGGAGTTCTCCACAGCATAGGGTCCGTCATCCACACCGCCTGTGGATAACCAGATTGGCTGACGGTGCCCGCAGCCCTACCGTGGTCCGGCGCCCTCCCCGTTCTCCGGTACCGGAAACCACGTAGAACCCACGCGTCAGAAGCGGAGTTGGGCCTCTCGGTTTGTCAGTGTCGTGCCGTAGTAATGAGGGGCACGGCGAGGTCCGCGCGGCGGACGGGAGGAGGTGGCCCGGTGAGCATTTCCGAGCCTTTGGACGACCCGTGGGCCGACAGCGGTCCGGGCGACCGTCTGCCCGTCACACGCCAGCGCCGCGACGGAGGCCGAGGCGACGACCAGCACGAGCGCGGCCGGGACGGCGGCTGGGACGCCGGTGCCACATTCGAACGCGTACCGCCGCAGGACCTGGACGCCGAGCAGTCCGTGCTCGGCGGCATGCTCCTGTCCAAGGACGCGATCGCGGATGTCGTCGAGGTGCTCAAGGGCCACGACTTCTACCGCCCGGCACACGAGACCATCTTCCAGGCCATCCTCGACCTGTACGCCAAGGGCGAGCCGGCCGACCCGATCACGACGGCCGCCGAGCTCACCAAGCGCGGTGAGATCACCAAGGTCGGCGGCGCATCGTATCTGCACACCCTGGTCGAGTCGGTCCCGACGGCGGCGAACGCCGAGTACTACGCGGAGATCGTCCACGAGCGGGCGGTACTTCGCCGCCTGGTCGAGGCCGGTACGCGCATCACGCAGATGGGATACGCAGCCGACGGCGACGTCGATGACATCGTCAACCGGGCCCAGGCCGAGGTCTATGCCGTCACCGAGCAGCGCACCAGCGAGGACTACCTGCCGCTCGGCGACATCATGGAGGGCGCGCTCGACGAGATCGAGGCGATCGGCTCCCGCACCGGCGAGATGACCGGCGTCCCGACCGGCTTCACGGACTTCGACTCGCTGACCAACGGCCTGCACCCCGGCCAGATGGTCGTCATCGCGGCCCGTCCCGCCATGGGTAAGTCCACCCTCGCCCTCGACTTCGCGCGCGCCGCCTCGATCAAGAACAACCTGCCCAGCGTCATCTTCTCCCTGGAGATGGGGCGCAACGAGATCGCGATGCGCCTGCTCTCCGCCGAGGCGCGGGTGGCGCTGCACCATATGCGCTCCGGCACGATGACGGACGAGGACTGGACGAGGCTGGCGCGCCGGATGCCGGATGTCTCGGCGGCGCCGCTGTATATCGACGATTCCCCGAATCTGTCGATGATGGAGATCCGCGCCAAGTGCCGCCGGCTCAAACAGCGCAATGACCTGCGCCTTGTCATCATCGACTATCTGCAGCTGATGCAGTCCGGCGGCTCCAAGCGGGCCGAGAGCCGCCAGCAGGAGGTCTCGGACATGTCCCGGAACCTCAAGCTCCTCGCCAAGGAGCTGGAGCTTCCGGTGATCGCTCTCTCCCAGCTCAACCGTGGCCCCGAGCAGCGCACGGACAAGAAGCCCATGGTCTCCGACCTGCGTGAATCCGGCTCCATCGAGCAGGACGCGGACATGGTCATCCTGCTGCACCGCGAGGACGCGTACGAGAAGGAGTCGCCGCGCGCCGGTGAGGCCGACCTGATGCTGGCCAAGCACCGTAACGGCCCGACGGCCACGATCACGGTCGCCTTCCAGGGCCACTACTCGCGCTTCGTGGATATGGCACAGACCTGACCGAGCCTCCGCCCTTCACTTCCGGCCCGCGCGCCGGTGGGAAAAGAACTCGACCAAGGGGCGGTCGGGCGGTGGACTGTGGTCCATGACACCACGTACTGAGCAGGAGACCGGCCGGTCCTCGTCGTCGTCCGGTCCCGTCCTCGATGCCCTCCCTACGGCCGATGTCTCCCCCGAGCAGGGGCTGTTGCCCGCCACCCGCAGGGCCCTCCTCCACCGGCTTGCCACCGCGCAGGCGGAGGGCAGGGCGCCCTCGCTTGCGGCCGCGGTGGTGCGCGAGGGGCAGGTCGTCTGGTCCGGGGCGCGGAGCTGTGTCGATGGGCATGAGCCGGATGGGCGTACGCAGTACCGCATCGGGTCGATCACCAAGACCTTCACCGCGGTGCTCGTCATGAGGCTGCGCGACGAGGGGCTCCTGGACCTTGGGGACCAGCTGGAGAAGCATCTGCCCAGGACGAGCACAGGGTCTGGATCGGACGTGGGCCAGGTGACGGTTGGTCAACTCCTGCCCCACACCGCCGGTCTGGCCGCCGAGACACCGTCGCCGTGGTGGGAGCGGACGCCCGGCGCGCAGCGGCCCACGCTCGACGCGGTCCTGGGGGACGAGCCGTTCCGGCACCCGGTGGGGCAGCGGCATCACTACTCCAACCCCGGCTATACGTTGCTCGGTTCGCTCGTCGAGAAGCTGCGGGGCGCCCCGTGGTACGACGTGCTGCGGGACGAAGTTCTGGAACCCCTGGGGCTGAGCCGGACCACGTTCCATCCGGAGTCCCCTCATGCGGGTGCGTGGGCCGTGCACCCGTGGGCGGATGTGCTCCTGCCCGAACCCGTCGAGGATTTGGGCCTGATGGCACCGGCTGGGCAGCTCTGGTCGACCACCGAGGACCTGGCGCGGTTCGCCGTCTTCCTGGCTCATGGTGACGCTCGGGTGCTGAGCGCCGAGACGGTACGTGAGATGCGTACCCCGGCGGCTCCGCCCGAGGCCGGTGAGTGGGACGGGGGATACGGGCTCGGCGTCCAGCTGCTCCGGACGGACGGGCGGACGTTGGCCGGGCACTCCGGTTCGCTGCCCGGCTTCCTGGCCTCCCTGCAACTGAGCGAGCAGGACGATCTCGCCGCCGTCACCCTGGCCAACTGCACCTCGGGGCCGCAGGTGGTGGCGCTCGCCGCCGACCTCGTGCGGATCGTGGCCGAGGCGGAGCCACGCATCCCCGAGCCTTGGCGCCCGGCACGCGAGGCCGACCGGAGCCTCCTTGAGGTGACCGGGCCCTGGTACTGGGGCACGCAGAGCTTCGGGCTCCGGCTGGTCGGGGACAGCGGCCTGGAGCTCCGGCCGCTCTCCGGCAGCGGCCGTGGTGCACGGTTCCGCCCGGAGCCGGACGGCACCTGGACCGGTCTCGACGGCTACTACGCGGGGGAGACGCTACGCGCTGTGCGGCATGCGGACGGCGCGGTGAGCCATCTCGACCTGGGCTCGTTCGTCTTCACGCGTGCGCCGTACGACGCGGGGGCCCCGGTCCCGGGCGGTGTGGACCCGGAGGGGTGGCGGGGGCTGCCCTGACGGCGGGGCACATGGTGGCCTGGCCACAGCGCAGGGCGTCGTGTTTCACGTGAAACACGACGCTCAGTGGTCGGCGGCCGATGTCAGGCCGGTACGTGGAGCGACTCCACCGCTTTGACCAGAGGGGCGAGTTCGGGGTTGGTCGCCGCCTCGTCGAGTGCCTCGCGCAGCGCGCGGTCATTGGTGGGGCGGGCCTCCGCGAGGAGTGCGGCGCCGGCTTCGCTGACGTTGGTGTAGATCCCGCGCCGGTCGGTCGGGCAGAGGTAGCGGGAGAGCAGCCCGCGGTCCTCGAGCCGTGTCACCAGGCGCGTCGTGGCGCTCTGGCTGAGGACCACGGCATCGGCGACCTGTTTCATCTGTAGATGGCCGCCGGGGCCGTCGTGCTGGCGGCTCAGGACGTCGAGCAGGGAGTACTCGCGCACGCTCAGGCGGTGCTTCGCCTGGAGCTCCCGCTCGATGTGCGCCTCGATCTTCCCGTGGAGCAGGGAGAGCGCGCACCAGCCCTGTGAGAGGGCGATCATCGCCGGATCCGTCGCTGTCATGGCTCTGTCCCTCCTTGCCGTCGCTACTGAAACGAGCGGCTGCTCACCAGGATAGACCACTCTCGCAATATCCCGCGCTTGCAAGTAATCCGCGTCTGCAAGTATCGTCACCGCGTGTAAGCCGCAGTGGCAAGCGCTGCGGCAGCTCTGGAACGGAGAAGGTCGATCCCATGCCTCTCGCACTTCTGGCCCTGGCGATCGGGGCCTTCGGCATCGGCACCACCGAGTTCGTGATCATGGGGTTGCTCCCCGAGGTGGCCGGTGACTACGGAGTCTCGATCCCGCTCGCCGGATATCTGGTGACGGGCTATGCGCTCGGCGTGGTGCTCGGCGCTCCCCTGATGACCGCCCTGGGAACCCGGGTCTCCCGCAAGCGGATGCTGATGCTCCTGATGGCGCTGTTCATCGCGGGGAATGTGCTCTCCGCCGTCGCCCCCGTATTCGGCGTCATGCTCGCCGGCCGGGTGGTCGCCTCACTCGCGCACGGTGCCTTCTTCGGCATCGGCTCGGTGGTCGCGGCCGACCTGGTCGCCCCCGAGAAGAAGGCCGGGGCCATCGCCATGATGTTCACCGGCCTGACCGTCGCCAATGTGGTCGGCGTTCCGATGGGCACGCTGGTCGGACAGACGCTGGACTGGCGGGTCACCTTCGCCATCGTCGCGGCGCTCGGCGTGATCGGGCTGCTCGGCGTCGCCCGCCTCGTCCCCGAGACACCCAAGCCCGAAGGGGTACGGCTCCGGCACGAGGTGGCCGCCTTCCGCAATGTGCAGGTGCTGCTCGCCATGGCGATGACGGTGCTCGGCTTCGGCGGCGTCTTCGCGGCCATCACCTACATCACGCCGATGATGACGGATGTCGCGGGCTACGCGGACTCCTCCGTCACCTGGCTGATCGCTCTGTTCGGCCTCGGCATGGTCGGCGGAAACCTCGTCGGCGGCAGGTTCGCCGACCGCGCCCTGATGCCGATGCTGTACGTCTCCCTCGGCGCCCTCGCCCTGGTACTCGCCCTGTTCACGCTCACCGCGCACAATAAGGTCGCGGCCGCGGTGACCATCTTCCTGATCGGTGCCCTGGGCTTCGCGACCGTCCCGCCGCTGCAGAAGCGGGTCCTCGACCAGGCCGCCGGTGCGCCCACGCTCGCCTCGGCCATGAACATCGGCGCCTTCAACCTCGGCAACGCCCTCGCGGCCTGGCTCGGCGGCATCGTCATCGCGGCGGGCCTCGGCTTCACCGCCCCCAACTGGGTGGGCGCCGCCCTGGCCGGCTCCGCGCTGGTGCTCGCCGTCGTCTCGTCGGCCCTGGAGCGGAGCGCGAGCCCCACCGGACGCGTGGTCGCCGGGGGAGGCCCCACGGCGCAGCAGCGAACCGTCCCGGACGCTCAGCCCGCCGCCACCGTCAGCGGGGCGAACCTCCGGGTCCAGTCGCCCGGCAGCTCCGAGATGCCGTAGGTCATGACGGCGTTGAAGGCCACGGACTCCAGGCCCTGACCCTTGAGCCAGGAGAGCAACTCCTCGTGGCGTACGTCGATATCGGTGCGCAGCGGCCGGTCCGTGTGCGCGGCGAGCGAGGCGACGAGGGCCTGGGCCGTGGCCGGGTCGCGGGCGATCAGAGGGCCGATGACGTGGGTGTCCATATTGGGCCAGGCGGCGGCGTAGCCGAGGAGCTCGCCGCCGTCCTCCACGACCCTGAGCTGGTCGGCGAAGGCCGGGAGCCGGGTGATCACATGGGTCCGGTCGCTACCGAAGACCTCGGCGTCGAGGCGCAGGATGGCCGGAAGATCCTCGGCCGTCGCCGCGCGCGTGGCCCTCTCGGGCGCCGGGTGGGAGGCACGGAAGTGGCCGCTCACCATCTCGGCGCGGCCGATTGTCTTGAAACCCAGCTCCTCGTAAAGGGGTTGGCCGTTCGGAGTGGCGTGCAGAGTGAGCGGCGTCGGCGCGGCCTCGGCCAGCATCTGCCGCATCAAGCGGCGTCCGACGCCTTGCCGCGCGTACCGCTCGGCGACCAGGACCATGCCGATCGCCGCGAGGTCGGGTCGCTCCTGCGGCCCGTACGACATGACCGTGCAGGCGCTGATCAGGCCGCCCTCCGGGGCGTCGATGCCGTAGCCCGTCCCGGCGGACAGCAGTAGCCCCCACTTGTGTTCCTCGCGCGGCCAGCCGCGATTCTCGGACAGGTCCGCACAGGACGCCAGATCGCGGAACGTGAGACGGCGGACGGGCAGCGTGGAGAGCGAAGGTGTCGGCACCAGGTCAGGCTGGCTGACCCGCCCGCTTGCCGTCCACTGCTTTACGCCCGGCGGCACGCTGCTTTCGGCCACGCTTGGTCAGGCCCCACGGCTTGAGGACCGCGAGCACCATCATGAAGACATAGGCCGAGAGGGAGACGATCGGGCCGGCGACCAGATCCCTCGGCTCGACCGGCGCACCGGCCGCGGCGGCGGCGTTGATGCCCGGACGTAGAGCGAAGAGCGAAGCGGCGGTCGTCACGAGGGTCAGCCAGAACTTGATGTAGACCCAGCGGTACCGCGCGAGCCCCCACGAGGTGCCCAGGGAGAGCACGAGCCCGCTCAGCAGGGTGAGCAGCGCGAGCGGGAGCACCAGCCAGTCCGCGAAGACCTTCATGGAACGGATTGCGGCCGCGGCCATGGACGCGGAGTCCGAGGTGAGTGCGGTGACGGCCAGCGCGAGCAGCCCGAGTGTCAGCCCCAGCCAGCCGGCGGAGGCGACTACGTGGACTACCAGGGTGGCCCGTCGTACAGGGCGGTCGAGTTTCACGTGAAACACGATCCCGGGAAAGCGCCCCCGAGACGTCTCACCGGGGGAGTAAACCCGCGTACTAGCGTCGGCGTACGGGGCGTTAGCCTCGGCCTCCATGTGGGGACAGCCGACACAGCCACGACAGCCAGGACCGCCTTCAGGGCCGCGTCTGCACCTCTTCGACCTGGACGGGACGCTGCTCCACGGCAGCGCGGCGCCCGTCGAGATCTCCCGGCAGCTCGGTCTCGAGGCGGAGATCGGCGCCTTGGAGCGGGACTTCGCCACCCGTCGTATCGGCCCCCCGGAGTTCGCGCTCCAGGTGCGCGCCCTGTGGGCCGAGCTCACCGAGGAGCATGTGGCGGCGGCGTTCGACGGCGCGCCCTGGCTTGCCGGAATCCGGGATACCTGGGCGGAACTCCGGGCCCGGGGCGACTACTGCGCCGTGATCTCACTCTCGCCCTCGTTCTTCGTGGAGCGGCTGCTCGACTGGGGTGCGCATGCCGCATTCGGCTCGCGTTTTCCCGCTGTTCCCTTCACCGAGCCGATTGATCCCTCGGGCATTCTCAATGCGGGAGCCAAGGTCGAGATCATGGAGAGGCTGTGTGCGTCCTTGGGCGTGGACCGAGCCCATTGCGTCGCGTACGGGGACTCGATGTCGGACGCGGAGCTCTTCGGTGCCGTTCCGCTATCCGTCGCGGTCAACGCCGATCACCATGTGGCGCATCTCGCTACGCACACCTACGTCGGGCATGACCTGCGAGAGGCGTACGAAATGGTGTGCCGGAGCGGCTAATTGGCGGGAATTACGGGGAACCGCCGTGCGGGAATTCCGTCCAAGGGGCGAGGGTCTTGTGCCTCTCGCCGGTGCCGGTATGGTCGATCCCGGTCCATAGGGGGAGTGCCAGACGCACCGGTGGATCAACGCAGCCTAACGGTAAGGAGGATCGGGCACCCGGACTTCCCGCTCTTTGTCCGGCATCACCGCTTGTGGTGGCGCGCTGAGACAGGGCTGCGTTCCATGTCACATTCCCGGCCTACTCGTCCGTATTGGTGCGAAGCCCGAGTTGAATGTGACCATCTTGCTTCCGGGGCAGAGCGAGGGACATCAAGCACCTTCCACACGGGATGTGCACAGACCGACCGAAAGATGTTCGAGGCGAGGCACAGTATGGACGCTCCGACCACCGCGTCGGCCGGAAACGGCACGTCCCGTGACGGCGATGGCGACGGCGGCGGCTGGTTCACTCCGCGCAACAAGCCGTCGCGGCCGGACGCATCCGGTGCGCCGTCGACGCCGCCCGCGTCCGGAGCGCCGACCACGCTGTCCGGGCCCGGCGCCGAGGCACCGGCCCGGGAGCGAATACCCGAGCCGCGGACCCCGGCCGAGCGAGCCGTTCCCGAGACCGCCGAGGACACCTGGCCCGCCGCCGCGGAGAAGACTGCCGCCCCCGAGGCCGGGGGCAACAGCGAGCCTTGGAACGCCTTCGGTGCCGCCCGCCCAGCAGACCCCACCCGCTCTGAGGACACCGCCCGCCCCGAAGCCCCCGCCCCGGACTCCCTGGACACACCGGCCGCCTCCGACGCCCCCGGCGCCAAGGCTGCGGCCGTCTCGCCCGATGGGGTGCTCATCCAGCGCACCATGGCCGAGGTCGCGCCCGTGGCCGACAAGGTCACCTCGTACTTCTACGCGCTGCTGTTCGTGCGCCACCCCGACCTGCGCATGCTGTTCCCGGCTTCGATGGACACCCAGCGCGACCGGCTCCTCAAGGCACTCCTTACCGCCGCCGAGCACATCGACAACACCGATGTCCTGGTGGCGTACCTCAAGAACCTCGGCCGGGGTCACCGCAAGTACGGCACGCAGCCCGAGCACTACCCGGCCGTCGGCGAGGCCCTGATCGGTTCCCTGAGCCGCTACGCCTCGGCCGTCTGGGACGAGGAGACCGAGGCCGCCTGGGTGCGGGCCTACACCACCATCTCCCAGGTCATGATCGACGCAGCCGCGGAGGACGAACTGCGGGCGCCCGCCTGGTGGTTCGGCGAGATCGTCTCGCATGACCTCAGGACGTCCGACGTCGCCGTGATCACGATCCGCCCTGACCAGCCGTACCCCTTCCTGGCCGGTCAGTACGCCAGCATCGAGACGCCCTGGTGGCCGCGGGTCTGGCGGCACTATTCGTTCGCCTCCGCGCCCCGCTCCGACGGACTGCTCACCTTCCACGTCAAGGCGGTTCCGGCGGGCTGGGTCTCCAGCGCCCTGGTGCACCGGGCCCGCCCCGGCGACACCATCCGCCTCGGTCCGCCCGCGGGGAACATGACGGTCGACCACGCCAAGGGGACCGGCCTGCTGTGCCTGGGCGGCGGCACCGGAATCGCACCCATCAAGGCGCTGATCGAGGATGTGGCCGAGCACGGCCAGCGGCGCCCGGTCGAAGTCTTCTACGGGGCCCGCACCGACCACGACCTCTATGACATCGACACCATGCTGCGGCTACAGCAGTCGCACCCGTGGCTCTCGGTGCGTCCGGTGATCGACCAGATGGACCAGCATGCGCGGCTTCCCGACGCCGTCCGCGCGTACGGTCCCTGGACCGAGTACGACGCCTATCTGTCCGGGCCGCCCGGGATGATCCGCAGCGGGGTGTGCACCCTGCGCTCCGTCGGCATTCCGACGGAGCGCATCCGGCATGACTCCGTCGAGGAGCTCGTCGCCGCGGCCGACTAGGCCCGGCCCGAACCAGCGGTCAGCCCAGGTCATGGGCGTGCATGGCGCGTACGCCCTCGATATTGCCGTCCAGATAGTGGCGCAGCGACAGCGGCACGAGATGGACCGAGGCGATGCCGACCCGGGTGAAGGGGATCCGCACGATCTTGTACTCGCCCGCGGGCTCGTCGACCTCGGGACCGTGCCGCAGCGAGGGGTCCATGGACTCCAGGTGGCAGACGAAGAAGTGCTGCACCTTCACACCGGTCGCCCCGCCGTCCGCGCCGATGTGCTCGACGGTGTCGACGAAGCAGGGCACGACATCGGTGATCTTCGCGCCCAACTCCTCGTGGACCTCGCGGTGGAGGGCGTCGACCACGGTCGCGTCCCCGGGTTCGACTCCCCCGCCGGGCGTGATCCAGTACGGATCCATGCCGGGCTTGGTGCGCTTGATCAGAATCAGGTTGTCGCCGTCGAGCAGGATGGCTCGGGCGGTGCGCTTGACCACGGGTCGGACGGTCATGCATGAAATGTGGCCCGTTATGTTCCACGTGAAACCCGTCATGTTCCACGTGAAACACGACGCACGCGCCCGGCCCCGGCCGGTAGTCGCCCTCAGTCCCAGTCGGCGGCGGTGCGCAGCAGCCACTCGTGCGCCCTCGCGATATGCGGCATGGCCAGGGTGCCGGTGCGTACGACCAGGAAGTAGGTACGGAGCGGGGGCACCGCAGGTTCGAGGAGGGCGATGACCTCGCCGCGGGCCAGGGCCTCGGCACAGAGGTAGCGGGGCAGCACCGCGAGCCCCGCGCCCGCCGCGGCGCAGGACAGGACGGCGCGCAGGTCGGGTACGACGACGGTCCCGGCGGTCGCGGGGCAGCAGTCGAAGACGGCGGCCCAGTAGCGGGTGACCAGCGGGAGCGACTCATGGACCTCCACCACCGGCAGGTCCTCGAGGGCGGGAGCGCCGTGCTGCCGTAGCGCGCCGGAGTCGATCTTCTCGGCGAGCGCCGGGGCCGCCACCAGGACGTGTTCCTCGTCGCAGAGGGCGCTCGCGGTGAGCAGGGCGCCGCGCGGGCGTGCCGTGGCGATGGCCAGATCGTGATGCCCGGCCGCCAGGCCCTCCAGGGTCTCCTCGGCGTTGCCGAACGAGGCGCGGAGCGCGATGGACTGCCCGTCCTCACCGGTGAGCGAGGTGAGCGCGGGCAGGGCCCGTTCCGCGGTGAACTCGGGTGGCCCGGCGAGATGGAGGGTGCGGATCGAGGACTCTAGGGCGGGCCCGCTCTCCGCGATCTCCACCAGGGCGTCCAGATGCGGCGCCGCCTTGTGCGCCAGCTCGTCGCCGATCGTCGTGGGGGTCACCCCGCGCGCCTGCCGCAGAAAGAGCGGGCGGCCCAACTGCCGTTCCAGAGTCCGGATCTGCGCGGTGACGGCGGGCTGGGAGAGGCCGAGCAGGGCGGCCGCGCGGGTGAAGGAACCTGCCCGGTGCACTGTGACAAACGTGCGGAGCAGGGCGAGATCCATGCGAAGTCCCCTCCCCTCCCCAAGGCGGTGTCGGCGTTCAACTATAAATAAGTCGATAGGTCGCTGTCGTTACTGTGATTGGACACTGACACAGAGTCAACTAGCCTTGTTTTGCGCAGTACTTGGCGCACACACAACGGACGTTCCGAGCCACGAGGGGGGAGGCTCGGAACGTCCGTTGTGTGGTTTCCGGGGCGGTGCTACGGGGCCGACTCGTCCAGGGCGGCTGCCTCGTCCAGGGCGCGCAGTACATCGGGAATCAGGTCCTCCGGGTCCTCGGCGCCGACGGAGAAGCGGATGAAGCCCTCCGTTACCGGGTCGCCGCCCCAGCGGGCGCGCCGCTCGGCGGTGGACCGTACGCCTCCGAAACTCGTGGCCTCCTCGACCAGGCGCAGGGCGGAGAGAAAACCCTCGGCACGCGCGCGTGACGGCAGCGTGAAGGAGACCACGCTGCCGAACCGCCGCATCTGCTGTGCGGCGACCTTGTGCGAGGGGTCGTCGGGCAGCCCGGGGTAGCGCAGCCCGCTGACGTCCTCGCGGGTGCGGAGTGCCTCGGCGAGGGCCAGGGCGTTGGCGGTCTGACGGTCGATCCGCAGCCGCAGCGTGGCCAGGGAGCGATGGGCCAGCCAGGCCTCCATGGGGCCAGGGATCGCGCCGACGATCTTGCGCCAGCGCCGTACGCCCGCTATCAACGCGGCGTCGCGGCAGGTCACATAGCCGAGCAGGACGTCCCCGTGGCCGGTGAGCCCTTTGGTGCCGCTGGCCACGGCGAAGTCCGCGCCCAGGGCGAGCGGCCGCTGGCCGAGCGGGGTGGCCAGGGTGTTGTCGACCGCCACGAGCGTGCCCTGCTCGTGCGCGGCGGCCGCGAGGCGGCGGATGTCGCACACATCGAGGCCCGGGTTCGACGGGGTCTCGATCCACAGCAGCTTCGCGCCGTCCAGGACGCCGAGCTGGGCGTCGCCGCCGGTGGGCGCGGTGCGCACCTCGATGCCGTACGCCGTCAGCTGCTCGCGCACCAGGGGCATCGCCTGGTAGCAGTCGTCGGGCAGCACCACCGCGTCGCCGGAGCGCAGTTGGGAGAAGAGCACCGCGGAGATCGCGGCCATGCCGGAGGCGAAGGTCAGGGTCTCGACCTGCTCGCCGGGGGCCTCGAGCTCGCCGATGGCCTCTTCCAGGCGGGTCCAGGTCGGGTTCTCGTCGCGGCCGTAGCCGTACGGGCCGGTGGGGTCGCCGGGCAGGTGGTAGTGGGCGGCGAACACCGGCCCCGGAAGCGTCGGTTCATGCTTCACGGGCTCGGGCAGACCGGCCCGCACCGCGCGGGTGCCGTCACCGTAACTGTGGCCGTCCCGCGTCACGCCGTCTCCGGTCACGCCGTCCCCCGTCACACCGCCCCGCGTCACGTCACCCCCCGTCACGCCGTCGTACGTCATGCGGCGCCCCTCTCCGCGACCGCCTGGCGTACCGCGTCGAGCAGCCCCGGGCCCGCGGCCTCGACCATCTCCAGACACGCCCGGAAGCCGTCCGCGCCCCCGTAGTACGGGTCCGGCACATCCAGGTCGTCCCCGGCGGCGGGGTCGTACGACCGCAGCAGGCGGACCTTCTCCGCATCGGCGCGGGTCGGGGCGAGGCGGCGCAGGTCCCGCAGATGCCCGGAGTCGAGCGCGATCACCAGGTCGAGCCGGGAGAACCAGTCGGCCCGGAACTGCCGTGCCTTATGGCGGCTTTGGTAGCCGTGCGCTTCCAGGACGGAGACCGTGCGCGGGTCGGCGGGTTCGCCCTCGTGCCAGCCGCCGGTGCCCGCGCTGTCCACCTCGACGAGGTGGGCGAGCCCGGCCTCCTCGACTTGCGTGTGGAATACGGCGTCGGCCATCGGGGACCGGCAGATATTGCCGGTGCAGACGAAGCAGACCCGGAAGGGGGCATTCATGTGACGGATCAATCCTTGTCGTCGGGCAGGATCACATTCATCGCCCACGAGACGATGCTGATGATCAAGCCACCGAGTACGGCCGTCCAGAATCCCTCGACGTGGAAGCTCAGCTCCAGCTTGTCCGCCAGCCAGGACGTGAGCAGCAGCATCAGGGCGTTCACCACCAGGGTGATCAGGCCCAGGGTCAGGATGAACAGCGGGAAGGTGAGTACCTTCACGATGGGCTTGACCACGAAGTTCACCACGCCGAAGAGCAGCGCGACGAGGACCAGCGTGATCACCTTCCGGGGAGTGCTGTGCCCGGTCAGGGTGATGTTCTCGAGAAGCCAGATGGCCACCGCGAGGGCCGCCGAATTGGCGATCGTCTTGACTACGAAATTCTTCATGTGTCTGATCGTGGCAGACGTGATCGGCGCCGGGCACCGGCGTACGACGGCAGTGAGGGCGGACAGGGGCGATGAAAGCATTCCGGCTGGACGAGCTCGAGGCGGAGCGCGCCGCGAACGAGGGGGCCTACCTGCAGTTTCTGCGTGAACGGAACATGTCGGTCGGGCTGTACGCCCTCGACGCCGGGCAGACGGACCCGCAGAAGCCGCATAACCAGGACGAGGTCTACTTCATCGCCAGCGGCCGCGCCTCGATCACGGTGGGCATGGAGACCACGACCGTCGGGCGCGGCAGTGTCGTCTACGTCCCCGCGGGGGTGCCGCACAAGTTCCACCACATCAGCGAGGACCTGCGGGTGCTCGTGGTGTTCTCGCCGCCCGAGGGCTGAGGCCGATCCCGCGGACTCCCTAGGGGAAGGATCAGGGACGGGCCAGGGGTGCGAGCGCCCCGCGCGGCAACCTCCACGACCTAGCATCGATGCAGGGTCCACAACCGTGGACTTGAAGCGTGAAAGAGAGAGAAGACGATGGCCGTGCGGGAGATATTCGCGGGAATGCCCTGGTGGGTGAAGTGGGTCGCGGTGCCGGTTATCGCACTGGTGGTGTTCGGTGGGCTGATTGTCAGCATCGTCGGCGTCGTGGTCCACCTGCTCTTCAAAGTGCTGCTGTTCGCGGTGCTGGTCGGTGGACTCATTTACGTGGTACGGAAGTTCACGTCCGGGTCGTCCTCGCGCAGCGACTGGTAACGCCTGTCAACGGTTCGCTCGGCAGGGGGAAAATTTCGGCCATGCCCTCCGCCGGGCCGTGGGCCGTCGCTAGAGTCCGGAAGCCGACGCGGGGTCGCCCCCGCGGGCGGGTGTGCCGCCCACCCTCGTGGTTCCGGACGAGGGGACCCCAGGCGCCTCGGGAGTGAACCTTGACCACGGCCATCGGCAACACCGCCGCTCCGACCCTCATCGGCTCCGTACAACGGGCGATGCGCCTGCTCGAAGCCGTTGCCGCACATGAGGACGGGGCGCCCGCGAAGCAGCTCGCGCGCGAGGCCGGGCTCGCGCTGCCCACCGCCTACCACCTCCTTCGGACCCTGACCCACGAGGGCTATCTGCGCCGCGTGCAGGGCGTGTACGTTTTCGGCCCCGCGGCCGAGCGGCTCTCAGGGTCCGGAGCTCAGCAGAATCGTCGCAGCATGATCGGCGACGTCCTGGCGCATTGGCGCGATGCGATTGGTGTGCCGGTGTACTTCGCCGTCTACCGGGAGGGCGAGGTCGAGGTCGTGGACATCGCCGACACCCCGGGCAGCCCGGCGGTGGAGGAGTGGGCCGACTTCCGGCAGACCGCCCACGCTCATGCGATCGGCCAGTGCCTGCTCTCCCAGCTCGGCGCGGACGACCAGCGGGAGCATCTCTCCCGCTACCCGGTGCAGTCCATCACCCCGTACTCGGTGCGGGACGACCGGACGCTGCTGCGCCGGCTCGGCTCGCTGTCCCGGATGCAGCCCGTGATGGAGCGTCAGGAGTACGCCCTCGGCACGGTCTGCGCGGCGGTGCCCATCACCGCCGGGACCACGGCCGCCACGCTGGCCATCTCGCTGCCCCTGCATCAGAGCAGTCGACTGCTGCCCGCGGTACGTGAGTTGCAGAGTGACGTGGGAAGGAAGCTCGCCACGCTGGCCTTCTCTATCAGCATCTGAAAACTCACTCCTTGTGATCTGGTAAGTACGTTCAGCAAGATGCTTTGGGTCGGGAGGGCCATTCCTGGCTCCACTCACAACGCGGCAGATCGACGGGGTAGGCGATGCGCGAGTCGGTGCAGGCAGAGGTCATGATGAGCTTTCTCGTTTCCGAGGAGCTCTCTTTTCGTATTCCGGTGGAACTCCGATATGCGCCCCAGGACCCTTTTGCCGTGCGACTGACCTTCCATTTGCCCGGGGACGACCCAGTGACCTGGGCCTTCAGCCGGGAACTCCTGGTCGACGGGATCAACGGGCCGTGTGGCGACGGCGATGTGCATATCGTGCCCGAGGCGGACGAGCCGCCCGCCGAGGTCGTGATCCGGCTTCAGGTCGGCGCCGATCAGGCGCTGTTCCGGGCGGGGATCGCGCCGCTCACCGCGTTCCTCGACCGCACCGACAAGCTGGTGCCGCTCGGCCAGGAGCGCGCGCTCGCCGACTTCGACTCCCACCTGGACGAAGCGCTCGGCCGCATCCTGGCCGAGGAGCCGAGTGCGGGCTGAGCCGAAGCATCGGCTGAGCAGCGACAGGACCCGCCCCCGCCGGGCGGTCAGCGCTTGCGTCGGCGCCCCCTTCCGCCGCGCGCCGCGGCCCGACCGGCGGGGGCGGCCGTGGCGGACTGCTCCTTGTCCGCGGAGACGAGCAGCGCCGCGAGCCCCGTGGTCACCGGCACCGAGGCGACCAGACCGATCGAACCCACCAGCGTCCGCACGATCTCCTCGGCCACCAACTCGCTGTTGGCGACCGTGCCCACACTGCTCTGCGCGATCGAGAAGAGCAGCAGCAGCGGCAGCGCGGCACCGGCGTACGCGAGCACCAGGGTGTTCACCACCGAGGCAATGTGGTCCCGGCCGATCCGGATGCCGGCGCGGTAGAGCTGCCGTACGCCCATAGCCGGATCGGCCTGGTGCAGCTCCCAGACCGCCGAGGTCTGGGTCACCGTCACATCGTCGAGCACACCGAGGGAACCGATGATGACGCCGGCGAGCAGCAGACCGCTCATGTCGATATCCGGGTAAAGCCCATGGATCAGACCGGTGTTGTCGTCGGTGTTGCCGGTCAGGAACGCCCAGCCGATGAAGAGCGAGCCGAGCAGGCCGATGATCAGCAGCGAGATCAGTGTGCCCAGGACCGCCACCGAGGTCCGGGCCGTCAGGCCGTGGCAGAGATAGAGCGCCATCAGCATGATCGCGCTGGCCCCGACCACCGCGACCACCAGCGGATTCGAGCCCTGGAGAATCGCCGGCAGGATGAACAGGGTCAGCACCGCGAAGCTGATGGCCAGGGCGACCAGGGCCATGAGGCCGCGCATCCGCCCCACCAGAACCACGGCGAGCGCGAAGACCGCCGCGAGGATCCACATCGGAACCCCGCGGTCCACGTCGGTCACCGAGTACTGGAGTTCCCTCGGCGCCCCGGGGGCGTACGCCACCACCACTTCCTGGCCGTCGCGCAACTGCCGTGGCGCGTCCGGCTGGATGACCTCGACGAAGGTGCGGCCCTTGTGCGGACCGCTGGTCACCTCGACGGTGGCCTTCTTGCAGGAGCCCGTCTGGGAGCGCTGGGCCTCGCGGCCCTCAGGGGTCGTGGTGTCGCCGGTGGGCGGCGTCTGCGAGGCGTTCACGTCCTTGCAGTCGACCTCCTGCAGCTGCGTCACGACGGCCGACTCGGTCTGCCGGTCGAAGCCGACGCCGGTGCGCTCGTGCGGCGGTGCGCCGCCCGGCCAGAGCACCGCGAGACCGACCACCACGGCGGTCGCGAAGGGGATGATCACCGCGGCGATGACCTTCCGCAGATGTTTGGAGACGGGTGCGGCGGGACCGTGGGCGTGGCTGTGCCCATGGCCGTCCCCGGGGCCGTGGCCGTGCGGCGGTTCGGAGGGCGGAGGCGGTGGCTGGTGTGTGGTGGTCACCAGCAGATCATCGCAAGAACGCGGGGGGCCCTCTGTTCAGCGCGGCCGGTGTGACGCTAGCGTGGTGGCACCTTTGCAATCGCGGGAGCTCGGAGCACCGGGCTGAGAGGGCGCTGACCTCCGTAGGAGAACTACGGAAGCCGCTGCGTCGACCGCCGAACCTGTTACCGGGTAATGCCGGCGTAGGGAGTAGGTCTCATGACCACATCGGACGCACGCACGCCTGCCTCCACCACGAACGGCACGGAGGCCGGAGAGTCCATCGGCTGGCACAAGGCGTATATCGAGGGCTCACGTCCCGATATGCGGGTGCCGGTCCGCCAGGTGCACCTCACCAACGGCAAGGCCGTGACCCTGTACGACACGTCGGGTCCCTACACCGACCCGACCGCCGACACCGACGTCCGCCGTGGCCTCGCGCCGCTGCGGGAGAACTGGATCATCGCCCGCGGCGACACCGAGGAGTACACCGGCCGTCCGCTCCGCCCCGAGGACGACGGCCTCAAGCACACCTCGCCGCGCGGCGGCCTGAAGAACCTCGACGCGGTCTTCCCCGGCCGTCCCCGGCAGCCGCGCCGGGCCCGTGACGGGCAGGCGGTGACGCAGCTCGCGTACGCCCGCAGAGGAGAGATCACCCCGGAGATGGAGTTCATCGCGATCCGCGAGAACGTCGCTCCCGAGGTGGTACGCGACGAGGTCGCCGCTGGCCGCGCGGTGATCCCGGCCAACGTCAACCACCCCGAGATCGAGCCGATGATCATCGGCAAGCGGTTCCTGGTGAAGGTCAACGCCAACATCGGGAACTCCGCGGTCACGTCCTCCATCGAGGAGGAGGTGGAGAAGATGACCTGGGCCACCAAGTGGGGCGCCGACACGGTCATGGACCTCTCCACCGGCCGGAACATCCACACCACCCGCGAGTGGGTGCTCCGCAACTCCCCCGTGCCCATCGGCACCGTCCCGCTCTACCAGGCCCTGGAGAAGGTCGACGGCAAGGCCGAGGAGCTGAGCTGGGAGATCTACAAGGACACGGTCATCGAGCAGGCCGAGCAGGGCGTCGATTACATGACCGTGCACGCGGGCGTGCGGCTGCCGTATGTCCCGCTGACCGCCAACCGGAAGACCGGCATCGTCTCGCGCGGCGGCTCGATCATGGCGGCCTGGTGTCTCGCGCACCACAAGGAGAGCTTCCTCTACGAGCACTTCGAGGAGCTCTGCGAGATCCTCGCGGCCTACGACGTGACGTACTCGCTCGGCGATGGCCTCAGGCCCGGCTCCATCGCGGACGCCAACGACCGTGCGCAGTTCGCCGAGTTGGAGACCCTGGGCGAGCTCAACAAGATCGCCAAGGCGCACAACGTGCAGACCATGATCGAGGGCCCGGGCCATGTCCCGATGCACAAGATCAAGGAGAACATCGACCTTCAGCAGGAGGTCTGTGAGGAGGCGCCGTTCTACACGCTCGGCCCGCTGACCACAGACATCGCGCCCGCGTACGACCACATCACCTCCGGCATCGGCGCCGCGATGATCGGCTGGTGGGGCACGGCGATGCTCTGCTACGTCACGCCCAAGGAGCACTTGGGCCTGCCGAACAAGGACGACGTGAAGACCGGCGTCATCACGTACAAGATCGCGGCCCATGCGGCGGACCTTGCCAAGGGGCACCCCGGCGCCCAGGAGTGGGACGACGCGCTCTCCGACGCCCGCTTCGAGTTCCGCTGGGAGGACCAGTTCAATCTGGCCCTGGACCCCGACACGGCGCGGGAGTTCCACGACGAGACGCTTCCGGCCGAACCGGCGAAGACCGCGCACTTCTGCTCCATGTGCGGGCCGAAGTTCTGCTCGATGAAGATCTCGCAGGACATCCGGCGTGAGCACGGCACGACGGAGTCGGAGATCGAGGCCGGGATGGCGGAGAAGTCCAAGGAGTTCGCCGCCGCGGGCAATCGTGTGTATCTGCCGCTCGCGGACTGAACGGCTGAGCACCTGAACGGCGGCGCTATCGGGCGTGTTTCACGTGGAACGGGCCGTTTCACGTGAAACACGCCCGGACCTACTCGGGTTGGTGGTCCGGCCCGCCGAAGTCGGGGCTGGAGAAGTCCGGTCGCGAATAGGTCGGGCGTGGCCCCGCTTCGGGGCCGCCCTCGGGGCTGCTGAAACCGGGCCGGTGGTAGCCGAGGTGCGGCATGCGGTGGCCGTCGGGCGTGGACGGCGTCTGAGGGGGCTCCGGAGGAGCGGCGAGGGCCTCGCGCAGAAACGGCAGCACGCCGCGCTCCAGGAGGGCCGCACGCCAGGCTTCTCTCGCCCGGGCCACCTCCTCGTGCAAGTCACCCGGAGAGCCTGCCCGGAGTGAAGTGGAGCCGTTTCGTAGCGCGGTGAGCAGCAGGCCGATGGCGGCGACGAGGATACCGGCCGCGGTGAGGCCGCCGAACACCCAGCCGGTCGTCAGCATCGTGTCGGCGAACGCGGGCTCGGGGGTGAGCATCTTCAGGATGAAGCCGACGAGCAGGAAGATCACGGCGGCAGCGCCCGCCAGGACGGGGGCAAGCACGGCGAGAACCGCCACGACACCGGCGCCCGCGGACTCGGTGACCTCGCCCATGGCGGCGGCGAGACCGACGGAGCCCGAGCCGTCGGTGTGGCCCGACTCGGATACGGCCGAGGACGAGGTCGCGGACGGGACGGTGCGCGGCGGCTCCCGCAACTCCTCGCGGACCTTCACGTAATGCTGGTACTCGGCGGCTGCCGCGGCGGTGATCAGGGTGGTGGCGTTGAGCGCCATGGTGCGCAGCTGCTCGGGGTTGAGCCGGTCGCCGACCGCGGCGAGATCCGGGTGGTCCGGTGCCGAGCGCAGCGCCTCATCGAGGATCCGCTCGTAGTCCTGGCGGTCCTCGTTCAGCAGGTGCGGAGCGCTGTTCATGTGCATCCCCCGATGCTCCGTAGGGCCTGGATACCCGCACGTTCGCGGGCAGTTGGGCGGAAACGGAGGAGAGCCTGCTACGGATAAGCCGATGGTAGAGCGCCTACGGCACGCGGTGACAGGGGGTTTCCGGAAATTGGCCGCTGGTCAGCGAGGTTCGCTTCGCTGACCGCCTGCCCGGGCAATGGTCATTTATCCAAGGGGAGTTGGCAGACCAGTAGTTTTCCGGCCATGGTCACTCCGCCGTCCATGGCGATGGCGAGCCCGTCGGCGTACACATGCGGCCCCTCGACCTGAGGACCCGCGCCGTCTTCGCCGTCCTCGGAGCCGACCTCGCCGAGCAGATACGGGATGGGGCTGTGGCCGTGGACGATGCGGGTGCCGCCGTAGGTCCCGAGGAGTTCGCGGACGGCCTGTGCGCCGCCCTCGTCGCGGAATGCGAAGCGCTTGGTGAACTTGCGGAAGAGGTCCCAGCACTCGTCGGGGTCGTTACGGGTGAGGGCCTCGCGGATGGTGTCGTTGACGGCCTCGATCGAGTCGCCGTACCCGAGATACGCCGTGGTGTCGGAGTGCACGAGCAGGTGGTCGTCCTCCAGCTCGATGGCGTCGAGCCGGGCCATCCACTGCAGATGGACCTCCTGCAGGCGGTCCATGTCGGACTTCTGACCGCCGTTCAGGAGCCAGGCGGCCTGGAAGGTGGCGGTGCCCGCGCCGGAGTTCACCGGGGTGTCCCCGAACCGCTTGGCGCCGAGCAGAAGCAACTCGTGGTTGCCCATCAGGGCCTTGCAGTACCCGCCGGCGGCGGCCGCCTGTGCGGAGAGGCGCATCACGAGGTCGATCACGCCGATGCCGTCCGGGCCCCGGTCGGTGAAGTCGCCGAGGAACCACAGCCGGGTGTTCCCCGCGCACCAGTCGCCCTCGGCGTCGATGATGCCCTGCTCGCGCAGCGCGACCACCAGCTCTTCGAGGTAGCCGTGCACATCGCCGACGACATAGAGCGGTCCGGGTCCGTCCGGCGTGCCCGGTGCCGCCTCGGTGATGTGCACCTGAACCGTGTCCCCGCGATTGATGACGTCACCGCGGTTGATGACGGGCAGGTCGCGCTGGGTGGGCGTATAGCCGTCGGGTTCCTCGCTCAAGGGAGGCTCCTGGTCGCCCTGGTGCACATAAGCAGGCACGCGGAAATCGCGCACCGTGTCTGTACGCACCGCGGGTCCCTGACCGGCCCCCTGAGTCATCGACCCCTCCACCACCGTTGCGCCGCATTTCTCCACCAAGTCGGACGGCCTGGTCGCAGCGGTCCGCGGTGTCGTGCGCCCATCATAGGAATGCGGCTCGTGCTGTGTGATGCACCAGGGGTGGTGAATCAGGGCCGGACCGCAGTTCGTCGCGGTTTTATCCCGAATTGGTACGGCTCTTCGCTCGATCTCCTGCCGAGCAGGACCTATCCCTGGTCCGGTGTACGCGGTGGGCTGACCGTGGTGCGTGAGGGGCGCCGCTGCGAAGAGGTCCGTACGAGCAGCTCGGTCGGTATCACCTGCTCGACCGGGTGACCCTCCTCGGTGCTCTCGATCGCGTCGATGAGCAACTCCACGACGGCCGTGCCGATGCGGCGCGGTTTGAGGGAGAGCGTGGTGATGGGCGGCTCGGTGTTCGCGTAGACCGTGGACTCGCTGCAGCAGACCAGGAGCAGGTCTTCGGGGACGCGCAGGCCGTAGCGGCGGGCCGCGGAGAGGAGGTCGGTGCCGTTGGGGTCGAACAGGCCGTACACCGCGTCGGGCCGGTCCGGGCGGGCGAGCAGTCGGTCGGCGGCGACGGCGCCTGCGCACGGGTCGTGGGCGGGATACGCCTCGTACACCGGATCCTGACCGACGCGGTCGCACCAGCGCAGATAGGCGGTGGTGGAGAGCCGGGTGTAGGTGTCCGTGGTGGTGCCGGTGAGGAGGCCGATACGGCGGGCGCCGGCCGCGGCGAGGTGGTCGAGGATGCCGAGCACGGCGGCCTCGTGGTCGTTGTCGACCCAGGCGGTGACGGGCAGCGAGCCCGCCGGGCGGCCGTCGGAGACGACGGGCAGCCCTTGGCGCACCAACTCGCTGACGACCGGGTCCTGGTCCGAGGGGTCGATGACCACGGTGCCGTCAAGCGCCACGTTCGACCACACGTCGTGGCGCGAGGTCGCGGGCAGAATCACCAGGGCATAGCCGCGGTCGAGAGCGGCGGAGGTAGCGGCTCTGGCCATCTCCGCGAAATAGGCGAATTCGGTGAAGGTGAAAGGTTCATCCCCATACGTCGTCACCGTCAGGCCGATCAGTCCCGACTTGCCGGTCCGGAGTGTGCGCGCGGCGGCGGAGGGGCGGTAGCCGAGGCGGTCCGCGACCTCCCGGACATGTTGGCGGGTGGCGTCGGGGAGCCGGCCCTTGCCGTTGAGCGCGTCGGAGACGGTCGTGATGGAGACACCGGCTGCGGCGGCCACGTCCCGGATACCCGCCCGACCCTGCCGGCTTCCCCGAGTCTGTGCCCGGCTCACCTGGTGCTTCCCTGCTGCTGTCATGGCGAGCCGATAGTAGGGCTCATGAGGGGGGTCTCGACGGGCGCATATGCACCCGTTGACAGGCACGTTTCTGCATGGTGAAAGTATGTCAATGACCTTCGAAGGTAAGGGAGTTGGGGGATCAAGGGGTGCTCCCTAGGCCGCTGACGCGGGAGGGCCTGCCAAATCTCCGAGGTCTCGAAGAGGTCTCAACTCACCTGCACGGGGGATGCGCGCCACGGAGTGAGCCACCGGCGCACGGACCGCCAAGGGGCGCGCCCCCTCCCTGCCGCGCGGGGCGCAGGCGCGAGGGGCGGTTTTCCCCAGGGCATTCGCAGCGGGGCCGAATCCTCATAGGGTGAGCAGTATTCGAACCTTGGTGGTACGAGGAGGACCTGCGGTGAGCGAGAAGAGCCCGAAGCTGCGCGCCGAGCTGGACGGCATCCCGACGTACAAGCCCGGCAGGCCTGCCGCGGCCGGCGGCCCGGTGGCTTACAAGCTGTCCTCCAACGAGAACCCGTATCCGCCGCTCCCCGGTGTGATGGAGCAGGTGACGGTGGCGGCCGAGTCCTTCAACCGCTACCCGGACATGGCCTGCACGGGCCTGATGAGCGAGCTGTCCGAGCGCTTCGACGTCCCGCTCGCGCACCTGGCCACGGGCACGGGCTCGGTGGGCGTCGCCCAGCAGCTGCTCCAGGCCACCTCGGGCCCGGGCGACGAGGTGATCTACGCCTGGCGGTCCTTCGAGGCGTACCCGATCATCACGCAGATCAGCGGGGCGACGTCGGTGCAGGTGCCGCTGACCGAGGGGGACGTGCACGACCTCGACGCGATGGCGGACGCGATCACCGACCGGACGCGACTGATCTTCGTCTGCAACCCCAACAACCCGACGGGCACGGTGGTGCGCCGCGCCGAGCTGGAGCGCTTCCTGGACCGGGTACCGGGCGATGTGCTCGTGGTCCTCGACGAGGCTTACCGGGAGTTCATTCGAGCCGCCGAAGGTGAGGGAGGTGCTGTGCCGGACGGGATCGCGCTCTACCGTGACCGGCCCAATGTGTGTGTGCTGCGCACCTTCTCCAAGGCGTACGGCCTGGCGGGGCTGCGGGTGGGCTTCGCGATCGCCCATGAGCCGGTGGCGGCGGCGCTGCGCAAGACTGCGGTGCCGTTCGGGGTGAGCCAGCTCGCGCAGGAGGCCGCGGTGGCGTCGCTGCGGGCGGAGGACGAACTCCTGGGCCGGGTCGGCTCGTTGGTCTCGGAGCGGGTGCGGGTGTCCGCCGGGCTGACGGGGCAGGGCTGGACCGTCCCCGAGTCGCAGGCCAACTTCGTATGGCTGCGGCTCGGGGAGCGCACGGTTCCGTTCGCGGCCGCCTGCGAGAAGGCCGGTGTGGTGGTGCGGCCCTTCCCCGGCGAGGGCGTACGGGTCACGATCGGCGAGCCCGAGGCGAACGACATCTTCTTGAAGACGGCGGAGGCGTTCCGCAAGGAGTGGTGACCGGGTCCGGAAGAAGTCAGCTCGGGCCGCGAAGATCGGGGAGACGGGCCCTAGGGGGTGTCTCCCTCTAGGGCTCGACCAGCTCCACGCGGATCGGGTCACCGCTGCGGACCGTGGCGAGGCGGCGGGGGTCGCCGTCGAGGGTGCCCAGGAGGTTGCAGGGGCTGGCGAGGCGGCACTCGTCGCCACGGGATATCGGCGTGGGGCCGTATGGCAGGGCGAGCGCGTCGCCGTCGGTCCAGAAGGCGACGGTGCCCGGCTCGACCACCTGCTGGGCGTCGGCCTCGCGGTCGACGACCACGCCGGTGTCGAAGTAGACCTCTTCGCCCCAGGTATTGGCGGATGCCGTGAGCGGCAGGGCCGTGCGGAGCGCCTGGGTGGTCGGGGTGTCCTCGAGGGTCGCGGTGAGATGCCCGGCGGGCCAGGAGATACGGATCTGCATGCCGCGGATTCAACAAGATGTTGAAGTTCTTGGGAAGAGGTGGAGCAGGGTCCGGTTAAGGACCCCCCACCTGAACCCGTTCGAAAGTCCATGCGTCATAATGGCTTGTGAATGTGAACGCGTTCACAAGCTTGCCCCTCTCGTCCTGCTTTGACTGCGATGGCCGGGGCGGAACCGGGCAAAGTGCCGCTGTGATTACGGCGACGTAAGGAGACTGACGACGTGGACCTGGCACTGGCGCCAGAAACTCTGGCGCGATGGCAGTTCGGCATCACCACCGTCTACCACTTCCTCTTCGTCCCGCTCACGATCTCGCTAGCAGCGCTCGTCGCGGGCCTGCAGACCGCGTGGGTGCGGACCGAGAAGGAGAAGTACCTCAAGGCCACCAAGTTCTGGGGCAAGCTGTTCCTGATCAACATCGCGATGGGTGTCGTCACGGGCATCCTGCAGGAGTTCCAGTTCGGCATGAACTGGTCCGACTACTCGCGGTTCGTCGGTGACATCTTCGGTGCCCCGCTCGCCTTCGAGGCGCTGATCGCCTTCTTCTTCGAGTCCACCTTCATCGGGCTGTGGATCTTCGGCTGGGACAAGCTGCCGAAGAAGCTGCACCTGGCCACCATCTGGATGGTCTCGATCGGCACGGTCCTCTCCGCCTACTTCATCCTCGCCGCCAACTCCTGGATGCAGCATCCGGTCGGCTACCGCATAAACGGGGAGCGGGGCCGGGCCGAGCTCACCGACTTCTGGCAGGTGCTCACCCAGAACACCGCCCTGGCCCAGATGTTCCACACGCTCACCGCGGCCTTCCTGGTCGGCGGCGCGTTCATGGTCGGCATAGCGGCCTTCCACATGGCGCGCAAGAAGCACGTGCCGGTGATGAAGACCTCGCTCCGCCTGGGCCTCGTCACCGTCGTCATCAGCGGACTGCTCACCGCGGTCAGCGGCGACATCCTCGGCAAGATCATGTTCGAGCAGCAGCCGATGAAGATGGCCGCAGCCGAGGCGCTCTGGGACGGAGAGGACTCCGCGCCCTTCTCGGTCTTCGCCTACGGGGACGTGGACAAGGGACACAACACGGTCGCCATCGAGGTCCCCGGCTTGCTCTCCTTCCTCGCCCACAACAACTTCAGCGAGCACGTCCCGGGCATCAACGACCTGAACGAGCAGATGCAGCAGAAGTACGGGCCCGGCGACTACCGGCCCAATATCCCGGTCGCGTACTGGGGCTTCCGCTGGATGATCGGCTTCGGCATGGCCTCGCTCGGCATCGGCCTGCTCGGGCTCTGGCTGACCCGGAAGAAGTTCCTCCTGCCGCAGTCGATGCGGGTGGGCGAGGACGAGGTGCCGCATCTCGTGCTCTTCCGGAACAAGGCCCTGAGCCCCAAGTTCACCAAGCTGTACTGGTGGCTCGCCCTTGTGACCATGGGCTTCCCGCTGATCGCCAACTCCTGGGGCTGGATCTTCACCGAGATGGGCCGCCAGCCGTGGGTCGTCTTCGGGGTGCTCAAGACCTCCGCCGCCGTCTCCCCCAATGTTTCCCAGGGTGAGGTCCTCACCTCGATGATCGTCTACACGGCGCTCTACGCGGCGCTCGCCGTCATCGAGGTCAGGCTGCTCGTCAAGTACGCCAAGGCCGGACCGCCCGAGCTCACCGAGTCCGACCTCAACCCGCCCACCAAGATCGGCGGCGACCGTGATCCCGACCGGCCGATGGCCTTCTCGTACTGAGCCCTGAGGAGCGCAAGCATGCAACTCCACGACATCTGGTTCGTGCTGATCGCCGTCCTCTGGATCGGCTACTTCTTCCTCGAGGGCTTCGACTTCGGGGTGGGAATCCTGACCAAGCTGCTCGCCCGGGACCGGACCGAGCGGCGGGTGCTCATCAACACCATCGGTCCCGTCTGGGACGGCAACGAGGTGTGGCTGCTCACCGCCGGTGGCGCCACCTTCGCCGCCTTCCCGGAGTGGTACGCGACGCTGTTCTCCGGCTTCTATCTGCCGCTGCTGCTCATCCTGGTCTGCCTGATCGTGCGCGGGGTCGCGTTCGAGTACCGGCACAAGCGGGATGAGGACCGCTGGCAGACCAACTGGGAACACGCGATCTTCTGGACCTCGCTGCTCCCCGCGCTCCTCTGGGGCGTGGCCTTCGGCAATATCACCCGGGGCGTCAAGATCGATCAGGACCTGGAGTACGTCGGCACCTTCTGGGATCTGCTCAACCCGTACGCGATCCTGGGCGGGCTCGTCACCCTCTCCCTGTTCACCTTCCACGGCGCGGTGTTCGTGGCCCTGAAGACCACCGGGGACATCCGGATGCGGGCGCGGAAGCTGGCGCTCACCCTGGGCCTGGTGACGGCCGTGCTCGCCCTCGGCTTCCTGATCTGGACCCAGGCCGACAAGGGCAACGGCACGAGCCTCATCGCGATGCTCGTGGCGGCGCTCGCCCTGGTCGGGGCCATCGGGGCCATCAAGGCGGGGCGCGAGGGCTGGTCGTTCGCGCTCTCCGGGGTCACGATCGCGGCCGCGGTGGCCATGCTGTTCCTGACGCTCTTCCCGAACGTCATGCCGTCCTCGCTCAATGAGGCCTGGAGCCTTACGGTCACCAACGCCTCGTCGAGCCCGTACACCCTGAAGATCATGACCTGGTGCGCCGGCATCGCGACCCCGATCGTGCTGCTCTACCAGGGCTGGACCTACTGGGTGTTCCGCAAGCGGATCGGCACACAGCACATCGCCGTCGATGCGCACTAGGGGCTGTTTCACGTGAAACCGATCGACCCGCGTCTGCTCCGGTACGCCAGGGCCACCCGCTTCTTCCTGATCGCGGTGGTGGTGCTCGGGCTGGCCGGGGCGGGCCTGGTCGTCGCCCAGGCGATGCTCATCGCCGAGGTCGTGGTGGGCGGTTTCCAGCAGGGGCTCGACGGCTCCGCGCTGCGTACGCCGTTGCTGCTGCTCGCGGCCGTGGCGGTGGGGCGCGGGGCCGTCGGCTGGCTCACCGAACTGTCCGCGCACCGGGCGAGCGCGGCGGTGAAGTCGGAGCTGCGGGGGCGGTTGCTCGAACGTGCCGGGGCCCTCGGGCCTGGCTGGCTGAGTGGGCAGCGCACCGGATCACTGGTAGCACTCGCCACCCGCGGGGTCGATGCGCTCGACGACTACTTCGCCCGCTATCTGCCCCAGCTGGGGCTCGCGGTCGTGGTGCCGGTCGCGGTGCTCGCGCGGATCGTCACCGAGGACTGGGTCTCTGCGGCGATCATCGTCGTCACCCTGCCGCTGATCCCGATCTTCATGGTGCTCATCGGCTGGGCGACCCAGGCCCGGATGGACCGTCAGTGGCGGCTGCTCTCCCGGCTTTCCGGGCACTTCCTCGATGTCGTCGCCGGGCTTCCGACCCTGAAGGTGTTCGGGCGGGCCAAGGCGCAGGCCGAGTCGATCCGGCGGATCACCGGCGAGTACCGGCGGGCCACGATGCGGACCCTGCGGATCGCCTTCCTGTCGTCGTTCGCGCTCGAACTGCTCGCCACCCTGTCGGTCGCGCTGGTGGCGGTGACCATCGGCATGCGGCTCGTGCACGGCGAGATGGACCTCTACATCGGTCTGGTCGTGCTTGTGCTCGCGCCCGAGGCGTATCTGCCGCTGCGGCAGGTGGGGGCGCAGTACCACGCGGCGGCGGAGGGGCTCGCCGCCGCCGAGGAAATCTTCGAGGTCCTGGAGACACCGGTGCCGTCGGCCGGTGAAGGGCCCGCCCCGAGCGGCAGGTTGAGCGTCGAGGGGGTGACGGTCCGGTACCCGGGACGGGAGACCGCCGCCGTCACCGGCGCGACGTTTCACGTGGAACAAGGCGAGACCGTGGCCCTGGTCGGGCCCAGCGGGGCGGGCAAGTCGACCCTCCTGAGCGCGCTGCTCGGCTTCGTACGGCCCGACGAAGGGCGGGTGCGGGTCGGCGGGACCGACCTGGCCACGGTCTCGCCGGAGGCCTGGCACGAGCGGGTCGCGTGGGTGCCGCAGCGGCCGCATCTGTACGCCGGGACCATCGCGGAGAACGTACGGCTCGCGCGGCCCGAGGCCTCCGACGACGCGGTACGCGCGGCGATGCGGGACGCGGGCGCCCTCGACTTCGTGGCCGCGCTGCCGGACGGCCTCGCGACCCGGCTCGGCGAGGACGGGGCCGGGCTCTCCGCCGGGCAGCGGCAACGGCTCGCACTGGCCCGGGCGTTCCTCGCGGACCGGCCCGTGCTGCTGCTCGACGAGCCGACGGCGAGCCTCGACGGGGCGACCGAGGCAGAGATCGTCGAGGCGGTCCGGCGCCTCGCCGTCGGCCGGACGGTGCTCCTTGTGGTGCACCGGCCCGCGCTGCTTGCGGTGGCTGACCGGGTCGTACGGCTTGGGGTGGATGGTGCCGGGTGTTCGGAGCTCGGCTCGGAGGGGGCGGGGCTTTCGGGGGTACGGCCGGTGGGGGCGGGGCCTTCTGGCGTGCGTCCGGATGGGGCTGCGGGTGTACGGCTGGCCGGGGATGGGGATCTGGCCGGGGACGCGGACGGGCGTCCGGCCGAGGCGGTGGATGCACGTCCGGCCGGAGCTGCGGCGGTACGTCCGGCCGGGGTGACCGACGGGGGTTCGGTATCGGTTACGGAGGTGGCGCCGGGCGGTGCCACGGCGGTACGGAGTGGTGACGTCGAGGCCGAGGCCGAGGCGGTCGTGCGGGAGGAGCGGGGGGAGCCGCACGTTGTGGGGGCGGTTTCTGCGTCGGCCCCGGCTTCGGTTTCGGCCTCGGCTTCACCCTCGCCCTCGGCTTCGGCCACGGCCTCGGCACGCCCCGAGGGTGTGCGTTCCAAGGGCGGGCGCGAACTGCTCGGGCGGGTGCGGGACATGGCCGGGGAGCGGCGGGGGCGGCTGCTTCTGGGGTTGCTGCTCGGGAGCCTCGCGCTCGGCAGTGCGGTCGGGCTGATGGCCACCTCGGGGTGGCTGATCGCGCGGGCCTCCGAGCAGCCTCCGGTGCTGTATCTGATGGTGGCGGTGACCGCGACCCGGGCGTTCGGTCTGGGGCGCGCGGTCTTCCGGTACGCCGAGCGCCTGGTCACGCACGACGCCGTACTGCGGATGCTGGCCGACACCCGGGTCGCCGTATACCGCCGCCTGGAGCGGCTTGCGCCTGCCGGGCTGCACCGGGCCAGGCGCGGGGATCTGCTGACCCGTCTGGTCGGCGATGTGGACGCGCTCCAGGACTACTGGCTGCGCTGGCTGCTGCCCGCGTCGGCGGCCGTGGTCGTCTCGGCCGGGGCGGTCGGGTTCACCGCGTGGCTGCTGCCCGAGGCGGGCGTGCTGCTCGCCGGGGGGCTGCTCGTCGCCGGTGCCGGGGTGCCCGTCCTGAGCGGCGCCCTGGCCCGCCGGGCGGAGCGGCGGCTCGCCCCGGCACGCGGCGCCCTGGCCATCCGGGTTGCCGATCTCCTCACCGGCACCGCCGAGTTGACCGTCGCCGGGGCGCTGCGCGCACGTACGGCCGAGGCGCGGGCGGCCGACCGGGAGCTCACCGGGATCGCGTCCCGGGCCGCCTCCGCCACCGCGCTCGGCGCCGGGCTCTCCGCCCTCGCCTGCGGTCTGACCGTGGCCGCGGCGGCGCTCGCCGGGGTGGGGGCCGTCCGCGACGGGCGGCTCAGCGGGGTCGCGCTCGCGGTCGTGGTGCTCACGCCGCTGGCCGCGTTCGAGGCGGTGGCCGGGCTGCCGCTCGCGGTGCAGTTCCGGCAGCGGGTGCGCAAGAGCGCGGAGCGGGTGTTCGAGGTGCTCGACGCTCCGGATCCGGTACGGGAACCGGCCGCGCCCGCCGAGTTCGCGCCCGCAGAGCGGATGGCTCCCGATCGCGTCCCCACGGAGACCGAGCTCGTGCCCGTCGAAGCCGAGCCTGTGCCTGTGGAAGCCGAACTCGTGCCCGCGGGAGCCGAGCCGTACGCCGAACGGGCCGAGGCCCCCGGCGCCCCCCGGAAGTCGGTCTCCGCACCGCCCCCCGATCCCTTCCCGGTGCGGGTCGACGGGCTGTTCGCGCGGCACGCGGAACAGCGGGCCCACGCGCTCGCCGATGTCGGGCTCACCCTGGACCGGGGCCGCCGGGTCGCCGTCGTCGGCCCGTCGGGTTCCGGCAAGACGACCCTCGCCCAGGTGCTGCTGCGCTTCCTGGACGCCGAGGCGGGGACGTACCGCCTGGGCGAAACGGACGCGTACGTCCTGAACGGTGACGAGGTGCGCCGCGTGGTCGGCCTGTGTGCCCAGGACGCGCACATCTTCGACAGCTCGATCCGGGAGAACCTCAGGCTCGCCAGGACCGGCGCGACAGAGGACGAGCTGCGCGACGCGCTCGCCCGGGCCCGGCTCCTGGACTGGGCCGACTCGCTGCCCGACGGCCTGGACACCCTGGTGGGCGAGCACGGTGCCCGGCTCTCCGGCGGGCAGCGGCAGCGGCTCGCCCTGGCCCGCGCGCTGCTCGCCGACTTCCCCGTCCTCGTACTGGACGAACCGGCCGAGCACCTCGACCTGGAGACCGCGGACGCCCTGACCGCCGACCTCCTGGCGGTGACCGAGGGGCGGACGACGCTGCTGATCACACACCGGCTCGCCGGGCTCGACGCGGTGGACGAGGTGATCGTCCTGGACGAGGGGCGGGTCGTGCAGCGCGGCGGGTACGCGGAGCTGGCCGCCGAGGAGGGCGGGGTGCTGGCGCGGATGCTGGCGCGTGAACGGGAGACGGAGCTGGTGCGGGCCTAGAGGGTGTCTCCCCATCTACAAACCCGTACCCGATAGACCCGTACCCGACTTTCCTTGATAAATAGGACTTACTACGCTCAAGGGCATGTCAGCGCCCGCAGTCCCCGAAGATTCGCCGCCGCCCTTTCCGGATCGGAATGCGACCGGCACGGCCGCCGCCGAGCAGGCGGCGCGCAGTCTGCAGGCGCTCCCCGAGGAACTGGCCGCGCGGCTGCCGCAGTTGCTGGAGGCCATGGTCTCGGTGGGCAGCGGGCTCCAGCTGCACACCACCCTGGACCGCATCGCGGAGACCGCGGCCAGCCTCACGGGCGCCCGGTACGCGGCGATCGGCGTGATCAACGACCAGGGCGATGGGCTCGCCGACTTCATCACGCACGGCATCTCGGACGAGGAGCGCGAGCGCATCGGCGCGCCGCCGGACGGCCGCAGCGGGGTGCTCGGCGCGCTCATCCAGGACCCGGTGTCGCTGCGCCTCGATGACCTGAGCAAGGACCCGCGGTCGCGGGGTTTCCCGCCGCACCACCCGCCGATGCACACCTTCATCGGGGTGCCGATCCGGGTGGGGGACGAGGTGTTCGGCAACCTGTATCTCACCGAGAAGCGGGGCGGTCGGCCGTTCAACGACTACGACCTGCACATGGTGAAGGTGCTCGCCACCGAGGCCGGGATCCAGATCGGCAACGCGCGCTTGTATGAGGCGACCCGGCAGCGCGAGCGCTGGATCGACGGCTCGGTGGCCGTCACCACGGCGCTGCTCTCCGGGGCGGACGCGGACGACGCGCTGACCGTCGTCGCCGAACAGGCGCGGAAGCTGGCCGACTCGGCGTCCGCGATGGTGCTGCTGCCCGCGCCGGAGGGCGGCCTGGAGATCGTGGCGGTCTCCTCGGACGAACTGGCGACCCCGCTCGGCGTCGTGGTGCCGCCGGAGTCGCCCGCCGTGGACCAATTGCTCTCCGGGGAGCCGCTGTTCGTGGACGACGCCCGGTCCGACCCCCGGCTGATCACCAACTTCGCCCAGAACTACGGTCCCGCGATGCTGCTGCCGTTGAACAGCGGTGGCCGGGTGCTCGGTGCGCTTGCCACGCCGCGGGCGCCGGGTGCGGCGCCCTTCACCGAGGCGGAGAAGACGCTCGCCAGCCAGTTCGCGGCGCAGGCCGCGCTGGCCCTGATGATGGCCGAGGCGCAGCGCGACCGGGAGCGCCTCGCGGTCTTCGAGGACCGTGACCGGATCGCCCGTGACCTGCACGACCTGGTCATTCAGCGGCTCTTCGCCACCGGGATGATGCTGGAGAGCGCGCAGCGCCGGGCGGTCGTGCCCGATGTGCGGGACGGTGTCGGGACGGCGGTCGACGAGCTCGATGTGACCATCCAGGAGATCCGTACGGCGATCTTCGCGCTTCAGCAGGGGCCCGCCGAGCCTCCGTCCGGGCTGCGGACCCGGGTGCTCCGGGAGATCAACATGGCGGCCGTTCCGCTGGGCTTCAAGCCGTCGAGCCGGTTCGTCGGGCCGGTCGACACCGTGGTGGGCGAGCTGGTCGGCAAGAACCTCATCGCGGCGCTGCGCGAGGCGCTGTCCAATGCGTTCCGGCATGCCGAGGCGACCCGGATCGAGGTCGTCGTGGACGCGGCGGCGACGTTGCCGGACGGGCGGCCCGGGGTGCGCCTCACGGTGGCGGACGACGGGGTCGGTATTCCGGAGGGCGGGCGGCGCAGCGGCCTGAAGAACCTCAAGCGGCGTGCGGAGTCCCTGGGCGGGGACAGTTGGTACGGGCCGGGGCTCGGGGAGCGGGGGACGTCCGTGGTGTGGCAGGCGCCCCACTGACCAACCACGCCGTACGGCTCGGGCTTGGTCCGTGACTTGGTTCGTGGCTTGGGCCGTGACTTGGTCTGTGACTTGGTCCGTACGTGGGCGTGGCTCACTCCGTTGCCGTTCTCAGGCGGGCGGGGCGCGCCGGTGCGGGCGACGATCCGGGAATGTGCCGCTCCGCTCGCCGTCCGCTGACCGCTCCGGTGGTGCTGTGTGTGCTCGTCGCGCTGCTCGTGGGCGTACGCGGTCCCACCGACGCACTCGGCGGGGCCCCCGCCGCCGAGGGGCCGGAGTCGACGAGTGCCGAGGTGGCGCGGCTGTACGAGGAGGCCGCGAAGGCCACCGAACGGTACGAGGCCGGGCGGCGGGCGGCGGAGCGACAGCGTGCCAAGGCCGAACGCCTGGAGGAGCTGCTCGACCAGAAGCGCCATGAACTGCGGCTGCTCCACGATGACTTGGGCCGGATCGCGCGCTCCCAGTACCGCACCGGCGGCGATGTGTCGTACACCGCCCAGCTGCTCCTGGCCGAGGATCCCGAGGCGCTGATGCGCAGTCAGCGGCTCTCCTGGCAGGCCGATCTCGCGATGAACAATGCCATCGCAAGCAGCCAACGGGCGGAGCGGGCCCTGAACGCCGGGAAGGAGCGGGCGAAGGCGGCCTGGCAGTCGCTTCAGGCGCGCCAGGCGGACCTGGCCGAACTGAAGCGCGGCATCGAGCAGAAGCTGGAGCAGGCCCGGGCGACGCTGGAGCAGGAGGCCGAACAGCAGGTCACGGCGGGCGCGTGCCGGGGCGCCGCGCGCCTGGACCAGCCGGAGCCGTTCGCCTACGAGCCCTGGGTCGCGCCCGTGGAGACGTACCAACTCTCCGCCGGATTCGGTGGTTCCGGCGAGCACTGGGCGAACCGGCACACCGGGCAGGACTTCGCCGTCGACATCGGCACACCGGTCCGCGCGGTCGGCGAGGGACGGGTGGAGCAGGTGAAGTGCGGGGCGGGCTTCGGCATGGAGGTCCTGATCAAGCACTCGGACGGGTACTACACGCAGTACGCGCACCTGGCGTCGGTCACCGTCGACCAGGGGGAACGGGTGCGGACCGGGCAGTGGCTCGGGCAGGCGGGCTCGACCGGCAACTCGACCGGTCCGCACCTGCACTTCGAGGCGCGGGTCACCCCACATCTGGGGTCGGCGGTGGATCCGGTGGCGTGGCTGGCGGAGCGCGGGGTGCCGGTGGGGTCCTAGGGGGAGACGCCCCCTAGGACCTGTCGTCAAACTCCCGCCTGCCGCGCGACGCCTGGCAGGCGCGCTTGATGCTCCTGGCCGAGTGCCTAGCTCTTGATGCCGAGGAGCTGTTCGATGACGAGGGCGACGCCGTCCTCGTTGTTGGGGTCGGTCCGGGCCGAGGCCGCGGCGAGCACATCGGGGTGGGCATTGCCCATGGCGTACGAGCGGCCGGCCCAGGTCAGCATCTCGATGTCGTTCGGCATGTCTCCGAAGGCCACGACCTCCGCGGGGGCGATGCCGCGCTCGGCGCAGCACAGCGCCAGGGTGCTCGCCTTGGAGACGCCCGGTCCGCTGATCTCCAGGAGTGCCGTGGGGCTGGACCGGGTGACGGACGCCGTGTCGCCGATCGCCGTACGGGCCAGGCCGAGGAACTCGTCCGGGGACAGCTCGGCGTGGTGGGCGAGGAGCTTGAGGACCGGCTGGTCGCCCGCCGACGGGTCGGCGGGGAACTCGGCGAGCAGCTTCTCGGCCGGTGCGATGGTGACCGCGGGGTCGAGGTGCATCGGCGGGTAGGCCAGCTCGTGGTGGATGCCGCTGGTCCGCTCCACCGCGAAGGACGTGCCGGGGGCGGCGGTGCGCAGGATGTCGACGACGCTCAGGGCCGGGTCCCGGTCCAGGGGGCGGACCTTCACGAAGCGGTGGGTGTCGGGGCCGCCGTGCAGATCGACCACGGCGGCGCCGTTGCCGCAGATGGCCAGGCCGTGGCCGTGCACGTGGTCGCTGACGACATCCATCCAGCGGGCGGGGCGTCCGGTGACGAAGAAGACCTCGACTCCGGCCTCCTCGGCGGCGGCCAGGGCCGCGACCGTGCGGTCCGACACCGACTTGTCGTCGCGCAGCAGGGTGCCGTCGAGGTCGGTGGCGATCAGCCGCGGCGTGGTGGCGGGGGCCGGTGAGGGCGCAGGCGCTGAGGTCATATCGGAATGGTGCCGCATATGCCCCACGTGCGTTCCCGCCGGTGCACATCTGAGGCCGATGCGGCACTGTTGAGAGGGCCGCATCGGCTGATCCTTTTCGGTTCTGCCGGTGATCTGGTGATCGCTTTCGGTGCCGATGCCGCCGTGATCGTTCCTGGTCCCGTCGGACCCTTTCCGTCGGGCCCTTGCCGTCGAACCTTGCCGTCGTCTGGGCCCGTCGAACCCTTCCCGGCCGCGCCCCCCCGGGACCTTCCTTCCGGATCTCCCCGGTCCGTTCAGCGGCTGAGCTGGCCCAGCGCCTCCGTGGCGATGCGCTCGAAGACCGTCTGGTCGGCGGCGAAGTCCGAGTCCGGGATCGGCCAGTGCACGACAAACTCGGTGATGCCGAGCTCGGCATGGCGGCCCGCGAAGTCCACGAACGCGTCGACCGACTCCAGCGGGCGGGCGCGGTCCGGCGTGAAGCCGATGAGCAGCACCTTGTCGAGGTCTGCGGTGTCCCGGCCGAGGTCCGAGCACTCCTTGTCGAGCCGTTCGAGCTGGCCGCGAATGGCCTGAACCGACTGTTCCGGCGTGCCCGACGCGCTGACCTTCGGGTCCCCCGTGGTCACCCATGCCTGCCCGTGCTTGGCCGCGAGCTTCAGGCCGCGGGGGCCGGTGGCCGCGACGGCGAACGGGAGGCGGGGGGTCTGGACACAGCCGGGTACGTTGCGCGCCTCGCTCGCCGAGTAGAACGTGCCCTCGTACGTCACCTCGGCGGGCTCCCGCAGCAGCCGGTCGAGCAGCGGGACGAACTCGCCGAACCGGTCGGCGCGCTCGCGCGGCGTCCAGGGCTCCTCGCCGGTCTTGAGGAGGGTGGTCGCGTCCCAGCCGTTCCCGCCCGCGCCGACGCCGAGGGTGATCCGGCCGCCGGAGATGTCGTCGAGCGTGATCAGCTCCTTGGCGAGCGTGACGGGGTGCCGGAAGTTCGGCGAGGTCACGAGGGTGCCGAGGCGCAGCCGGGAGGTGGCGGCGGCCGCGGCGGTCAGGGTGGGCACCGCGCCGAACCAGGGTCCGTCACGGAAGGTGCGCCACGCCAGGTGGTCATACGTGTACGCGGTGTGGAAGCCGAGCTCCTCGGCGCGCTGCCAGCGGGCGCGGCCGCCGTCGGACCAGCGGTGGATGGGCAGTATGAGGGTGCTCAGTCGCAGGGAGGTGCTCATGGTGCGAGCCTACGTGCGGCTGCTTTTCCGTGCGCCGCTCTCCCTGCCTCCCGCTCCCGGTCCCCCCGCTCCTGGTCGCCCCCGCTCCCGGTTGCCCTCCGCTTCTCACGCTCCCCGTTGCTGGACGTTCGCCGGGGCGTTCGCATAAGTTCCGTGAATTCACTTAATTTTTACCGGAGTTATGCATGATCCACAGCCAACCCAGGTTATCCACAGGTCTGTTGAATGTCCCTGTGGACAACGAGACAACTCCTCTGCGTCCTAGGCGAGTTCGTCAATCGCCTCTCCTGGTCCGTCATTTGACGTGAGCGCGTCCAACTGCCTGGCTCTCACCTCACGTTCGGTAGCGAGCGCGATGAACTCCGCGGCGCGCTCCGAGCCAACCAGCGCCTGTACGGAGTGCATTGTGTCGGCCGGCAGGGTGACCGGTACATCGGTGACCGGTGGGTCGGGTCGGGCGGCCGGTGGGGTCGGGGCCGCCAGGTGATGGTGGAGGTGGCGGGTCGCGAATGTCCGCATGGCGCGGGCGAGTTCGACGTCCACCGTCTGCTGGGCGAGCGGGCGCAGCTTGCGTACCAGCTCGGCCGCTTCGTCGGCCTCCGCGTCGCTCGGCGGGTGGTGGCCCAGGTAGCGGGCGAAGACGTGTTCGGTGGTGAACTCCAGGAAGCGGGAGGCGATGTGCTCCACCTGGACCCGCAACTCCCGCAGATGATCGGCGATTGCGGATAGCGGTACGCCCGCCGCATGCAACTCGGCGGCCACGGCGAGCTCTTGGGGGCTCGGCACCAGAAACGCGTCGTCCCGGTCCGGAATGCGCACCAGGACGCCGAGTTCCACCGCGTCGTCGATGGCGGCCTCGTCGGGCTTGCCGCCGAACTTCGCGTCCAGTTCGGCCCGGGTGATCCGGTCCGCCTCCTCGTCCGACCATGGGCGGTCGATCTCCGCGACCAGGCCGAGCACCCCGCCCAGGCCGCGGCCCGCGTCCCAGGCTTCCAGGAGCTCCTTGATGGACGCCAGGGTGTAGCCGCGGTCGAGCAGCGCGGCGATCTGGTGGAGCCGGGTCAGATGCGCGTCGCCGTACACATTGGACCGGCCACGCCGCTCCGGCCGGGGGAGCAGCCCGCGGTCCTGGTAGGCGCGGATCGTACGGACCGTGGCCCCGCTGTGCTGGGCCAGATCCTCGATCCGGTACTCGGAGACTGACGCCACGCTCCCCCGCCCTTCCATCACCGTGCTGCCCTGCCTCGGCCGACCACGCCTGCCAGGCCGATCAGGCCGATCAGGCCGACCGGGCCGACCACGCCGAGTAGGCCGACCGGGCCGACCGTGGCCGTCGTATCCCGGCCGCACGCCCCGCGCAGCCCCGTCACGTGATCGCCGCGCGCCCGACCGCGCCCGCCGCGACGCGGGCCGCGGGCGACTGCGCCAGATATGCGACGGCCCTGCGCAGCGAGCCCTCCTGCGAGGGATGGTACGACCGCCGCAGGTAGCGGGGTATCGCGGCGGCGATCGACCGCGAGGTGGGCAGCAGGCCCTTGCGTACGGCCTTGTTGTGCTCGGTGAGCGAGTAGCGCAGTCGGCCCGCGAGTTCCGGGTCGTGCCGGATCAGGTAGGCGGAGCCCCAGATCCACAGGAACAGCATCACGGGCGCGGTGACCGCCATGCCGCCCACCCGGCGGGCGTACCGCGGCAGCCCCCGGCCCCCGCAGTGCTGGTACATGTCGAAGGCGACCGAGCGGTGCTCGACCTCCTCCGCGCCGTGCCAGCGCAGCAGGTCCAGCATGACCTCGTCCGCACCGGCCGCGTCCAGGCCCTCGGCGCCGAGCACCCAGTCGCCCAGGACCGCCGTGAACTGCTCGATCGCGGCGATGATGGAGAGCCGCACGCGCAGCCACTCCTGGGTGGGTATCGGGATGCCCAACGGCGGGGTCTCGCCGAGGAGTTTCTCGAAGAGGAAGTCGACGTACTTCGTGTACGGCTGGGTGTCCAGGTGCTGCGCGGCCAGGTGGTCGAGCACATACGCGTGCTGCACGCTGTGCGTGGCCTCCTGGCCCATGAACCCCTTGACGTCCTTCAGGAGCACCGGGTCCGTGACGAGCGGCAGGCCCTCCTTGAAGACCTTCACGAACCACCGCTCGCCCGCGGGAAGCAGCAGATGCAGCACGTTGATCACGTGTGTCGCGGTGGGCTCGCCCGGTATCCAGTGCAGCGGCGTCCGCTCCCAGTCGAAGGCGACCCGGCGGGGAACGATCGCGTAGTGCTCTTCGGTCCCGGTCTTTTGGGTGCCGGTCTTTTGGGCGCTGGTCTCTTCGGTGGCGGTCTTTTGGGTGCCGGTCTCTTTGGTGCCCGCCTTTTCGGTGACGCCAGCCCTGTGCTCTTCGCTCGCGGTGTGCTTGTTGGTGTCGGTGTGCTCCTCGGGGCTTGATCCGTACGCGCTCTCGGTGCTCACAGCGGCGGCTCCAATCGGGCGATCGCACGCAGCGCCTTGGGCGTGAAGCGGGACATCAGGTGGGCGCCGCGCGCCTCCGGGGTGACCGGGACGACGGCCTGGTTCTTGACCACGGCGCCCAGGATCGCGTCAGCGACCTTCTCCGGCGGGTAGTTGCGCAGGCCGTAGAGGCGGGAGGACTTCTTCTGGCGGCGCTTCTCCTCCGCCTCGTCGACACCGGCGAAATGCGTGGTCGCCGTGATGTTGGTGTTCACGAAGCCCGGGCAGATCGCGGAGACGCCGATGTCCTTCGCGGCCAGCTCGGCGCGCAGGCACTCGCTGAGCATCAGCACGGCGGCCTTGGAGGTGCTGTACGCGGGCAGGGCCCTGGAGGGCTGATAGGCCGCCGCCGACGCGGTGTTGACGATATGGCCGCCCTGGCCGCGGTCGGCCATCTGCTTGCCGAATATCCGGCAGCCGTGGATGACGCCCCACAGATTGACGTCCAGGACCTTCTTCCAGTCCTCGGCCGTGGTGTCGAAGAAGGAGCCGGAGACGCCTATCCCGGCGTTGTTCACCAGGACGTCCACGATGCCGTACTCGTGGGCGACCTTCTCGGCGAGCTTCTCCATGGCCTGCTCGTCGGTGACGTCGACCGTCTCGGCCCAGGCGGCGGGTGCGCCGATGAGCTGGGCCAATTCGGCCGTACGGGCCACGCCCTCGGCATCCCGGTCGACCGCCACCACTCGGGCCCCGGCCTCCGCGAAGGCGAACGCGGTGGCCCGGCCGATGCCGCTGGCCGCGCCGGTGACCAGGACGAGCTGTCCGCCGAATCGGTCGGCGTGCTTGCCCGCCGCCCGGGAATTCCGTACCGCCACCGCGGCCCCCTGTGTCTCTCGGTCGCCGAGGGCGCCGGGCGCGGCCGGTGCGCTCAGGTCGTCATGGGCCGTCACGAAGTCCGTGATCCAGGCCGTCAGTTGGTCGGGCCGGGTGCGCGGGATCCAGTGCATGCCCGCCAAGGTCCTGCGGGTCAACTGCGGGACCCACAGTTCCAGTTCGTCGTAGAGCCGCGGGGACAGGAAGGCGTCGCCGGTCGGCGTGATCAGCTGCACGGGTGCGTGCGCGTACGCGTCGGAGCGCGGGTGGAACAGCCGTGCCCGGACGTTGTCCCGGTAGAGCCAGGCGCCGTGGGCCGCGTCCGAGGGCAGCGAGGGCGTCGGGTAGCCGCCGCGGGGGACCTTCTCGAAGCGGCTCAGGATCTTCGGCCACTGCTTGCCGAGCGGGCCGCGCCAGGCCAGCTCGGGCAGCACGGGCGTGTGCAGCATGTACACGTACCACGACTTGGCGCCCTGGCCGAGGAGTTGACCGACCCGGCGCGGGGTCGGGCGGGTCATCCGCTTCTTGATCCAGTGCCCGAAGTGGTCAAGGGACGGGCCCGACATCGAGGTGAAGGAGGCGATCCGGCCCTCGGTGCGCTTGACCGTCACGAACTCCCAGGACTGCACCGAGCCCCAGTCGTGCCCCACCACATGCACCGGCTTGTCGGGGCTGACCGCGTCCACGACCGCCAGGAAGTCGTCGGTCAGCTTCTCCAGGGTGAAACCACCGCGCAGCGGGGTCGGCGCGGTCGAGCGGCCGTGGCCGCGCACGTCGTACAGGACCACATGGAAGCGGTCCGCCAGCCGGGCCGCGACCTCCGACCAGACCTCCTTGGAGTCCGGATAGCCGTGCACAAGCACGACCGTCGGCCGGTCGGCTTCGCCCAGCTCGGCGACGCACAGCTCCACGCCGCCCGTACGCACCCAGCGCTCCCGCGCGCCCCTCAACAGACCCTCGCCCTTCAACAGACCCTCGCTCATGCGGCCTTCGCCTCCGCCCAGCGCCGCACATGCGGCAGATCGTCATCCAGCCAGAACGCGCGCTGCTCGGGGTCCTTGGAGTCGGTGACGACCAGGATCTCCTCGAACTTCGCGCCCGTACCCCTGAATCCGAGGTGCGGCTCGACCGCCCAGAGCCCGGGCTGCGGGGGGTGGTCGGAGAACTTGTACGGGCTCCACAGCGGGGACCAGCCGTCCCGGTGGCCGTGCAACGCATCGCTCGCGAGGCCCTTCAGGGACTGGGTGCCGAAGCCGAACAGCGTGGGCGAGAAGCGCCGCTGCTTGACCCGGTCGACCTTGTGCGCGATCACGCCGAAGGGATAGGCGCGGTGCCGGTTGGCATAGCCCTGGCGGGTCATCAGGCGCTCCACGTCCTCGTAGATCTCCCGCAGCCTGCGGCCCTCGCGGACCTCGCGCAGAATCAGGGCGCGGTGCTCCTCCAGGTCGGCGAGGAGCTTGTCGTGCACGGGGTTGAGGCCGAGACAGCCCGAGTAGCCGATGTCCGCCGTATAGCCCTTGTAGACCGGGGCCATGTCGAGGATGAACGGCATCCCCGGCTCCAGCTTCCGGTCGGTCGGGAAGAACTGAAGCGGGATCTTGAAGCCGACGAAGGCCGTGCGGTCCCCGAACCACGCGAAGGGCAGGTGGAACCAGTCGCGCACGCCGCGCTCGCGCAGCCACTCCCGCTGCATACGGGCCGCCTCGCGCTCCGTCACGCCCGGCCTGAGCTGCGCCGCGACCGACTCCGCGCACGCGTACGCGAGCGTCTGCACTTCTCTGAACCCCCGCAGTTCAGCGCTGAGTTCGGTGTCCACTGCTGAGGTCATGCCACCGTCCGTCCCGTGATCGGCATCAGCCCTGCGGCCCGCCTGCGCTACGTGTCCGTAACTTGACACTGATGAATGTGACAATGCCCGGCGGCTGCGTCAAGGGGCTTGCAGCAGGCTGTGGATAACTTCTGCGGCCGGGGCGGGCGGGCCTGCGGCGCTTCTTTCCCCGGTCCCGCCCCTTCCCGGCTGTGCCGATATGCGGCCAACGCCGCGTGGGGCGGCGCTGCCCCCGGACCCCCGCTCCTCAAACGCCGGAGGGGGCTGGTTCTGCCGGAGGGGCTGGTTCTGGGGGCGTACCCCTACGGGCCCCTACGCCCCAGGGCGTAGACCGATACAGGAGTCTGGTCTGACGTCGGCTGTGGCCCCCGCCACTACCGTCGAAAACGTGACTGTGATCGCGACCGAAAGCCTCAGCAAGCGGTTCCCCCGGGTGACCGCTCTCGACCGGCTCTCCGTGGACATCGGCCCGGGTGTGACCGGGCTCGTTGGGGCCAACGGAGCCGGTAAGTCCACTCTGATCAAGATTCTGCTCGGCCTGTCCCCGGCGACCGAGGGCCGCGGTGAGGTCCTCGGCCTGGACATCGCCACCGAAGGCGCCGCCATCCGCGAGCGTGTCGGGTACATGCCCGAGCACGACTGTCTGCCGCCCGACGTCTCGGCCACCGAGTTCGTCGTCCACATGGCGCGGATGTCCGGCCTGCCGCCCACCGCGGCCCGCGAGCGCACCGCCGACACGCTGCGCCACGTCGGGCTCTACGAAGAGCGCTACCGCCCCATCGGCGGCTACTCGACCGGCATGAAGCAGCGGGTCAAGCTCGCCCAGGCGCTCGTCCACGACCCCTCCGTGGTCTTCCTGGACGAGCCCACCAACGGCCTCGACCCCGTCGGCCGGGACGAGATGCTCGGCCTGATCCGCCGGGTGCACACCGACTTCGGCATCTCCGTCCTGGTCACCTCGCACCTCCTCGGCGAGCTCGAGCGCACCTGCGACCACGTCGTGATCATCGACGGCGGGAAGCTGCTGCGTTCCAGCTCCACCCGTGACTTCACCCAGACCATGGGCACCCTCGCCGTCGAGGTCACCGACACCGACGAACGGCCCGACGGCACCGGTGCGTTGCGGCAGGCGCTTCAGGAGCGCGGCGGCAGCCTGGTGCACGCGCGCGAGGAGGGCCTGCCCGGCGCCGGGCACATCCTGCTCGTCGAGGCGACGGGCGAGGAGACGTACGACCTCGTGCGCGACGCGGTCGCCGGGCTCGGCCTCGGACTCGTCCGCATGGAACAGCGCAGGCACCAGATCGCCGAGGTGTTCCGCGACCACGACGAGCGGGCGGCGCAGACCCGGTGACCGGGCTGCTCACGGCCGCCGAGCTGCTTCCGCCCGGGCGGCCGAGCGAGCTGGTCAAGGACC
>NZ_JBSFUT010000046.1:0-61411 GCF_053591935.1 Streptomyces sp. NPDC002851 | reverse complement strand
GGGCGAGCCCGTGCGGTACTTCCACGCGATCGCGTCAATCACCTGCCGGTGATCCCGCCAACGCCCACCCCGCTGCGGCGCGCGATCCGGCAACAGCGGCTCGATCCGCGCCCACTGCGCATCACTCAACGACACACCAGACCAACGATCCGATGATCCGAGAGAAACAGCCTAGGCCCCTTCGGCGCCTTCGTGGTAGTCGACGGCGGAGTCGTGGGCACCGGCACCAGCTCGGTCGCCCAACGAGTACTCCGCCACAAGACAGTCCACGCCCACCTGAGCGAGATCTTCCCAGCGCCCATGGGGACCGTCAGCTCCCCTGCGCAAGCTGCACGTTGTGAATGCCATAGCCATCAGATACGCATGCGTAAAACGTGTCCTCTGCAGCAGCTCTCCTGAGGGTGCCGCACACGATGTAGACGAGTCCAAAGGTGCGATCCGCCGATCACTGCCGGATGTCCGCGTGCACGCTGTCGTCCCTGGTGCACAGCCGGTACGTACGTCGGTCGCCGATGGTGCGGTCGGCGGACGTCCGGTCCTGATCGAGTTAGGGGCTCAGCGGCCCTTCGAAGTACAGCTGGCGTAGCAGTCTGGCGCGGTTGGTGCGGCGCAGATCGCGCACGTCCGCCGGTTCCCTACGGCCATGTGGTCCGTCCCACCCCGAACTTACCTGTGCGTGATGTCTTGACTGCCACTTCTTTCACTACTCAACTCACGTCTCAAATTAAGGGGAAGTTGCGTTCAAAGCCTCAACTCCTTGACGGGCGCCGCCAGTTCACCGAACGAAAGGATCACCTCATGTCTCCCCACCCCCACATACCCCGCCGTACCGTCCTCGGCGGCCTCGTCGCCGCCGGCCTCGGCGGGGTCGGGGTCGCCGCCGGAGCCTCGGCCGTACCTGGCGGCGAGCAGCAGGCCGACCCGGACTTCGGGCCGAACGTGACCGTGTTCGACCCCGGTACTCCCGTCGCCGAGATCCAGCAGAAGCTCGACGAGGTGTACCGCGCACAGGAAGAGGCCCAGTTCGGCGACGGCCGTTTCGCGCTGCTCTTCAAGCCCGGCACGTACGACTCCGTGGACGCCAACATCGGCTTCTACACGCATATAGCGGGCCTCGGCCGCTCCCCCGACGACGTCGTGATCAAGGGCGCGGTGCATACGGAAGCGGACTGGTTCGACGGCAACGCGACGCACAACTTCTGGCGCTGCGCCGAGAATCTGAGCGTCACCCCCACAGGCGGCGCCGACCGCTGGGCCGTCTCGCAGGCCGCGCCGTACCGCCGTATGCATGTGCGCGGCGACCTCCACCTGGATGACGGCGGCTGGTCCAGCGGCGGGCTCATGGCCGATACGAAGGTCGACGGCCAGGTGCGCTCCGGCTCGCAGCAGCAGTGGCTGTCGCGGAACACGGACTGGGGCAGCTGGGACGGATCCAACTGGAACATGGTCTTCGTGGGCGCCAGGAACGCCCCCGCGGGCGACTTCCCGAGCCCGCCGTACACCCGCGTCGAAAAGACGCCCAAGGTGCGCGAGAAACGGTTCCTGTACGTGGACGACGCGGGCTCGTTCGCCGTGTTCGTGCCGGCGCTGCGCACGGACTCCACGGGCCCGAGCTGGGACGGCGGGACCCCGGAAGGGGAATCACTCCCGATCGGGGACTTCCTCATCGCCACCCCGGACACCTCCGCCGCCGCGATCAACGAGACACTGGACGCCGGAAAGCACCTGCTCCTCACCCCCGGCGTTTACGCCCTGGACGACACGCTCCGCGTCACCCTCGCGGGCACGGTCGTGCTCGGCCTCGGGCTCGCCACGCTCGTCCCAGCGGCGGGCAAGGCGGCGGTCACCGTCGCCGACGTGGACGGCGTTAACCTGGCCGGGTTTCTGATCGACGCTGGGGACGGGGGCTCACCCGCGCTGATGGAGGTCGGGCCCGAGGGCGCCGACGGCGACCACTCCGCCGACCCGGCCTCGCTGCACGACGTGTTCTTCCGGATCGGTGGCCCGCACGCCGCGCAGGCCACCCGCAGCCTGGTCGTCAACAGCAACCATGTGATCGGTGACCACACCTGGCTGTGGCGCGGCGACCACGGGGACGGCATCGGCTGGAACACCAATCCGGCCGACACGGGCCTTGTGGTCAACGGTGACGACGTGACGTTCTACGGGCTGTTCGCCGAGCACTACCAGAAGTACCAGGTGGAGTGGAACGGCGAGCGGGGCCGCACCTACTTCTTCCAGAACGAGATGCCCTACGACCCGCCGGACCAGGGCTCCTGGATGAACGGCGACACGCGGGGCTTCGCCGCGTACAAGGTCGCGGACGGCGTGACCGAGCACGAGGCGTGGGGCCTGGGTTCGTACTGCTTCTTCAACGCGAACCCGGCCGTCGTGGCCGACCGTGCCTTCGAGGTACCCGAGCGCGCGGGCGTACGGCTGCACCACATGGTGGCCGTCTCACTCGGCGGCGGCACCGGCACCATCCAACACATCGTGAACGGCACCGGAGGACCCGCCGACAAGGCGAACCCGGTCGCCTATCTGACGGAGTACGGCGGCTGAGAACGGGAGGGTCCCGGACGACGGGGCGCGGGATCGGGGGCAGGCAGTCGGATGACATCCCGCGCCCCAGCCTGCCGGGGCACGTCCGCGGGCAGGGTGGTGCCCACGGCACGGGTGTGGTGACCCGCGGCAGCGCGGTCGGGTCGGTGCCGCCGAGGTGCACGAGGGCGATTTGGGCGATGCCGTAGGAGACAGGGCCACCGGTCTCCACGACGGGGGTGGCCGATGCGGCACCGAGAAAACTGCTTTCGGTGCCGGCCACCACCGAGGCGCTGGGTAGTTGCGGCACGCCAAATTCAACTCCATCACCCCCCTGCCTCGCCCTGACCCGATCGGACACAGAAGGTGAACGGCTCACCACGGAGCGCCTGACCAGCCTCCGTGGCGGGCCTGCGTGGATCGGCCTGCGTGGATCGTAGATCAACACACGGCGCGCCTGAGCCGAAGTGCCCATCGAAAACTAGCCGCTGCCCAGGCGACAGCCTGAGGGGCTTCAACTCACCGACAGCGAGCGGGCTTTCTGGTCTACGGTTCCACGCGTGCAGCGCGCATGGACGTCGGCACGAGTGCCCCGGGGACGGCTTGCAAGGCGTCGTACCAGGCTGCGGCCACCTCTCGGTAACCGTCCTCGGTGAGGTGAACGCCGTCTGCCAAGTCAGCGGTGGAGAGCGTGTCGTAGATCGGCACGAGATGGGCGTGCGGCCCCTTCCGGGCGACCATCTCCGGGAGCGCGGCGTTGTACGCCCTGACTCTGTTCTCGAAGGTGGCGTCGGACTGGGGCGGGATGGTCGCAACGAACAGTTCGCACCGCGGCCTGGCTGTCCGTCTCCGGTCGATGAGGGCGGAGAGCCGCGGGGGGCATGGGCCAGGTCGTCGTCCTCCCCAATGTCGTTCGTGCCAATGAGGAGCGTAATCGTGTGGGGATCGCTCTGCCGGAGCCAGGCGTCGATGTGGGCGTTCAATTGGTCGATGCGCCAGCCGCTGTGGCCCTCGTGGGCGCGGTGGCCGAGTTCGGCCGGGCCGTTGGCCAGGGAGCCGACGAAGTGCACCTTGTGGCCTCGGCCGTCAGGCGCTGCCAGAGCCACCGACTCGAACGGCAAGCCCGGTTTCGCTCCTGTCTACGCCGCCCGCAACATGGTCTCCCCCTGGAACGTCGGCAACCCCACCGTCGACCAGAAGCTCTTCGACGACGACTACGCACAGCTCAAGGCGAACGGACAGGACTACCAGCCCGTCATCTACCCGGGTTCGCCTGGTCCAACTGGAAGGAAGGCGCGCCGCGCAACGAAATCCCGCGAAAGGCCGGAGACTTCATGTGGCAGCAGGCCGTCGCCATCGCCAAGTGCGGCACAAACTCCGCCTTCATCGCCATGTTCGACGAGTACGACGAAACCACGGCCATCGCTCCGGCGGCGACCGACAAGTCGATGATCCCCGCCGACCAGTACTTCCTGACCCTCGACGCCGACGGCACCAAGGTGTCGTCGGACTTCTATCTGCGCCTCGCCGGCGCCGCGACCAAGATGATCAACGGCTCCGCCGAGATCAGCCCCACAGTCCCGATCCCGCCCATCCCTTGATCTCAGCTACTCCTGACGGGGCTGAGTGAGGCGGGTGGCGGGCTGAGGGGTCCGCCACCCGCCCAGGCCCAGCGACGGCAAGAGGCACACGAAAAGCCAAAGCCTCGACGGCCCGGCCGCACGTCGAGCAGCTCGGCTCGCCGATCTGCGGAAACCGCACCGGATCGGTGGTGAACAGCGAGACCTTGAATCCCCCTCACCGGAGTGGGGTACGAGTGCACACGCGCATCCACGGCGCCGGGCAGTACAAAGGCGTCACCCACGCCGAGGAACCGAGCCTCCGCCCGGGTCTCCAGATCACCGTTCCTGACCTCCCCATCACGCCGCCGATGATCGCGACCTGGCCTTGCTCGAAAGCTCCATCCAGCGCCTGCAGCACACCCGGGATCAAGGTGTCCGTGGCTTGCCGGGGCGTCTGCCGTCCATGACCTCACGTCCACCGGGTGCACATGCCCTGCGCACGCGTGCGGGGACCCACCATGTGTCTCGGTTCAGAGGAAGACGGCACGGCCAACCAGCTCACAGCCGGTCACCCACGCAATTCCTCCGCGCCGTGGACCGGCTCTCCCGCCAACACGGTCGCCACTACCTCGACCTCCCGGATGCGCTCGGGATCCACCTGGAACACATCCTCCGTCAGGACCACGAAGTCCGCGTACGTGCCCACGCGGAGCGCCCCCTTGTCGGCCTCCCCGCCCTCGGCGTACGCCGAGCCGTAAGTGTAGGCCCGCACCGCCTCCTCCACGGTCAACTCCTCGCCCGGGGCAAGAACCGAGCCAGAAGCGGTCCTCCGGTTCACCATGTCGTGAATACATTCCAGAACCGAGGCATCCGCAACGGGGGAGTCAGTGGACCCGGGCAGCACCATCCCCGCTCGCAGGAGCGACCGCATGCGGTAGCAGAGAGCGGCCCGCTCAGGCCCCAGCACCCGAGCCATGCCGTCCCCGAACTCTGAGATGAACCGGCCCTGCGGCACGGCCACCACGCCGAGCGCCGCGGCCCTTGCCACCTGGCTGTCGTCCGCCACCGCGAAGTGCTCGATGCGATGCCGAGCGTTCGGGCGCTCGTCCGCCCGCACGGCCGCCTCGATCGCGTCCAGCGCATGGTCGATCGCCGCGTCCCCGATCGCGTGCACCGCAAGGCTCCACCCCGCGCGGTGTGCCGCTACCACTTGTCGGCGCAGTTGGTCCGGCTCGATCCGCATGGTGCCCTGGTTGGCGGGCTCGCCGTGGTAGCAACGGTGCATCGCGGCGGACTTGCCGATCAGCGATCCGTCGGCGAACACCTTCACCGGGCCCATTCGCAACCGCCCGTCCCCGAAGCCGGTCCGCAGCCCCAGGTCCAGCCCGACCCACTCGTCCTCTTCGGCGAATCCCGCCAGGGGATGAAGTGTTGTCAGGTACGGCATGACCGTCGTCCGCGGTCCCAGCACACCCCGCTCCCTCGCCACCTGGTAGGCGTGCAGGTCAGCAGGTGAGTTCCCGAGGTTCTTCGGGTCGCCAAGACCAGGATCCGTGACGCTGGTGATCCCGTGCGCGAGGGCGTGCCGGGAAGCGAGATCCAGGTGGTGCACGATCCGCTCGGTCGAGAGTGGCCGCACCAGGTCGTGCGCCAGCGCCATCGCTGTCTCCTGGAGGAGCCCCTCCGCACGCCCGTCCGCGTCGCGGTTCACGATGCCGCCCCCGACGTCCGGTACGCCTTCCCGGCCGGGATGGCCGGCCCGTGCGAACACCTCTGTACTGGCTGTCAGCATGTGTCCGGAGACGTGTTCCAGCAGCACAGGGCGTCCGTCCGCCGCTCTGTCCAGCGCCTCCGCCGTCGGATGCGCTCCCAGAACGTTCTGGTCGTACCCGGCGCCCCGTACCCACGCACCGGGCGCGAGTGTGCGGGCGTGTGCGCGCACTGCCGCGTACAGCTTGTCCAGCGTGTCGACCCTGCCGGGGCGCAGGTCCAGTGTGGCCAACCGCTCACCGGTCGCGGAGAGATGGTGATGCGCGTCGTGGAATCCGGGCAGGACATGCGCTCCACGGAGGTCGACCACCCGCTCGGCAACCACCCCGTCGAGCTCCTCGTCCAGGCCGACGATCCGGCCTTGCACCACTCCGAGCCGTCGGGCGTGCGGCCGATCCGGGTCGAGCGTACGGATGTGGCCGTTGACGTAGACGGCGTCAATGCGCATCGTGCAGCTCCTTGTCCACGCGGGGGCCGGTTGGAACGGCTTCGCCCGCGGTCCTGCTGCGGCGCGCCAGTGCGGTGACCCCGGCGATGGTGGCAAGGATCAGGGCTGCGTAGAAGGCGGCGACGCCCCAGGGCGAGCCGCCGGTGCTGTCCAAGATCCACTGCGCGATCAGCGGGCTCGACCCGCCGATGACGCAGGCGCAGATGCCGTTGGCGAGGGCCGCTCCCGAGTAGCGGACGCGGGCGGGGAAGACGCCCGAGATGAAGCTGGCGAGGATCGCGTAGTAGGCGCAAACACCGATGGTGGTGACGGCCAGGGCCGCCGCGATCAGCACCACGCTGCGGGCCTGGATGGCGAGGAAGAGGGGCAACACCGCCAGGAGGTTCACCACGAGCCCCGAGACCATCACCCGCAGCGCCCCGTACCGCTCGGCGAGCGACGCGGCGAACGGCTGCCACACGAATTGCAGTACGGCCATGAGCAGCAGGATGTTCAGGATGTGCTGCCGGTCCAGGCCCAGGTCCTCGGTCGTCCAGGCCAGCAGGAAGGTGTTGTTGAAGAACGCCGCGGAGATGCCGATGATCGACGATGCCGCGCCGAGCAGCACCAGCGGGGACGAGCTGCGGAAGACCTCGACGACGGGAGCGCGTACCACCTCCTGGCGGGCCTTGGCGGCCTGGAAGTCCAGGGACTCCTCCAGGTTGCGCCGGATCAGTAGGCCCACGACGACGAGCACGGCGGAGAACAGGAACGGCACTCGCCAGCCCCACGCCTCGAACTGGGCGTCCGGGAGCAGGCCCACGAGCAGGAACATGACCGTCGCGAGGATCGACCCGGCCGGTGAACCCTGCTGCACCCAGGAGCCGGCTGTGATCCTCCGGTCCTTGCTGCTGTTCTCGGTGGCCATCAGGACGGCGCCGCTCCACTCGCCGCCCACCGCGAGGCCCTGGCAGGCGCGCAGGACGACCAGGAGGATCGGCGCCGCGATGCCGAGCGTGTCGTAGCCGGGCAGGACACCAATGAGCGTGGTGGAGACTCCCATCAGCAGCAGCGTCGCCACGAGGGTGTTCTTGCGTCCGAGGCGGTCGCCGAGGTGGCCGAACAGCACTCCGCCCAGCGGGCGGGTCAGGAAGCCGACCCAGAACGTCGCGAACGAGGCCAGGAGTGCCGTGCCCGGGGCGGCGGACGGGTAGAACGTGGGGCCGAGGACCAGTGCGGCCGCGGTGCCGAACAGGAAGAAGTCGTACCACTCGATCGCGGTACCGACGAACGCGCCTGTCATCGAGCGACGGCGGCGGCTGTCCGTGGCCACGGGGGTGGGCTGGTTCTGACTCATGCGTGCCTCACAAGGATAGGGGAGGTCGGTCAGCAGGCGCGGTGGATCAGCTTGAAGTTGGCGAACTCGTCCAGGCCCCAGCGGCCCAGCTCCCTTCCGGTGCCTGAGCGTTTGACGCCGCCGAAGGGCAGCTCGGGGGCGGTGCCCGGCGGTTCGTTGAGGTGCACCATGCCGACCTCCAGCTGCTCGGCGACCCGCCGGCACACCTCCGGGTCGTCGCACTGGACGACCGCGCCGAGCCCGTACGGGCTGTCGTTGGCCAGCTCCACGGCTGCGGCTTCGTCGGGCACCCGGTGGACGATCGCCACGGGGCCGAAGAGCTCCTCCCGCCAGGCCCGCATCTTCGGGGTGACGCCGGTCAGCACGGTGGGGGCGAACCAGGCCCCGGGCTGCTCCAGCGGCGCCCCGCCGGTCAGGGCCGTGGCGCCGAGGTCCAGCGCGTCCGTGACCTGGTCGGACAGCGTGTCGAGGGCGGCGCGGGAGGACAGCGGGCCGAGGAAAGTCGACGGGTCGGCGGGGTCACCGGGCTGGATGGCTGCCACAGCGGCCGTGAAGCGCTCGGTGAACTCCTCGTACAGCTCGTCCGTCACCACGATCCGCTTCGCCGCGTTGCAGGCCTGGCCGGCGTTCCCGAACCGGCCGGTGACCGCGTCGCGCACCGCACGCTCCAGGTCCACCGGGCCAAGCACCACGTACGGGTCGCAGCCGCCGAGTTCGAGGACAACCTTCTTCAGGTTCGCGCCCGCGATCTGTGCCACCGCCGCACCGGCCCGCTCGGACCCGGTCAGCGAGACTCCTCGCACCCGGTCGTCCGCGATCAGCCGCGCCACCTGCTGTTCGGTGGCCAGCACCATGGTGTACGCGCCGGGCTCGAACCCCGCGCCCGCGTGCAGCTCCTGGAGGGCCAGCGCGGAGGTGGGGCACTGCGGCGCGGGCTTGAGCAGCACCGTGTTGCCGAGGAGCAAGTTGGGTGCCGCGAACCTGGCTACCTGGTAGTAGGGGTAGTTCCACGGCATCACGCCGAGCAGCGGGCCCACGGGCTCCCGCCGTACGACGGCCCGGCCGCGGGCGGCGACCGGCTGGGGGGCGGCAAGCAGTTCCGCCGCGTGGTCGGCGTAGTAGCGGTAGATGGCCGCGCACAGGTCCACTTCGCCCAGGGCCTGCCATACGGGTTTGCCCATCTCGTGGGTGGCGATGGCTGCCAACGCCTCGCGCTGCCGGTCGAGTTGGTCCGCGACGTGGCGCAGTGCCGCGATCCGTTCGGACATCGGTGTCGCGCGGCCCCGCGTGTAGGCGCGGTACGCCGTGGCCACCGCGTGATCCAGCTCCTCCTCGCTCGCGGCGGCGCGGGCGGGTTCGGCAACGCCGGTGGCCGGGTCGACCACCTGGAAGGGCTGTTCCTGCCGTGCCTCGGTCATGGGTTTCTCCCTGTGCGTGCGGTGCGGCGGGTCGAGGCGTCGCTCACGGGACGAGGATGCGCGGGTCGACGACGAGGTGGAGGAGCGCGGGGCGGCGCGGGCCGTCCGCCCCGAGGACCGCGTCCAGGGCCCTGCGTACGGCGGCCGGCGCGTACGCGTCGTCGGTCACGGTCTCGGCGTACGCGCCGAAAGACCGGGCGAAGGCGGCGAAGTCCGGGTTGCTGAGCTGGGTTCCGGAAACCCGGCCCGGATAGTGCTGCTCCTGGTGGGAGCGGATGGTGCCGTACTGCCCGTTGTCCATGACGAGGACCAGCGGCGCGGCTCCGTACTGCACGGCGGTGGCCAGTTCCTGGCCGTTCATGAGGAACTCGCCGTCGCCCGCGACGGCCACGGCGAGCCGTTCCGGTGCGGCCAGCGAGGCAGCGACGGCGGCGGGCACGCTGTAGCCCATCGAGCCGTTGCGCATGCTGAGTTGGCTGGGGAAGACCGGGGTCGGAAAGTAGCGCTGGGCCCAGCCACAGTGGTTGCCGGCTCCGTAGGTGTGGACCGCGTCGCCCGGCAGCAGCGAGACCAGTTCCTCGACGACACGGGTCATGCGTACGGTGCGGGGTGCGGTCCGTGGCAGGTCCTGCTCGCCGTCGGGGAACGCGGCGAACGCCTCCTGCGCGGCCCGGCCGGACGCGGTCCACTCGGACCAGTCGGCGTGCACCAGGGCTTCCGGGGCGTCCAGCGCGTCCAGGGCCCGCGTGAAGGCGTCCGGGGCGGCGAGCAGGTGCCGGACCAGGCCGCCGCTGTGACCACGCAGATCCGGATCGGGCGAGGCCACGAAGGTGGTGGCGGTGGGTGACTGGCGCAGGGTGTACCCGTCCGTGGCCACGTCTCCGGGGACCGTGCCCACGCACAGCAGCAGGTCCGCGTCGGCGAGCATGCGCGCGACGGAGTCGTGGCGGCCGTGCCCCAGCTGTCCGATGTGGACCGGGGAGGTGCTGGGGACCCGGTCACTTGCCCGCCAGTCCTGGGCGACGGGAATGCGGTGGCGTTCCGCGAACGCGGTCAACCGGTGTGCCGCGGCGGGCGTCCAGCGGGGTCCCCCGGCGAGGATCAGCGGGCGGTGCGCGGACGTCAACGCGGCCCACAGCGCCTGGAGTTCCTCGCCAGCGACGCCGCCGTCGGAGACCGGCCGGGGCGGGGTGTCCTCATCCGGGCCCGGCCCGAGCAACATGTCCTCGGGCAGTCCCACCACGACGGGGCCTGGCCGTCCCGAGCGGGCGGCGAAGAATGCCTCGGCGACGACTTCCCCGGCCCGGTGCGGGGTCTCCAGGGTCAGCACCTTCTTGGCCTGGGTTCCGAACCATGCCTCGGGGGAGAACTCCTGGAACGCTTCACGACCCCGGTGCGCGGTCGGTATCAGGCCCACGAAGAGCACCATCGGCGTGGCATCCTGCCAAGCCGCGTGCACAGCGACCAGGGCGTTGGCGGCGCCGGGCCCACGGGTCACCATGGCGACGCCGGGTTCCCCGGTAAGCTTTCCGTGCGCCTCGGCCATGTACGCTGCGCCGCCCTCGTGACGGCAGACGACGGTGGCGATCTTCGCGTCGTGCAGGCCGTCCAGTACGTCGAGGTAGCTCTCGCCCGGCACCGCGAACACCCGCTCCACTCCGTGGAGGGCGAGCGCGTCGACGAGGGCGTGGCCAGCGCTGCGGTGCTGATGGCTGGACTGCGGCTGGGGTGCCACAGGCGTCTCCTTCCGAAAGGGACGAGGCACGCCGACAGCGCTCACGGCCGCAGAGGGCTGGAGGAAGAAGGGGGAGGGTGCCGCTGTCGGCGTACGTCGCCTTGGGTGCCGCTCGACCCTGAGGGCGGCGGGTTCAGCGTTGCTGCGTCTCAGTATCGAAGCGCAGCTCGGAGGGCGTCCAATGCCTGTTCCGCAGGGTCACCATGTTGCGGCGGCATACTGCTCGTCGGCCGGCCCGGCGGAGTTCAGGAGGGTCGGGATGACGGGGTGACGTGCCCGTTCTGGCCCCGCAGGAAGGACCGCAGCCGGAGGCCGAGTTCCGCGATCGTCTCAGCCGCGACGTGGTCGGGCAGCCAGGCCACGTGCAGCGGTACGGACAGCAGTGCCCCGTCCTCGTCAACCACGGGCAGCGGGCGCGCCTCGAAGCGAGGCAGTTCGGTGGTGATGGCCACGCCGTGCCCGGAGGCGGCAAGCGCCTGGATGGTGGGGCCGTCGTCACACTCGGTCATCCGGGCCGGGGACAGCCGCGAGCGGCCGAGCGCGGTGTCCAGGACGCCGCGGCTGACGCTGGAGCGCGAGTGCACCAGCAGGTGTTCCCCACACAGTTCGGTGAGCCCGACGCGCTGCTGCCCGCCTTCGGCCCAGCGGTGGCCGGGCGCCACGTACGCCTTGAGCGGGCTGTCGCCGAGGTCCACACTCGCCAGCCCTTCGGAACGCGGCGCGGGCGACACGATCAAGTCGGCATCCTGATGGAGCGTGATGTCCAGCTCGAAATGGCTCGCCGTGCGGGTCAGCAGCACGGGATCGGCCGTCGTCGTGGTCGCGATGAATGGTGCAACGAAACTGCGGACCGACGCGGAGGTGGCGGCCACGACCAACTGCGCCACTCGCCCGGACTTGAGGACGTCGACGGCCTCGCGCACGACCCGCGTCCTGGCAACCAGGTCACGCGCCAGCGGCACGAAGGAGCGGCCCGCCGCGGTCAGTTCGAGACGGTTCCCGTGCAGCTCGAAAAGCCGCATGCCCAAGTCCCGTTCCAGCGCCTTGAGCTGGCGGCTCAGTGCGGGTTGGGTCAGGTGCAGGGCGGCCGCGGCCGCGGTGACCGTTCCCAGGTCGACGACGGTGAGGAAGTGCACCATACGCCCGTAGTCCATCGGCGCATCCTAAGGTCTGGCCGGTACGGACCACCCCACGGTGAGGCCGGGGCCGGTCCGGCCGGCCTCACCGTGGGCCTGCGGTGCCGGCCCGTGCCGGCGGTGGTTCAGAGCTGGATCGCCTTCGTCTCAAGGAACTCCTCAAGGCCGAACCTTCCCAGCTCGCGGCCAATTCCGGAGTGCTTGTAGCCGCCGAACGGGGCGAGTGAGTTGAATCGTCCACCGTTGACGTCAACGGCCCCTGTACGTACGCGCCGGGCAAAGGCCAGTGCGCGGTCCTGGTCAGCCGACCACACGGCGCCGGACAGCCCGTACTCCGAGTTGTTTGCGATCTCCAGTGCGTGCCCCTCGTCCGAGTAGCGCAGTATGGAGAGCACAGGACCGAAGATCTCCTGCTGGGCCACGGTGGAATCAGGCGCCACGTCTGCCAGGATTGTGGGTGACACGTAGTGTCCCCGTTCCACGCTTTCGGGCTGATCACAGCCGCCAGCAACGATGCGGGCGCCTTCGTCGACACCCGTGCGAATGAAGCCGCGTACGCGGTCTCGCTGCGCTGCGGAAGCCATAGGGCCGAGCTTTGTCGAGGGGTCCAGTGGGTCTCCGGGCGTGTAGCTGCTGGCTGCAATGGATGCAGCGAGCTCGACGGCGTCGCTGTAGGAGTCCTCGTGCACGAGCATGCGCGTCCACGCAGTGCATGTCTGGCCTCCGTTGAGGAAGGCATTACCCACACCGGCCTTGACCGCAGTGGAGATATCAGCGTCTGGCAGCAGCACGTTGGCGGATTTTCCACCCAGTTCCAGCGTCACTCGGGTGATGTTCCGTGCAGCCAGTTCGGCAACGCGGGATCCTGCACCAACTGAGCCCGTGAATGACACTACGTCGATTCCCGAGTGGCCCGCGATCGCTTCGCCGACAGATGTCCCGTATCCGGGAACCAGGTTGACGACACCGGCGGGCACACCGGCCTCGTGCAGCACGTCGAACAGGAGGTAGGCCACCATGGGCGCTACTTCACTCGGTTTGAGGACGAGGGTGCAGCCTGCCGCCAGGGCTGGCGCCAGCTTGCTGGTGATCTGGTGGAGCGGGTAGTTCCACGGGGTGATGGCGCCAACGACTCCAGCGGCCTCACGGGTGACGATCGTGTTCCCTACGCGTTCGTCGAACTCGTAGGACTCCAGCAGCTCCGCGTAGCTGCCGATCACGGTCAGCGGGAGAGCTGCTTGGATCCGACTTGCGGTCCGGATGGGGCAGCCCATCTCGGCGGAGATCGTTTCCGCGATCTCCTGGGAACGCTTGGCGAGTCCTTCCTGGATCCGCCGCAGGAGGTCAGCCCGCTCGCTGGGCGAGGTCTGCGCCCAGGCAGGAAATGCTGTCTGGGCGGCAGCGACCGCCCGGTTCACGTCAGAGGCGGACCCGGCCGGAACGGTGGCCAGGACCTGCTCCGTCGCAGGGTTCTCGACCTCGATCACTTGCCCGGAATCCGACGGTACCCAGGCACCGCCGATGTAGAGATGCTGTCGGTCCTGCATGGGTTCTCCCCTTGGCTAGACATGTCACGAGAGGCAGGTTGAAGTTGATCCGACGGCCGGGGGACGCCGGCCGTACGGTGGACCACGTGCTGAGTGCGGGGACTCACCCCATTGGGTAAGTGAGCGCACAGTCACTTACGATGTTGGCGATGGCCACATCGATCACGCGCCTGTGCGGCACGGCCGCGCATCAAAGGAGTCAGAATGAAGTCGGCGAAGCGCTCGAGCACAGCGCACGCTGAGGTGCCCCAGGACTCGCGCCTTGAGGACGACTCGCCGAGGCTGTGGGCATTTGGCTTCGGGGAAGTCGCCCAGAGCATGCTCACCTCCGCTGTCCGGTGTTTCGCAGCGAAGGGCTTCCACGCCACGACGACGAGAGACATCACCGCGGGCGCCGAGTTGAGCCCTGCCGCGCTGTACGTCCACTTCGATTCGAAGGAGGACGTGCTCTACACGATCTCGCGCGTGGGACACAAGAGTGCCCTTGCAGCGGTGCAGGGTCCGGAGGAAGACGATCCTTCCGCCCATCTCCGGATGATCTTCTCCCGGTATGTGATCTGGCACGCCCGCCACCATGTAGCGGGGCGGGTCAACCAGAACGAGATGGCGGCCCTGACCCCGGAGCACTACGAGGAGATTCGGCACATTCGGCAGGAGACCACGGACGTGTTCCGCAAAGCGGTGACCCGCGGGGTTTCGGATGGCTCCTTCGTGGAGGTCGACGTGAACCGAGTTGTTCGCGCCATGAACTCCCTCGCGATCGACCTGGTTCGCTGGTACCGCCTCGACGGTTCGGAATCGCCCGAGCAGATCGGCGAGTTCTACGCCGACCTCGCACTGGGGATGGTCACCAACCCTGCCCTGGCGAAGACTTCGCGAAAAACCCGTCCCACTGCCTGACCGCCCGGCGGAGCGGCGGCTATAGGCCGAGGTCACGGCCGATCAGTTCCTTCATGATTTCGTTCGATCCGGCCCAGATCTTCGTCACGCGTGCATCCATCCAGGCGCGCGCGATCCGGTACTCACGCATGTACCCGTATCCGCCAAAGATCTGGACGCAAGCATCGATCACCTCGTTCTGCACTTGTGCCGTCCACCACTTGGCCTTGGCGGCCTGCACCGCATCCAGGCGCCCCTCAGCATGCTCCCCGAGGCACTGGTCGACGAAGGCCTGCGTGACCTCGACCTTGGTGGTCATTTCCGCCAGCACGAACTTGTTGTGCTGGAATGAACCAATGGGGCGGCCGAAGGCCTGACGCTCACGAGCGTAGGCAATCGTCTCCTCCAGGAGCGGGCGCACATGGGCGATGTTGCTGATGGCACCACTGATGCGCTCTTGCGGCAGCCGCTCCATCATGTACACGAAACCGCGCCCGACTTCTCCGAGCAAAGCTGAGTCGTCGAGTTCCAGGTCGTCGAAGAAGAGTTCAGCGGTGTCGGACTCGGGCTGTCCGACCTTGTCCAGCTTGCGCCCACGCCGGAAGCCGGGTTGCGCGGCGCCCACCAGGAACAGACTGATGCCCTTCGACCGCTCACCGGGGCCGGTGCGAGCGGCCACTATGACAAGGTCGGCGCCAGCGCCGTTGGTGATGAACGTCTTGGCCCCATTCAGGACCCACTTGTTGCCGACCCGCTTCGCGGTGGTCTTGAGCGACGCAAGATCAGTGCCGCCCGACGGTTCGGTCATCGCAATCGCACTGATCGTCTCGCCGCTGCAGAATGCCGGGAGCCAACGCTCGCGCTGCTCATCCGTACCGAGCTCCACCAGGTAGGGCGCGACAACGTCGTAGTGAATGCTGAAGCTCGAGGCTACAGCCGCACTGAGGCCGGCCAGCTCCTCGGTCAGCACGGCACTGAACCGGTAGTCCGGCGCTGCGCTTCCCCCGTACTCCTCGGGAACCCCCAGACCGAGGAAACCCTGGCTCCCAGCCTCTCGCCAGAGCTGCCTGGGCAGGCAGCGGTCCTCTGCGGCCTTCTGGTGGGCTGGTTCCAGGTGGCGGCGCACGAACGTTTGGACCGACTCTCGAAACGCCTCGTGATCGCCATCAAAGATGGTACGCATAGATACCTCCACTGACTAAGCGCATAGTCAGTCTCATCTTGACGTCAACGCGCTGTCAAGCGCGGTCAAGAGCCTCAGGTCCACGTCAAAAGCCCAATAGGCGGACGGAGGCGGTACACATGCTTGACATACCCAGAGCCGGAACTGACTATGCGCTTAGTAAGTCTTGACTGGAAGCGCCTGCCGCGACACGGCTCCGGGGGGCGACGGCTTCCCAGCCACACCCGTTTCAGACGAAGGGACTCCGAGGCACATGACAGTCGACCAAGCGCGAGCGGCGCTCCGACCCGCGGCCCTCCCGCCGACCACCGGTGCGGCCATGGCGCCCCTCCCCCAGCGAGAGGTGCGTGCTTCATGATCGAGCAGCGTCAGGACGGATCAGTACTCTGCGAACAGCGAGGCCCTGTCCTTCTCGTCACCTTCAATCGCCCGGAGGCCCTCAATTCCTTGACGGTCGGCATGGATGCCGAGTACCGCGAGATCCTGACCGCTGCTGCCGCTGACGCGGATGTGCGCGCCGTCGTGGTGACAGGCACCGGGCGGGCCTTCTGTGCGGGCGCCGACGTTTCGGCACTCGACGCACTCGTTGCCGAGCCAGACAAGGAGCACTTCGGCTCCTCTTTTCACGCTCCGCTTCTGCTGGACAAGCCCCTCATCGCTGCAGTCAACGGGGGCTGTGCTGGGCTGGGACTGGTCGAGGCGCTCTTCTGCGACGTTCGTTTCGTCGCAGAAGAGGCGAAACTTGTGACCTCATTCGCCCAGCGCGGCGTGGTCGCCGAGCATGGCCTGACGTTCCTGCTCTCGCGCATCGTGGGAGAGGGGCATGCACGAGACCTTCTGCTGTCCAGCCGGGTCATCCGGGGTACGGATGCGGCGCGGATCGGACTGGCCGCACGGGCAGTCCCCCGGGAGCTGGTGGTGGAGACCGCGGTGGAATATGCCACGGAGATGGCCCGCACATGCGCGCCAGGCTCTCTGTCTGTCATGAAGCAGCAGTTCCGCCGTGCATTTCTCCAGCAGTACGTGCATGAGGTGGAACAGGACCAGAGGCTCCTTGCCGAAGCCTTCAGGGGCCCGGACTTCGCCGAGGGGGTCGCCAGTTACCGCGAGAAGCGTGCCGTACAGTTCCGGGGCATCTCCCAGGTCCTGGAGCCGTCCGTCCACGATGGTGAAAGGAGCAACCCATGGGGGTGAGCTACACCCTTTCCTCGGTGCTCGAGCGCAACGCCCTCAACCCGCGCACGGCCGGCAAGAACGCCTTCACCCTGGGCACAGAGGCGCGCAGTTTCGCCGCGCTGCACGACAACAGCGCGCGCCTGGCCCACGCACTCCTGCAGCTGGGAGTGGCCAAGGGCGATCGCGTCGCGATTCTCATGGGGAACCGGATCGAATGGATTGAGTGTCTGTTCGCGGTCACCTCTATCGGTGCTGTGTGTCTGCCGGTCAATGTGCTGCTGACCGGCAATGATGTGAACGCGGTGCTCCGGCACGCCGCGCCACGGGTTCTCATCGTCGACGAGCACGCCCAGGCGGCGCTCTCGGTCATGACCTCAGCCCCGGAGACCGTCATTGCCGTCGGCGCGGTCAAGACGCCGACCGGGATCAAGCGGCACGACTACGACGACCTCTGTGCCCTTGGAACAGACAAGGCACCCCACATCCCTGTCTCGCCGACAGATCCCGCGATGATGTACTACACCTCCGGCACAACGGGCGTACCCAAGGCCGCGGTTCACACCCACCAAGGCATTCTGTGGAACACGCTGCACCAGGTATCTGATCTGGGATTGTCGACGAACGAGAAGTACCTCATCGTGCCCTCGTTCTCATGGAGCGCAGGACTGCACCACATCACCCTGGCGCAAATGTGGGCCGGCGGATGTTCCGAGATTCTCCCCACGGGTGGCCAGGCCCTGCAGCGGATCGTCGACACCGTGGAGCGGGCCGGGACCAGCCGGGCCTTCATCGCCCCTACGCTGCTGAAGCAGTTGCTCGGCTCGCCCCGGCTCCTGGACAGGCTCAGAACCAGCAGGCTGACCCGAGTGATGAGCGGTGCCGAGCCGCTGCCGGCCAGCGTGACAGACCCACTCCACGAAGCGCTGCCGTCATGTGCCATCACTCAGGCCTACGGCATGACCGAGATGCCGCTGATCGCAGCGTTCATCACCCCCTCCGAAGGCAGAACGCACCCCGGTCGGACGGGCCGGGCCAGCAGCATCACAACGCTTGGGGTGATGCGCCCCGACGGCACTGTCGGCTTCGAGGGAGACGGCGAGATCGTGCTGCGCTCACCTGCGACCACGGTCGGCTACTTGGACCGTCCCGAGGAGAACGAGACGGCCTTCAGGGACGGCTGGTTCCACACCGGCGACAGCGGTCACCTCGACGCCGACGGCTATCTCACAGTCACGGGTCGCACCAAAGACATGATCATCACCGGTGGGATCAACATCTACCCCAGCGAGATCGAAGAAGTCATCCACGAGTGCCCAGGCGTGGCCGAGGTCGCCGTCGTGGGGGTAGCCGACGACCGGTGGGGCGAACGGCCGGTGGCCGTCGTCGTCGCGCGTACGGCCGGTGCGGTCACCGAGCAAGAGGTGGCCGACCACTGCGCCACGGCCCTGTCGAAGTTCAAGCGCCCGAACCAGATCCTCATCAGCACCGATCCATTGCCCAAAACCATCACCGGGAAGATCCTCAAGCGCGAACTGCGGGAGTCGCTCAGCGGGAACGCTTCGTCTCCGGCTGCCCCCTCCCCCAGTACGCCGCCGCGCGAGAGCAAAGACAAGGGCTGAGCGGTTACTTCGGGCGCACGCGAACCGTCCCATGGCGTTTCACATGGACAGCTCAACCGAAGTTACTGAGCGCTTAGTAAATACCTGTGTCCACTGCTCATTTGCCCCAAGAAGGAGAACTGGCACGCATGAACGCCCCTCAGCCCCGAGTCGCCATCATCACTGGCGCAGCCCGCGGTCTCGGCGCAGCCACCGCCCTGCGGTTGTCGCAGGACGGTATGGCGGTAGCCGTTGTCGATCTGGAAGAGACCTCCGCCAAGAGCACAGCCGACGCAATCGTAGAAGCAGGCGGCATCGCACTGGCCGTCGGTGCGGACGTCGCTGACGCGGCCCAGGTCGAAGCTGCAGTGACCCGAGTCGCAGACGAACTCGGGAGCCCCACGGTGCTGGTCAACAACGCCGGAATCACCCGCGACAACCTGATCTTCAAGATGTCCGAGTCGGACTGGGACGCGGTGATGGCTGTGCACCTCAGGGGCTCGTTCCTGATGACCAGAGCGGTCCAGAAGCACATGGTCGAGGCGCACTACGGAAGAATCGTCAACCTCTCCTCGACCTCGGCGCTGGGGAACCGCGGCCAGGTCAACTACGCAGCGGCCAAGGCCGGCCTCCAGGGTTTCACCAAGTCCCTTGCCATCGAGCTGGGCAAGTTCGGCATCACCGCCAACTCGGTTGCACCGGGCTTCATCTCCACGGACATGAACAAGGCCGTGGCCGCGCGCCTCAACATCCCCTGGGACGAGTACGTCGCCTCGTGGGCCGAGGAGATTCCCGTACGACGGGCCGGCGTTCCGGAGGACGTCGCCAACACCGTGTCGTTCCTGGTAGCCGAAGGCGCCGGATTCGTGTCCGGCCAGGTCATCTACGTCGCCGGCGGGCCGACCACCTGAGCCCCAAGTCACGGCCCGCGCCAGGCCGCAACCTGCGGATTCGCTCCTGCGCCAACTGATCTGACCGTCCACAACCGAAGTGAGTACCCCATGCGCACCTTCCACGGAATCGATGAGCTGTCCAAGGCAGTTGGAGAACACCTCGGATACAGCGAGTGGCACACGATCACTCAGCACCAGATCGACCAGTTCGCCGAAGCCACTGGAGACCACCAGTGGATCCACGTGAACACCGAGCAGGCAGCGGGGGGACCCTTCGGCCAAACCATTGCGCACGGCTACCTGACGCTGTCCATGCTCCCGATGCTCGTCTGGGAGGTCTACGGCGTTGAAGGCGTGAACATGACTGTGAACTACGGAGTCAACAGGGTGCGTTTCCCCTCGCCAGTCCCCGTCGAATCACAGGTGCGCGCCGGCGTGGAGCTCGTCTCCCTCGACTGTTTCGAATCGCATGCACAGGCAGTCGTTCGCGTCACTGTCGAGCGCCGTGGGCAGAACAAGCCGGTCTGCGTGGCAGAGACCCTCTCTCGCTTCGTCGCCTAACGCGCGCCTTGCCTACCGCTCTCGGCACAGGCTTCCGACCCAGGCGTCTGACCTGACAGCCCAGCTCTCCCCGCATCCCCGCTCCCCCCGCATCCCCCGGAGTGTGCACAAAATGGACACGTCCCCCACCTCAGTCAGCAGCACCACACCAACCTCCACCAAGCACCGCCGCAAGGTGGCCACTGCCGCAGCGATGGCGTCGGCCGTCGAATGGTACGACTATTTCGTCTTCGGTATCGCGGCGGCTCTGGTCATGGGCCCCGCGTTCTATCCCTCCGGAAGCGAGGCCGCCGGGGTGCTCGCCGCATTCGCGACCTTCGCCGTCGGTTTCCTTGCCCGGCCGCTCGGCGGCGTGATCGCCGGACACCTCGGTGACCGGCGCGGACGCAAGCCGATGCTTGTGATGGCACTCACGACCATGGGACTGGCGACGACCGGCATCGGTCTGCTGCCAACGTACGAAACGATCGGGCTCGCCGCCCCGATCCTGCTGGTCCTGCTGCGGATCTGCCAAGGCCTCGCGGTCGGCGCCCAGTGGGGCGGCGCGATGCTGATGGCGACCGAGTTCGCCCCTGAGGGTAAGCGCGGGCTGTACGGCTCACTGGTGCAGCTCGGGGTGCCGATCGGAGTGGTGACCGCCAACTCCGTGTTCCTGCTGGTCGGCGCGGTCACCAGCGACGCGGCATTCGCGGGCTGGGGCTGGCGGTTGCCGTTCATGGTCGGGGTGCTGGTTCTGATCCTCGCCTGGTACATCCACACCCGGGTCGAGGAGACGCCCGAGTTCCAGGCCGCCGAGCGCAAACTGGCCGCCCAGGAGAAGCAGTCCGGACACTCGCCACTGCGCGAGGTCCTCCGTCACCACAAGGGGACGGTGCTGCTGGCGGCCGGTTCCTTCACGGTGAACACCGCGACATTTTACATCATCATCACCGGCGTCCTGGACTACGCCACCCGTGAACTGCACCTGGAGCGCACGGCGGTCCTGGGCGTCTCACTGATCGTCAGCTGCACCCAGCTCGCGCTGATCCCGGCCGCCGCCGCGCTGTCCGACCGGATCGGCCGGCTGCGGATCTACACCTTCGGCGCGGTCGGCATTCTGGTCTGGGCGTTCCCGATGTTCCTGATGATCGACACCGCCTCGCTGCTCTGGCTGGGCGTGAGCACCTTCATCGCCAGCTCCTTCCTGAGCATCATGTACGGGCCGCAGGCCGCGCTGTTCGCCGAGCTTTTCTCGGCCGAGATGCGCTACACGGGCGCCTCGCTGGGCTATCAGCTCTCCGCCGTGCTGGGTGGCGGTCTGGCACCGTTCGTCATGGTGCTGCTGCTGGAGGCCACCGGTACCGCACTGTCGGTGTCCGGCTACATCGTCGCCCTCGCGGTGGTCGCCCTGGCCTCGATCGCGGTCCTGGCCCGGCGCGCCCGGGCACTGGAGACAGCCACGCCCTAGTCCCCCTCACTTCTCCCAGACCGAGTTCCGTGCCACTGCGCCATCGGCTGGGAGCAGACATGCAAGGTTCTCGGCAGGAGTTGATCAAATGCGGGAAGCAGTCGTCGTCTCGACAGCGCGTACCCCCATCGGCAAGGCATATCGAGGCTCGTTCAACGACACACAGGGCCAGCACCTCGCCGCCCACGCCATCACGGCCGCACTCGAGCGGGCCGGGGTCATAGGTGACGAGGTTGAAGACCTCGTACTCGGTTGTGCCATGCCAGAAGGAACAACCGGGTACAACGTGGGACGGCAAGCAGCGCTGCGTGCGGGCCTTCCCTCGTCGGTTCCGGGAATGACGGTCGACCGGCAGTGCGCCTCGGGGCTCATGGCGATCGCCATCGCCGCCAAAGAGATCATCAGCGACGGCATGCAGATCGCCGTCGGCGGAGGTGTCGAATCGATCTCCCTGGTACAGAACAACGCCCGGAACACCCACCGCAGCCGCGACCCGTGGCTGCTGGCGCATGGACAGTCCGTGTACGTCTCGATGCTGGAAACGGCGGAGAACGTGGCCGAACGCTATGGCGTCAGTCGCCAGGACCAGGACCAGTTCGCCTTCGCCTCCCAGCAACGCACGGCGCGGGCCCAGGAACTGGGGCTGTTCGAGGCGGAGATAGTCCCCTTCACTGGCAGCCGTGTGGCGGGTGGGGCCTCCAGTGAAACCTTCACTCTCGCCGCGGATGAGGGAAACAGGCCCACAACCACCCTCGATGGCCTCGCTGGTCTCCGCCCGGTTCTCGAAGACCGCGTGAACCACACCGCCACGATCACGGCAGGTAATGCTTCGCAGCTTTCAGACGGCGCCGCGGCTTCCGTCCTGATGGAGGCGGGCGAGGCGTCCCGACGCGGCCTCGAACCGCTCGGCCTCTATCGAGGCATCGCCGTGGCCGGATGCGCGCCCGACGAAATGGGCATTGGTCCCGTGTTCGCTGTCCCCAAGTTGCTCAAGGAACACGGACTTTCCGTCGATGACATCGGGGTGTGGGAACTCAATGAGGCCTTCGCATCTCAGGTCCTGTACTGCCGCGACCGGCTCGGCATCGACCCGGACAAACTCAACGTCAACGGCGGCGGCATCGCAATCGGTCACCCCTACGGCATGAGTGGAGCCCGACTCGTTGGCCACGCGTTGCTGGAGGCGCGGCGGCGCCACGAGCGCTACGCCGTGGTCACGATGTGCGTAGGCGGGGGCATGGGGGCAGCAGGCCTTTTCGAGGTCTCCTAGCGCTCGTCTCAGCATTCCTCGCCTTGTTTTGATGAGAAACCACTATGGAGAGCTGGCGTGAGCTTGAGGATCGTTGTCACCGTGAAGTACGTGCCGGACGCCACCGGCGACCGGCATTTCGCTAATGACCTGACCGTCGACCGGGATGCCGTGGACGGGCTGCTGTCGGAGCTGGACGAATACGCGGTCGAGCAGGCGCTGCAGATCGCGGGGAACGCGGACGACGCGGAAGTCACCGTGCTGACGGTGGGTCCGGAGGACGCGAAGGACTCACTGCGCAAGGCCTTGTCGATGGGTGCGGGCAAGGCGATCCATGTCGAGGACGAGGACCTGCACGGCACCGACATCATCGGCACCTCGCTGGTGCTGGCGAAAGCAATCGAGAAGGCCGGCTTCGACCTGGTGGTCTCCGGTATGGCCTCCACCGACGGCACCGCCGGTGTGGTTCCGGCCCTGCTCGCGGAGCGTCTGGGGGTGCCGCAGGTGACGCTACTGTCCGAGGTGGCAGTTGTTGAGGGTGTGGTGACGGGCCGTCGGGACGGTGACACGGCCTCCGAGCGGTTGGAGGCTGCGCTGCCGGCGGTGGTGTCGGTGACCGACCAGTCGGGCGAGGCGCGCTACCCCTCGTTCAAGGGGATCATGGCGGCGAAGAAGAAGCCGGTGATCTCCTGGGACCTGTCGGATCTGGGCATCGCGGCCGAGGAAGTGGGCCTGGAGGGCGCCTGGACGGTCGTCGACTCCACGGCGGAGCGTCCGGTCCGCAGCGCGGGCACAGTCGTCAAGGACGAGGGCGAGGGCGGCAAGCAGCTCGCCGAGTTCCTCGCGGGCCAGAGGGTCATCTGACCCTCAGTCATCCCCCTCATTCGCCCCCAAGTCTTTGTCACCGCAGGAGAGAAGACGTTTCATGTCTGAAGTTCTCGTGTATGTCGCCCACGTGGACGGCGCCGTCCGCAAGCCCACCCTGGCGCTTCTCACCCTGGCCCGCCGCATCGGCAAGCCGGTCGCCGTGGCCCTCGGCGCCCATGCGGCCGACACCGCCGCCGTGCTCGCCGAGCACGGCGCGACCCGGGTGCTCACCAACGACGCCGCCGAGTTCGCCGACTACCTCGTCGTGCCCAAGGTCGACGCGCTGCAGGCTGCCCACGCCGCGGTCGGCCCGTCCGCCGTGCTCGTGCCCTCCTCCGCGGAGGGCAAGGAGATTGCCGCGCGCCTCGCGGTGCGCATCGGCTCCGGCATCATCACCGACGCCGTCGACCTTGAGGCCGGCGCCCAGGGCCCGGTCGCGACGCAGTCCGCGTTCGCCGCGTCCTTCACCACCAAGTCCCGCATCGCCAAGGGCATCCCGGTCATCACCGTCAAGCCCAACAGCGCCCCTATCGAAGCCGCCCCCGGCGCGGGCACGGTCGAGCCCCTCGCGGTCTCCTTCTCGGAGCAAGCCACCGGCACCAGGGTCACCGCGTGCACGCCGCGCGAGTCGACCGGCCGCCCCGAGCTGACCGAGGCCGCGATCGTCGTCTCCGGCGGCCGTGGCGTCAACGGCGCCGAGAACTTCCCAATCATCGAGGACCTGGCCGACTCCCTCGGCGCTGCCGTCGGCGCCTCCCGTGCTGCCGTCGACGCCGGCTGGTACCCCCACACCAATCAGGTCGGCCAGACTGGCAAATCGGTCTCTCCCCAGCTCTACATCGCCGCCGGTATCTCCGGCGCCATCCAGCACCGCGCCGGCATGCAGACCTCCAGGACGATCGTCGCCATCAACAAGGACGCCGAGGCCCCCATCTTCGACCTCGTCGACTACGGCATCGTCGGCGACCTCTTCGACGTCGTCCCGCAACTCACCGAAGACGTCAAGACCCGCAAGGGCTGACACCTACGAGACAGCGAGAGGCCCCGGGACCGATTCGGTCCCGGGGCCTCTCGATAGGTGCCTGCTGGTGCAACGCGAGGCTCCTCGGTTTCGTTTTCAGCCGAGGAGCCTCTTCGGCGTTTTGGCAGGAAGGCGGCAGCTGGGGCGCCCCCACCGTCGCGCGCCGAGTAGGGCCGTGGTCATCAGGCACCGCAGCGACAGCGGACCCCTTTCTGGGAAAGGGGTCCGCCGATGAGCTGAACTCAGCTGATGCGAGTTGACGTCAGGCTCGCTCTCACCTCATCGCGGCGGAGGACCATCGACCCAGATACGTCGGACTCTGCAGTGAGCAGGGGAACGACCTCGCGCCAGTCACCGACGATGCCGATGTCCCTGTGGGCGAAGATCTCTGCCTCAGTGTCAGAGTGGATCGCCAGGACATTCCCGGCTCGTCCCACGCCCGCCATGTGTAGCGGACTGCCCGACATTCCGGTCGCCACGTACAGACGTGGAGCGATGTTTCGTGCCGTTACGCCGACCTGTCGTGCGTGGGGCAGCCATGCGGCATCCGTCACGGCCCGCGGACTCGTCCTCCTTGGGCCTGCCCTGGTATCCGGCAGTGGGCGCGGGGAGCGCAGGACGATCTCGCCGCTGCCCTCGCCGGCGGTTGTGCCGTCCGGCCGCCGTACCGCGAGAGCCGCGATGCTGCTGGCCCGCCCCGCGCGCCCGGGGGAGCGCACGGCCCTCGGCGGGCGTGGTGAAGGCGGCGATGAGCGGCATCGCTGTCATGCCGTAGGCCTGCGTCACGGCGCAGCAGGCAGGGCCTCGTGCAGCGGGTCTGTCACACTCGCGGGCAGCGGTTCGGCGCCGCTCATCACGCGGGTCAGCCGACTGGCGCGCAGCCGTTCCAAGAGATGCGGCTCGGTGAAGAGTTGCCGGAGCAGGGTGGGTGCGATGAAGGCGCGGCCGATGCCCGCACGCTCCACGGCGTCCACGATCCGCTGCAGGGTCCGCCCGCCGGTCGGCAGGATCTCCGAGCAGCCCCGGGCCCACAGCTGGGCCAGCGTGATGTGGTGCAGTCCCGCGCTCCACAAGAACGACGGGACGACGAGGTACTTCTCGTCCGCCGACAGTTCCAGGTCGGCGATCTGATGGAGCGTGTTCCACAGGATGCCCTGGTGGGTGTGGACCACGGCCTTGGGGGAGCCGGTCATGCCCGAGGTGTAGTACGTCATCGCCGGGTCGGCCGGCGAGACCGCCACGAGCGGCGCCCCGGCGTCTTTGGCGGTTCCGCGCTCACCAGTACACGGCTCGTGGGCGGGAAGCGGGAGACGTTCACGCTCGCGGCCGACGAGGGGAACCGGCCTGCCACCACGGTCACCGCGGGGAACGCCTCACAGCTGTCCGACGGCGCTTCCGCATGCCTCCTGATGGAGGCGGGCGCCGCATCCCGCCGCGGACTACGACCCCTTGGCGTCTAGCGGGGCATCGCGGTGGCCGGCTGCGCCCCGGACGAGATGGGCGTCGGCCCCGTCCTGGCCGTGCCGAAGCTGCTGAAGCAGCATGGCGGCCTCACCATCGACGACATCGGGCTGTGAGAGCTCAACGAGGCGTTCGTGTCCCAGGGCGTGCACTGCCGTGACCAACTGGGCATCGCCCCGGACAAGTTCAACGTGAACGGCGGCGGCATGGGGGCCGCCGGACTCTTCGAGGTCTGCTGTGCGGGGAGCCGTACGCGGCGACCACGCGAAAGAGGTCCTGTGCAGCCATGCCGGCTGCACAGGACCTCTTCTCTTGCGCCTTTCGCCTGCTATCCCCGCTGCGGCATCGCGCGGGAGATCTCCTCCGTGAGCAGCGGGACCACCTCGCGCCAGTCCCCCACGATGCCGATGTCGCTGTGCGCGAACACCGCCGCCTCCGAGTCCACGTTGATCGCCAGTACGCTGCCGGCCCGGCCCACGCCCGCCATGTGCAGCGGGCTGCCGGACACACCAGTCGCCACGTACAGGCGCGGGGCGATTCCGCGTGCGGTGACGCCGAGCTGGCGCGCGTGCGGGAGCCAGGACGCGTCGGTGACCGCCCGGGTGGCGGCGATCTCCGCCCGGAGCACGGCCTGAAGGTCGTTGAGCCGACCGTAGTCGTCCGGGTGCACGCCCCGGCCGAGCCCGATCACGAACTCCGCGCGGTCCAGCGCCTCGTAGTCGTCCTCCTCCTCCCGGAACAGCCGCCGCACCCCGTCCTCCTCGCCGACCGAGAGGTGACGCACGGGCAGGGTTTCTCGTCCGGCGCGTGGGGTGCGTACTGGGAGGCAGCCCGTCCGTACGGTCAGGATCTGGGTCGAGGAGGCACTGTCGATCTCGGCGATGTGGTGCGTCCCGCAGGGCTTGTCGCCGACGATCAGTGGGCTGGACAGGCGGCCGTTCTCCAGGCCTGCGCCGACCGTCCGGAGCCCCACGACGTCGCTGACGAGGCCGCCGTCCCACAGCACGGCCAGTCGGGCGAGCAGCTCACGGCCCCAGGGAGAGGCCGGTCCGAGGATGGCCCAGGGGCGGCGCGCAGGGTACTCGGTCAGCGCGGCCGCGAGCGGCCCGGCGCAGAAGTGGTGGGCGGTGAGGAGTTCGTCGGCGCCCCAGCCGGCGACGTGGGCCCGGTGCTCGGCGGCCGCCAAGGCGACCACCTTGGCTCCCGCCCGGTCCGCCACGGCCGCCGCCTCGCCGAGCAGCGCCCGCGCGGCCCGCCCGTTCGCCTCGCCGACCGCGACGAGAACGGTCCGGTCGCCGGGCCGCGCGGCGGCCGACGGCACGACGGGGGCGGACGCCCGTTCGCCCCGCTGCTGCGGCAGCGCGCCGCGTTCGGCGAGGAGACGGACCGCCTCGGTCACGTTCCGGTCCAGGCTGCGGTGCCGCAACACCTGGCCCTCGCGGCTCCCGGAGGCGCTGCGGACCCGGCGCACGCGGGTGGGGCTCCGGTCGGGGCCCCACGGACCCTGCCCTAGGTGGTCGGCCGTGAGCACCCGGACCCTGCCGTGCCCCACCCATTTGTCGCGGGGCACTTTCGCGGGGCGGCAGGACCGCTCGGCCACGGACACCACGGCGGGCAGCCGGACGGACACGTCTTCTATGGCGCCGTCGAGCTGTAGCCGTGCCCGCAGCGTGCGCGGGGCCGCCCGGCCATCCTCCGGCAGATCGTCGGGGCCCAGGAAGACGGCCGGACCGGTGAAAGGCAGTCCGAGGAGCTGGGCGACCATGGGGCCGATGGCGCCGGTGTCGCCGTCGACCGAGCTGCGCCCCACGACGATCAGGTCCGCGGGCCCCTGCCGCCGGACTGCGGCGGCGAGGGCATGGGCGGTGACGAGGCAGTCCGCGCCGGCGAGTGCGCCGTCGCTGACGAGCGTGCCCGCGTCGGCACCCCAGGCGATCGACTCGCGCACCACGTCCGCGGCGTGCGGCGGCCCCATGGTGACGACAGTGCTGTGGCCGCCGGTGTCCTGCGCGAACCGCACCGCGTGCGCGATGGCCCGGCGACAGAAGGGGTTGATCTCGGTGGCCCACGGGTCACGGCGCAGGCGGCCGTCGTCGGTGAGCTCGCCGGTGGAGTCGTCCCGCGGCACCTGCTTGGCGAGCGCGACGGTACGCAGGCGCCAGGTGTGGAACCGGGACGTGGCTGGCTCGGTCATGACAGGCCGACACCCACCAGCAGGCCGACGCCGTACGTCACGGCCGCGGAGATGCCGCCCAGGACCAGCTGGCGCGTGCCGCCGAACCAGAGGGGTCGTGCCGTGAGGCGGGCGACGACGGCTCCGGTCAGGACCAGCGCGAGCGCGCTCAGGAAGAGGGTGATGAAAATACTTTCGGCGCCGAACACGAAGGGCAGAAGCGGTACGGCGGCGCCGATGGAGAAGGCGGTGAAGGACGAGGCGGCGGCGGTCCACGGCGAGGGCAGGTCGTCCGGGTCGATTCCGAGTTCCTCGCGGGTGTGGACGCGCCAGGCGACCTCGGGGTCGTTGGTCAGTTCCTCCGCGACCTGCGAGGCGAGCTCAGGGCGCAGTCCCTTGGCCTCGTAGATCGCGGTCAGCTCGGCCAGCTCGCCCTCAGGGTTGTGCTTCAACTCGCGCTGTTCCACCGCTATTTCGGCCTGGGCGAGTTCGGTCTGCGAGGACACGGAGGCGTATTCGCCAGAGGCCATCGAGCAGGCGCCCGCCACCAGGCCCGCGAGTCCGGTGAGGAGGACGGTGCCGCCGGTGGCGCCGCCGCCGACGACGCCTGCGACGAGGGAGAAGTTGGAGACCAGACCGTCCATCACGCCGAAGGTCGCGGGGCGGAGCCAGCCGCCGGTGACGTCGCGGTGCGCGTGGTGGATCTCGGGGGTGTGGGCCTGTGACAGGGACATGTTGGGGAGTTCTCCAGTGGTGCGGTGGTCGTTCTTGTGACGGTTGCTGTGCCAGGAGCTGAGGACGGGCGCTCGGGTGCGGCGGCGGTGCGGGTGACTGCCGGCCGCTGCGGGGTCAGACGATGTCCGCCCCGCTGGAGCGCTCTGGGTGATGGCAGGCGACGCGGTGGTCGCGTTCCTGCACGACCGGGGTCAGGAGGGGTGCCTCCTGGGCGCACCGGCTGGTGGCGGCCGGGCAGCGGGTGCGGAACCGGCAGCCGGACGGCGGGTCGATGGGGCTGGGTACGTCGCCTTCCAGGCGCACGGTTCCGCGCGAGCGCGGTTGCGCGGGGTCGGCTTCCGGGACCGCGGAGAGCAGGGCCCGGGTGTAGGGGTGGGCGGGGCGGTTGTAGACCTGCTCCACCGCGCCCTGCTCGACGATCCGGCCGAGGTACATGACGGCCACGCGATCGGCGAGATGTTCCACGACGGCCAGGTCGTGCGCGATGAACAGGCAGGCCAGGCCGAAGTCCCGTTGCAGGGACGAGATCAGGTTGACGATCTGCGCCTGCACGGAGACGTCCAGAGCCGACACCGGCTCGTCGCACACGAGCACATCGGGTCTTAGAGCGAGCGCACGGGCGATGCCAATTCGCTGCTTCTGCCCGCCCGAGAACTGATGCGGATAGCGACCGGCGTGTGCAGGGCTCAGGCCGACCGCCTTCAACAGGTCGTCGACGCGATGCAGTTGGTCCGTACGCGACCCTTCCCGATGGACGGCGAGGGGTTCGCGGATGAGCTGTGCGACGGTCATCCGCGGGTCGAGTGCGGTGGCCGGGTCCTGGAACACCAGCTGTACGTGCCGGCGCAGGTCACGCAGGCGTCGCCCCCGGGCCGTGTCGAGGCGCTGTCCCAGGACGGTGACCTCTCCGGAGGTGGGGCGGTCGAGTGCCGTGAGGAGACGGGCGAGAGTCGATTTTCCACAACCCGACTCTCCGACCAGGCCGAGTGTCTCGCCCCGTGCCACGTCCAGGTCGACGCCGTCGACGGCCTTGATCCGGGGGCTGTTGCGGCGGCCGAGCAGACCGCCGCCGACCGGGATGTGGCGTACGAGGGAACGCGCCCGCAGGGCCACATCACCGGCGTCGTCAGCCGCAACATCCTTCCGAACCTCTCCCGACTCCGGTTCCACTGCCTTGAGTTCAGACATCGGCGACACTTCCGTCCCTCGTCTCCGCTCGGCTGGCGTGGCAGGCGCAGAGACGGCCGCCTCCGATCGCGTAGAGGGGTGGGGGCTCGGCGCACTGTTCGCTCGCGTCCGGGCACCGGGGGCGCAAAGGGCAGCCCGTCGGCATGTGGGCCGGATCGGGAGGAGAGCCGCCGAGGACCGTGAGCGGCCGGCCACGCGTTCCCGGGCGCGGAACGGCCTGGAGCAGGGCGCGGGTATACGGGTGTCGGGGTGTTGCGTAGAGGTCGTCCGCGGGGGCCACTTCCGCGATGCGCCCCGCGTACATCACCGCTACCTCGTCCGCGACGCCAGCCACGACGCCCAGGTCGTGGCTGATGAGGACCAGAGCCATCCGTAGCTGTTGCTGCATGTCGGCGAGCAGGTCCATGATCTGCGCCTGGACCGTCACATCGAGAGCCGTGGTGGGCTCGTCCGCGATAAGCACGTCGGGGTCCAGCGCCAGGGCCATGGCGATCACCACGCGCTGGCGCATTCCTCCGGAGAACTGGTGCGGATAGTCGCGGGCCCGACGTTCGGCCGCGGGGATACGCACCCGGTCGAGCATGCGGACGGCCTGACGGCGCGCTTCGCTCCGCCCCGTGCCCCGGTGGGCGCGGTACATCTCGGCGATCTGCGCTCCCACGGGCACAGCCGGATTGAGCGCGGAAAGAGAATCCTGGAAGACCATGGCCAACCGCGGTCCCCTGAGCCGGCGTTGCTCGTCTGGCGGCAAGGTGAGCACGTCGGTGCCGTCCAGTCGTATCGCGCCGCTCGTGATCCGTGCGCGGGGCGGCAGGATGCCCATCACGGAGCGGGCGGTCAGGCTCTTGCCCGATCCCGATTCGCCGATGACGGCGAGGGTGCGTCCCCGTTCGAGACGCAAACTCACCTCTTCAACGGCCCGGAAGGAGGTGTGACCGGTGCCGAACTCGACGCTCAGCCCGTCGAGTTCGAGGATCGGCGGGGTGGAGGGCTCGGCATAGCTCAAGGTGCGATCGCGCTCCTGGCATATGGGTGTGGTCATCGTCGCTCCGGATCGAAGGCGTCCCTGAGGGCGTCGCCGAGCAGGACGAAGCACAGGACGGCAGCCGAGAGGAAGAGGGCGGGAAACACCAACAGGTGCAGGTGTTCGGCGAAGTACTGCTGTGCGGCGTTGAGTTGGATGCCCCACGAGATCCCCGGCGCTTTCAGTCCTACGCCGAGGAAGGTGAGACCCGACTCCGCGGTGATCACCGCGGCCACGTTCAGGCCGGCCAGCACGAGCACCGGCGTGAGCGAGTTCGGTACGACGTGCCGGACGAGGATGCGGACGGGGCCCGCTCCCACGCTGCGTGCGGCGTCGATGTAATCGAGGCTGCTCGTTTCGAGAACGGCGGCCCGCATGACTCGGGTGAGGATGGGCCAGGAGAACAGCGTCAGTACCACGGACACACTGACGACGCTGTGGACGGCGAAGGCCTGCAGCACCACGATCATTCCGATGAGGGTCGGGAACCCGAAGAACACGTCCATGACCCGGCTGATCAGCGCGTCCACCGGGCCGCCGAAGTAGCCGGCCAGCGAGCCGAGTACGACGGCCGTCGCGAGCGTCAGGACCGTGGTGAGCAGGCCGATGGTCAGTGAACTGCGTGCCCCATGGATGACGTTGCTGTAGAGGTCGCACCCCTGGATGTCGAAGCCGAAGGGATGTCCCGCCCGTGGGCCGAGGCCGTTGTTGTCGAGGGAGCACTGACGGGGGTCGCCGTGCCCGAACCAGCCGCTGAATGCCTCGGGGAACGCGGCGACAGCGCAGAGCAGGAGCACTCCGACCGCCGGGAGGAAGAACCGGGGGCGACTGAGGAGTTCCCGGAGCACCGGGGCCCGGCGGGGAGCGGCGGCGGTCGGCTCGGCCGCGGGTTCCTCCGGGAGAGACGGGGTGTGGGCGGCTTCGGCAGCGCTCTTCGGATCTGCCACTGTTCCGCCGGCCCTACGCAAGGCGGATCCTCGGGTTGAGGACACCGTAGAGGAGGTCGACGACCAGGTTCACCAGGAGGAAGGCCAGGACGAGAAGGGTGCTGATCCCGACGACCACGGGGCCGTTGTGGACCTGGACGCCTTGGAAGATCTGGTAGCCGAGTCCGGGCAGGTTGAAGATGCCCTCGATGAGGATCGTCCCGCTGATCAGGTAGCCGAGGTTCACGCCGAGCATGGAGACGACCGGCACGAGGGAGTTTCGCAGGACGTGGCCGAAGAGGATCCGGCGGCGTCGGAGTCCCTTGGCGACGGCGGTGTCGACGAACCCGGAACGCATCGTCTCCAGCACGCTCGCCCTGGTCAGCCTGGCGATCTGGGGCAGGCCGAAGAGGGCCAGGCACACGGCCGGCACCAGATAGCTGAGCGGCCAACCGTCGGTGACCCCGGAGACGGGGAGCCAGCCCAGCTTCACGCCGAGGACGATCTGTGCCACGTAGGCGGTGATGAAGTAGGGGACGCCGAGGATCAGCGTCGATCCGCCCAGCACGGCGAAGTCGGTCAGCTTGCCGGACCTGGCGGCCGCGAGGAGGCCGAGGCCTACGCCGACGATGCCCTCGATCACCCAGGTGGTCAGTGCGAGCTGAACGGTGACCGGCCAGCTCGCCGCGACCACGTCGGCCACCTTGTTGCCCGTGAGGTCGACGCCGAAGTCGCCGTGCAGCAGGCCGAGAAGATACGTGCCGTACTGGACGAGGAACGGGTCGTCCAGGTGGTGCTGTTCCTTGATGGCCTGGGCCATGGATTCGGTCACGACCGTACCGGGACCGGCGAGTGCCTGCACGGGGTCGCCCGGCAGCAGATAGACCGCGGCATATATCACGAACGTGGTTCCGAAGAGCACGGGGACGACCATCAGGACCCGGTGGATCAGATATCTACACATGGCGACACCTCCTTTCAGTTGCACCGCTCTTCGCAGCTGTCGTCACTTCACCGTCACCGTGGAAAGGTCGGCGTCCGCCAGATAGTCGATGGCGACATGGCCCACCCGGTCGGAATGGACGAGGCCGGTCTCCGGGTAATAGACCGGGGCCAAGGGAATGTCCCGCAGGGCGGTCCTTGCTGCGGTGCGCACGAGGTGCGGCGCCTTCTCCGGCGGAGCGCTGTTGACCTTGTCGAGCTGCGCGGCGAATTCCTTGCTGTCGTATCCCGTGACATTGGACGTGGACGTGCTGCTGAAGAGGGATTCGACCAGAGAGTAGGAACTCGGGTAACTCGCCCCGGTGTAGAGGAGGAAGGGCCCGCTGACCTTTTTGGCGCCCAGCGCGCTGTACATCTGGTCGAGCGGTTTCGCCTGGAGGTCGATGTTCTTGATCCCGAGGTTCTTCCGGATCTGGTCGAGGATCGCCTCCAGGACCGTCTGGGTCGTGGCGTCCTGCTTGGTCCACAGGGTCAGTGAGCCCTTCCAGCCTCCGGCTTGAGCGAGCAGTTTCCGGGCCTTCGCCGGGTCGTACGAGCAGTGGGCGCAGTCCGGCCGCCCGCCGCCGTCGAGGACTTCGGGGATCACGCCGTCGGCTGGTTCACCGAAGCCGTGCAGGAGTGCCTTCACGATCGCGCGGCGGTCGATCGCCAGGGAGAAGGCCTCCCTGACGCGGCGGTCCTGGAACCGCTCGTCCCACAGCGGGAATCCGAGGTAGACGACGGCGGGCGAGCCGTCGGTGACGAGCTGGTCCCGGTAGCTGCGGCTGGCGGTCGACAGGTCATTGCCGTTGACCGTTGCGATGTCGACGGCGCCGGCGCGGAAGCTGGTGAAGGCCGTGGCGTTGCTCTGGAAGGCCTTGACCGTGATGTTCTTCGCCTTGCCCGGTGTGCCCGCGTAGTCGTCGTAGCGCTTGAGCTGTATCTGCTGGGCACCGGCGCCGATTCCCGGCGGGGCGACCTTGTACGGGCCGTTGCCGATCGGGAGCTTGTCGAAGGCGGTGAAGTTCTTTGCCTTGAAGGCGGCCTTGGGCATGGGGGCGAAGGGGGTCGCGGCCAGCATGTCGGGAAACGTCGAGAGCGGCGTGGACAGAGTCACCTTCAGGGTGTGCTTCCCGGCGACCTGCACCCCGGAAAGCTTCTCGGCCTTCGGCTTCCCCTTGGCGGGGTTGAGTGCGTCGTAACCCTCGAAGTTCATGAACAGGTAGTTGAAGGGCATGGTGTTGGGCGCATACGCCGTCGCGTTCCAGGCGTCCGCGAAGGACTGGGCCGTGACCGGTTCGCCGTTGTGGAAGGTCCAGTCCTTGTTGAGCTCGATGGTCCAGTGCCGTTGGTCCTTCGTCTCGAAATTCCGGGCGACCGCGTTGACCACCTCGCCGGACTCGGTGTCCACCTTGGTCAGCGGTGTCCAGATCGCGGCCGCCACACCGCTGTCCCCTGCCCGGCCCGGCAGGAAGTGCCCCAGGTACGAGGTAGGCACGCCTACGGAGAAGGAATTGTCACCACCGGCGCCGACGGCCTGATCGCCGCTGCTGCACGAGGTCGAGGCCACCAATGCCGCGCACACAGCCACGACGGCTGCGGGGCGGCGCGCTGCCTTGCTGCCACGCCGTGTCGAGCGCATATTCATGTGCGAACTCCGTTCATCGAAGGGGAAGTTCCGCGAATGCGGGATTGTCGGCTTCCGCCGTGCGTTCGTTGTCGCCCAGCACACGCAGGGCGTTCTCACTCGTGAGGGCATTCAGTTCGTTCCTGCTCCACCCACGGTCGGCGAGCTCCCGCATCAGATCCGGGTAGCGGGATACGTCCTCCAGACCGTCGGGCATGCTGCCGACGCCGTCGAAGTCGCCGCCGATGCCTACGTGTTCGAGGCCGGCGACCTCGCGTACGCGCTCGATGTGGTCGGCCACATCGCGCAGGGAGGCGCGCGGCTGCGGATGCCGTTCTCCCCAGGAGGCCCAGAACTGCGCCGAGTCCGGGGTGCCCCAGGTGATGTCCGCCGCGCGGGCGGCCGCGAGCGCCTCGTCGTACCAGTCGGAGACAGCCTGGGAGACGAACGTCGGCACGAAGGTGACCATGCAGACGCCGCCATTCACGCGCAGCCTGGTCAGCACCTCGTCGGGCACGTTCCGCGGGTTGTCCACCAGCGAGCGGCTGGATGAATGGGTGAAGACGACGGGCAGTTCCGACGTGTCCAGCGCGGCGTTCATCGTGGTGACCGCCACGTGCGAGAGGTCGACCAGCATGCCGCACCGGTTCATCGCGCGCACGACGTCATGACCGAACGCGGTGAGTCCGCCCACGGCGGGGACGTCCGTGGCGGAGTCCGCCCAGTCGACGTTCTCGGCATGAGTGAGCGTGAGATAGCGGACACCCAGGCGACGCAGCTGGAACAGCTCCTCGATGGAGTTGTCGATGCAGTTCCCACCCTCGGCACCGAGGAGTGAGGCGATGAGCCCGGTGCCGAGGGCCGAGCGCGCCTCGTCGGCGGTGGTGGCAAACCGGAAGTGCTCGGGATAGCGCTCGCACATCCGGCGCACCAGGCGTATCTGTTCTCGGGTCTCGGCGACGGCCTGTGGGCCGCGGATCGTCCCCGGAACGTAGACCGACCAGAACTGGGCGCCCACTGAGCCCTCTCGGAGCCGTACGACATCGGTCTGGAGGCTTTCCTGACGCCGCAGAATGTCGATTCTGTCGAGGTCCCTACCGGCTCTTTCCCACAGCGCCCACGGAAGGTCGTTGTGCCCGTCGACGACGGGGAATTCATACGGGCTGCACGGGGGCGACGTATTCATGCGGATCATCCTGGCGACAGTCGCCGTACAACTCTTCGTTGAGTTCTACCTATTTCCCGGGGTTCCCTTGGTGCTCAGCACAGGGCGGCCGACCTACCTCGTCGAGTTGTGCGTCGGCGGCGACAGGAGAAGTCCTGTCGCCGCCGGAAGTTGCCGCTCGCAGTAACGAGGAAAGAACCTCAGTCGTCGACGCCGAGTACCTTCGCATGGCGTTCGCGAGCTCCGGATTGCGATGAAAGTCGTCGCCGCTGTCGAGTGCTCGCACGACCCGCAGGGCGACCTCACGGGGCTTCTCCTGACTTACCTTGGCTTTGCTCACCACACGGTCGGGAGTGAACCGGAATCCGGTGACGCCCGGCGCGATCCGATGGGCGTACTCCTGGACCCCGGACATGTCCCAGGGCTTGGGCCGTCCGGATTCGAAGTGGTCGACGGTGGCCTCAAGTACCTCGAACGCCTCCTCCGCGGCCAGGATTTCCGGTATTCCGTGCAGGTGCGCCACCAGGAAATTCCACGTGGGCACATAGGGTTCGGCCTCGTAGAAGCTGGGCGAGACATATCCGTTAGGTCCCTCGATGATCAACAGCGTGCCGTGCTCCCCGAGTTGATGCAGCTCTGCATCAGCTTCGCGAGATGGCCGACCACGGTGGCATCATCCCGCTCCGGATCGAGGATCAAGGGAAGGTGCGAGGCGACGAGGCCTGAATCGGGCGCCTCTGCCGTGACGTTGGCACGTGTGGCCAGGTCAGCGGGCGGCGCGAACCTGCACTCTTCGTTGAGCACGCTATCTCCTTCTCAAGCCACGTCCGTTTTCCGCGCCGAGGCGACCTCAAGAATCAGCTGACTCAGAAATGGGCGCGGAGGCTGTCAGGCCCCATCGCTCCGTTTCACGCGGATGGGGCGTTCTTGTCGTTGCTACCGAGGGCGATTCCGGAGTCTCCGTCCCGGACTGCGGAACCGCTTCCCTTCAAGATCCGGACACCGTGTCGAAGTCCAGGTGGTGGCTTACGGTGGGTGGGACAAGGGCCCGGATCGCCGGCGGCCAGGCATACGGCGTCCGGGCCAACTCGGCTCGCCGACTCAGCCGACCGGGCTGGGGGTCAGCGCAAAGCCAAAGAGGTCCTTGGGATCTTCCGGATCGGCGACGAGGTCGATCTCCTCACACAGCGAGGTGCCGCTCACGCTCTCACGCAGGTATCGCAGTGCGGAGTAGTCCTCGATGGCGAACCCCACGGAGTCGAAAATGGTGATGTGGTCATCGCCGGTCCGACCGGCGACCCCACCCGTCAAAACCTTCCACAGATGAGTCACCGGGAAGTCTTCAGGCATCGCCTGGATCTCTCCCTCGATGCGGGTCTGCGGCTCGAACTCAACGAAGACAGTCCCTCGGCGCAGGATCGCGGGGTCAAGTTCGGTCTTGCCCGGACAGTCACCGCCGATCGCATTGACGTGAACTCCCGGAGCGACGTCTGGGCTGGACAGGACCGTTGCAAGCGCCTTGTCCGCCGTGCAGGTTGTAATGATGTCGGCGCCGCGGACCGCTTCCGGGCCGGCGGTGCAGACCTGGATGTCGAATCCGAGTGGGGCCAGGTTGCGTACGAGCTTCTCCACGGCCCGAGGATCGGTGTCGTAGACCCTGAGGTCCTGGATGCCGAGAACCTCCCGGAAGGCAATCGCCTGGAACTCGGACTGGCTTCCGGCGCCGATCATCGCCATGACTGCCGAGTCCGGTCGGGCGAGGGCCCGCGCGGCCCTAGCCGACGTCGCGGCGGTTCGCAGCGCAGTGAGGACGGTCATCTCCGCGACGAATACGGGGTAGCCGTTGTGTACGTCGGCGAGGACGCCGAACGCGGTGACGGTCTGGTACCCGCGGGCCGGGTTGAACGGGTGTCCGTTGACGTACTTGAAGCTGTAGAGGTCCGGATCGGCGATCGGCATGAGTTCGATGACGCCGAACGGAGTGTGGCTCGCGACGCGCTCCGTCTTATCGAACGCCGGCCAACGGCGGAAGTCCTGCTCTATGGCGTCGACCAGGCCGGTCAGGATCGGGGCGATCCCCTGCTTGGAGATCCAGTGAACCATGTTTCGGACGCTGATGAATCCGGTCATCGGGCAATCACTCCTAGCATGGGTTCGAGGGATCGTTGATGGCGAGGCCGCCGAGGTCCCCAGTTGTTGTGTTGTCGGGGGTTTTCAGGTGGGTGGATGCGTCGTACGAGGTCACGACCGCATTCGGGCTGCGGGCAGCGAGCACGGGGAGCGTGCCGGGGCGGCGGCGCAGCGACTGAGGGCGGTTGCGGTCACCTGCCCGGCCTCGTCGTTGACGCGCGACACGAGGCCAACAAGCCGGGGCTCAGCCACCTCGCGTTCGGTCCGACTCCGGTAACGGGCCTACGAGCTAGCGTTGGTCCTTACTGCTGGGCAAGTGCCGACTGCTGTTCGCGCCGTCTGACGACTTGGTGTCCGATCGTGAGGATCGTGAACCATACCGCCCACACGTACAGCCCGAGCCTGGTGTCCGCCGAGGTGGCCATAAGGACGATCACGAAGGCGATCGAGGCCAGGGTGATCCAGTTGGTCACCGGCGCGCCGGGCATCCGGAAGTCGGTGGTCGGTAGGAGTCCGGCGCGCGCCTTGGACCGGTAGCGCAGGTGGGCGATGAGGATCACGGACCAGGTCCACAGCACGGCGCAGTCGCTGACCGAGGTGATGTAGACAAACGCCTTGTCCGGGGATACGGCGTTGACGATCACACCGATCCCCATGGCCAGAACGGACAGCAGCAGGGCAGGTAGAGGGAGTTGACGGTGACTCAGTCCCTTGAGCGATGGGACCGATCCGCACCAATACCTGTTCTCTTACCTTCAGTTGCTGCTGAAGACTGGGTCAATGCCCGTGCCGCACGGGCATTGACCCGATCCCTTCCCATTCACCGTCGCTTGGTGACCGCTATCCCATCTTCCACCGCGGCCAATTCCCTGTCGTCGTCGTTGGAGCGCAGCGACTGCTGGAAGCGTGCGAGTTCCCGCTTGACGAAGGGGGCGAGCAGATAGAGGCCGATGATGTTGAACAGCGAGAGCAGGAACAGCATCGCGTCGGTGAGCGCGAGCACGCTGCCGAAGCTCAGCACTGCGCCGATCACGATGAACGCGCAGAACATCAGCTGGAAGATGCGCTCGCTGGTCCTGCTCCTGCCGAACAGGTGGGTCCAGGCCTTCTGACCGTAGTAGGCCGCGGTGATCATGGTGGAGATGGCGAAGAGCACCACGGCGACGGTGAGGACGTACGGGAACCAGGGGAGTGCCGTCTCGAAGGCCGAGGAGGTGACCGTGACGCCGTCCGCGGTCGCGCCGTTCGACACGTACTCCGCCTTCGCCTCGTTCCAGACCTGGCTGTCGGCGATGACGATGGTCAGCGCGGTCATCGTGCAGATGACCACCGTGTCGATGAACGGCTCGAACAGTGCGACGAGGCCCTCGGTCGCCGGGTACTTCGTCTTCACGGCGGAGTGCGCGATCGGGGCCGTTCCCAGCCCTGCCTCATTGGAGAACGCGGCGCGGGTGAAGCCGACGATCAGCGCGCCGATCACGCCGCCGACCACGCCTTCGCCGGTGAAGGCCCCCTCAAAGATCGCGCCCACGGCCGACGGGACGGCGGTGATGTTGAACAGGATGACGATCGCGCACGCGCTGATGTACATGATGGCCATGGAGGGGACCAGACGGCTGGTCACCTTGCCGATCGACTTGATGCCGCCGATGATCACGGCGCCGACGATGACGGCGAGCACGATCCCCAGAATCAGTGCCGCCCCGTCGCCGGCGAGCGGACCGTCGTCGCCTCCGGTGATGTTGCGGATCTGGGTGACGGCCTGATTGGCCTGGAACATGTTGCCGCCGGGGATCCCGAAGGACAGGATCATGACGGCGGCGAGCGCGGCGAGGGTCTTGCCGATGGCCTTGCCGGTGGCTCCGGGCAGCTTCTCCGCGACGCCCTTGCTCAGGTACTGCATGGGGCCGCCGGACACGGAGCCGTCGGGGTGCCGGTCGCGGTAGCGGACACCGAGCGTGCACTCGACGAACTTGGTGCTCATACCGAGCAGGCCGCAGAGCACCATCCAGAAGGTGGCGCCCGCACCGCCGATGGTGACCGCCACACCCACACCGGCGATGTTGCCGAGCCCGACCGTTGCGGATAGGGCCGAGGTCAGTGCCTGGAAGTGGGTGATCTCGCCCGGGTCGTCAGGCTTGCTGTGCTTGCCACGGAGGACCTGGAAGGCCAGCTTGAGCCCGCGTACCTGGATGAAGCCGAAGTAGAGGGTGAAGACCGCACCGGCGACGACGAGCCAGGCCACAATCCAAGGGAAGTTGATCCCGAACAGCGACACCTCTCCGAAGACGAAGTCTCCGAGTCCGGTGGCAATCGGATCAAAGACCGAGTTGATCTTGTCTTCTATCTTCCCAAGGAGGTCCTGTTCCGCTCCCTGGGCTTGGAACTGGACATTCCCGAGTTCAGGCCGCAGTTCTTGTATCTGAGCCATCGCGATCTCCTTCTTCGAGGGCGGTCGCCGGGATCGGCCGAGCCGTCGGAAGGTCGTTGTGCCCGTCGACGACGGGAAATTCATACGGACTGCCCGGGGGCGACGTATTCATGCAGACCATCCTGGCGACAGTCGCCATACAACTCTTCGTTGAGTTCTACCTATTTCCCGGGGTTCCCTTGGTGCCCAGCACAGGGCCTTGCCTACCTCGTCGAGTTGTGCGTCGGCGGCGACAAGACAAGTCCTGTCGCCGCCGAAAGTTGCCGCTCGCAGCAACGAGGAAAAAACCTCAGTCGTCGACGCCGAGCACCTTTCGCATGGCCTCCGCCAGCGCCGGATTGCGATGGAAATCGTCACCGCTGTCGAGTGCTCGCACCACCCGCAGGGCGACCTCGCGGGGCTTCTCCTGACTTACCTTGGCTTTGCTCACCACACGGTCGGGAGTGAACCGGAATCCGGTGACGCCCGGCGCGATCCGATGGGCGTACTCCTGGACCCCGGACATGTCCCAGGGCTTGGGCCGTCCGGATTCGAAGTGGTCGACGGTGGCCTCAAGTACCTCGAACGCCTCCTCCGCGGCCAGGATTTCCGGTAGTCCGTGCAGGTGCGCCACCAGGAAATTCCACGTGGGCACATAGGGCTCGGCCTCGTAGAAGCTGGGCGAGACATATCCGTTAGGTCCCTCGATGATCAACAGCGTGCCATGCTGCCCGAGTTGATGCAGCTCCGCATCAGCCTTCGCGAGATGGCCGACCACGGTGGCATCATCCCGCTCCGGATCGAGGATCAAGGGAAGGTGCGAGGCGACCAGGCCTGAATCGGGCACGTGACTTATCAGGGTCGCCCAGCCGTGCGCGCGGATCAGGCTGCGCACGTGCGCGATGTCGTTCATCGCATAGCGGGTTTGTTCCAGCACGGGAATCTCCTCTGAAATGATTTGTGCAACCAGTTATAAAATGAAATGTGGAGTGAGTTCCGAGATGAGTGAGATCTGTCGTCATACGCCGAGCCGACGCAGCCGCAGCCGCAGCCACGTCACGAGTCGGGTCTCGGCGTCGTTCAGGTCGAGCCCGAACAGCTCGTGGATGCGTTTGATGCGGTAGCGCAGCGTGTTTTCGTGTATCGACAGGACGGCGGCGGCTTTCGCGGCCTCTCCAAAGGCGTCGAAGTAGGCGAGGAGCGACTCGGCGTAGGTGGTCGCGTGCCGCTGGTCGTACTCCAGGACCTCCTGGAGCGGATCCGAGGGCAGGTCCAACGCACCGGCTCCGCGTTCCCGCAGCTCCAGCAGGACGACCCGGCTGTGCACCTGCTCGATCGTCGCCACCCCGGTCTGTTCGGCGTCGTCCGCCAGCGCTTCGAGCACGCGGTCGGCGATGCGGCGGCAGGCTCCGACGCCGCCGAGCCGCAGCGCGGGGCCGGCCACACCGACGTGGACGGGCAGCGACATCGTCCGGTGCACGGCGTGCGCTACGTCATTGGCAAACCTGGTCAGCCGCGTCACCGGTAGCCCTCCTCCCTCGGGAGCCGGTACGAGGGCGTAGACCGTGTCACCCGAGGTGGCGCACACCGCCCGCGGATGGAGCGCCTCGCAGTACCGGGTGATGAGGTCGACGACCCGCTCGTGGTCGAGGCCGCGCAGCTGCGCGTGGGCGCCCGCAGGCCCGATGGCCAGTACCGTCGTCGAGGTCTCGGGCGGGCAGTCGAGCTGTTCAGCGGCGACCTGTTCCGAGATCCGGTCCTCCAGGAGCGCTGTGAGCGCAACTGCCCTGTTCCACTGTCCGGCCCGCCGGACACCGCGGGCCCGGACGAGGTGCATCGCCGAGACCTTCGCAGCCTCTTCGAGTGCCTGCTCGGCTCCCGTTTCGAGCGGCGGGACCCCGTCGAGCACCCACACCAGACCGAGCACGGCGCCGCCCGCGCGGACAGCGACGGCCAGGCGGTCACAGCGGCCGGGCTCCGTCGAGTGCAGCCGCACCACACCCCGGCTCTGCCGTACCCGTTCGTACTCCGAGGCGCCGCCGGAGCGGTACGGGGGCTGCCGGTGCAGGATGCTCAGTCGGCGGGCCTCGTCGGTCTCCTGGTGCGCGAGGCTGGAGTGGGCCAGTACCCGGCCGCGGGGATCCTCGACGATGGTGGCTCCGCCCACGCAACAGGCGATCGCGTTGGCAAGCTCGAAGAGATCACCCGTGGGGACCGCGGTGTACGCCGGGGCCCCGGCCAGGGCCGAGGCCCCGACGGCCGAGGTGATCAGCGCGTCGAGGTACCGCCAGGGGACGTCGTCGGCGGTGATCAACAGACAGATCCTTGCCGCGTTCGCCGTTTCGACGGCCGGGGAGATGTCCTGGCCCCGGGCCTTCAGGACGAGGGCCCGATAGCCGCGTGCGCCCGCCTGCCGAATAGCGTCCAGGGTCGCGAGACTGGTAGGTGAGCCGCCCACGGCGAGCAGAACGCCGCCAGGCTGCTCGGGGACGCGCTCGCCGACGTCGTGAATGACCGGCTCCGTGACCTGCCCCTCCGCTCCGGGCGGCGCACACGCCACATGGAGCAGCTGGGGCCCCACCAGTTCGAGGAGGGCGGCGAGGCTCGTGTCGTGCGCCGCGGGGACGTCGGCGTGGAGCGCTGTCGTGGAAGGAGAGTTGCCCATCGTTTGCTGTGCCATGGTCGACCGCCTGTGTTCTGGACCTGTGGTGCGCAGGGCTGTGGCTGGGGAGTCCGGTCAGGGTGTCCACGTGTGGTCGTCGAACAGTCCGACCCGCCGCTCGTGGTCGTAGCGGTAGATGCGGCGCCCTCGGCCGTACGCGCTCTCCACGCGCTGCATGACGTCCAGTGGGTCTCCGGTCCATACGCACAGGTCCGCGTCCTTGCCCGGTTCGATGGAGCCGATACGGTCGTCCACCCCCAGCACCGCTGCCGGGTTGATGGTGAGGGCCTCCAGAGCGGTCGTCGGGTCGAGCCCCTCCTTAACAGCCAACGTCGCCTGGTGGACGAGGAATTGGATGGGGACAACGCTGTGGTCAGTGGCAATGGAGATGCGGACTCCGGCCGCCGCGAGCAGGCCGGCGGTCCTCAGCGAACGGTTCCGCAGTTCGGTCTTGGCCCTGCCGACGATCAGCGGGCCGAGGACGACGGGTATCTGCCGGGCGGCGAGCACGTCGGCGAGTCCGGCCGCTTCCGTACCGTGGTCGATGACGAGGCGGTAGCCGAATTCCTCGGCCAGGCGCAGGGCGGTGGCGATGTCGTCGGCCCGGTGGACGTGCTGGCGCCAGGGGATCTCGCCACGTAGCACGAGCCCGATGGCCTCCATGTCGAGGTCGGCCGACTGGTCACCGGCCTTGTTCCGGTCGTAGTCGCGGGCGCGGGCCAGGGCCTGCCGGATCACGGCGGCGACGCCCATGCGGGTGCTGGGCATCCTGCCCTGTGCGCCGTAGTGCTTCTTGGGGTTCTCGCCCAGTGCCGACTTCAGTCCGCAAGGTTGCCGCAGCACCCGGTCCTCGACGGCTCCGCCGTACGTACGCAGGGCCACGCTCTGCCCGCCGATCGGGTTGCACGAGCCGGGGTTCACTCCGGCGCCGAGGACGCCGCCCGCGACGGCGTCGCGGAAGGCGAGGTCGGCGTGGTTGATGCCGTCGAGCGCGCGCAGTCGCGCCGTGACCGGCTCGACCCCTTCGTCGTGGTCGTCCCCGGCCCAGCCCTCACCGTCCTCGAGGGTGCCGAGATGGGTGTGGGCGTCGACGAATCCGGGCAGCACCCACCGGCCGCTCACGTCGACGGTCTCGGTGCCGTCCGGGACCGGCTGGCTCGCGTCGCCGACGGCTTCGATGCGGCCGTCGGCGATGAGGACCGTTCCCCGCTCGATGGGCCTGCCGGTGATCGGGACTACATGGCCGCCGACGAGGGCGGTCCGGTGCGAGGTCATCGTGGGCACACTTCCTTCTGCTGGAATCAGCGTCAGTGGGTGGAGGGGTCGGCCGTGGACGGAGCTTCGTCGGCGGCGGTTCCGTCGAGCAGTGGTGTCGCAGGAGCGATACGGACCGCCACCGCCAGGACGACGACGGCGAGCGCGGCGTGCGCGAGAAGCGCGGGCACGGTTCCCAACACGCCCAGGTTTCCGGCCTGTTCGTCGACGGCGGGGTACGTGCCGAGGTAGGCGATCACCGTGATCCCCACGTAGCCAGAGGAGGATCCACCAGCCGTAGCGAAGGTCGACGGGAGGCCGCGGGCCCGTGGTGCGTGCGCGGGCCAGGGCGAACAACGCGAAGCCGACGAGGATGACCAGCATGATCTTCCAGGTGACTTCCCAGCCGGTCCAGTAAATGATCAGGTTGCACACCCACAGCGCGAGGAAGGCCACCGTTTTCGGCGCCCGCAGCTTGAATGGCCTTGGCATGTGCGGCAGTTGCTTGCGCATCGCGAGGAGTACGACGGGTCCGGAACCGAAAGAGATCAGCGTCGCCGCGACCTGGAAGCCGATCAGCTTCTGCCAGCCGGGGAAGAGCAGGAAGAACACGCAGCCGACGACGAACGCGAGCACGAGTCCGACCCAGGGCACGCCGGTGCGGCTGAGCTTCGTAAGGGAGGCGGGCGCGTTGGCGTTGCGGCCCATCGCGTACGACATACGGGCGGTGGTACCGACGTAGATCATGCCGGTGTCGCCCGGGGACACGATCGCGTCGAGGTAGAGGAGTTGGGCGAGCCAGGCCATCCCGAGCGCCGAGGCTACGGCGGCGAGCGGGCCGAACTGTGCGACGGCTTCGCCTGCGGAGCCAAGGTGCGCGCCGGCCGTGCTCCAGCCTCCGGGGGTGAGGACGGACGTGGGGATCGCTCCGATGAAGGCGATCTGCAAGGCGATGTAGAGCACGCCGGTGATGAGGAGAGAGCCGATGACCGTCAGGGGTACGTTCCGCTGGGAGTTCCGGCTCTCTCCCGCGAGCCCGATGGCCTGTTGGAACCCGCCGTAGGCGACCGCGATGCCGCCACCAGTGATGGCTCCGAAGATGCCGCTGAGGCCGGTCGGGGCGAAGCCGCCGTGGTCGGTGAAGTGGTCTGTGTTGAAGGACGCGGCGAAGAGCGCGACGATCAGGACGACGATGACGCCGATCTTCCACCAGACCAGGACGTTGTTGACCCGCGCGAAGAACCGCACACCGAGCGCGTTGACGACCACGAACACGGCCATGAGCCCGATGGAGACGGCGAGTCCCGCACCGGTGAGGACGGGCACGCCGTCCTCTATGCGCTCCAGCCACGGAAGGTAGCTGGTGGCGTACTGGACGGTCGCGAGCACCTCGATAGGCGCCGTCGCTGCGACGCCCAGCCAGTTCGCCCAGCCGAGGTTGAAACTCGCGAACGAGCCGACGGAGTAGTGCGGGTAGCGGGCGATGCCACCGCTGTGCGGGAACATCGTGCCGACCTCGGCGTAGGTCAGGGCGATCATCACCGTCATGACCATGCCGATGATCCAGGAGAGGATTGCGGCGGGTCCGGCAATCTGCGCGGCCGCGAGCACCCCGAAGAGCCAGCCTGATCCGATGATCGACCCCAGCGAGACGAACATCAGCCCCGGGCCCGACTTCGCGCCGCAACCGCCTGCCACGGCCGCCCTGCTCAACGGCGGCGGGTGCCTCAGCCAAGTCTTCACTCCTCACGGCATCACTCCTTGCGCTCGGGCCCGGCCAGTTCGCCGTGCACGGTCTCGCCGTCGAGGACGGTCGCGAGGATGTCGATGCCGCTGATCTCGTGGGTCGGCACGGCCCTCGGGTCGCGTGCGAGGACCACGAGGTCGGCGCGCTTGCCGGGCGTTACGCTGCCCAGGAGATGCTCGAGCCGACATGCGTACGCGGCGTCTCGGGTGTACGCGGCCAGCGCCTCCTCGACGGTGATCCGTTCGGCAGGCCCGACAGGAGCCCCCGAGTGGGAGAGGCGTTCGACCATGAACTGCACCGCGCGCAGCGGCGCCCCGTCCGCAACTGGCCGGTCCGAGCTGCCGGCGATGCGGATGCCGTGGTCAAGGAAGGATCGGCCCCGGTACATCCACTCGGCACGTTCGACGCCCATGATGCGGGAGTAGTCGTCGCCGTAGGCATGGAGGAACGTCGGCTGCAGGACGGCGATCACATGCAGTGCGGCTAGCCTCGGCAGCTGGTCGGGGCGGACGATGCCGCAGTGTTCGATGCGGTGACGGGCGTCGGGGTCCGGGTGCTCGCGCTGTGCCTGCTCCAGGGCGTCCAGGGCCACGTCGATCGCACGGTCGCCGATGGCGTGCAGGGCGAGTTGCCAGCCGGAGGCGTGGGCCGCGCAGATCGTCTCGGTGACGGTCTTGGTGTCGTGCGTCAACAGGCCCCGGTCGGTGGTTCCCTCGTAGGGCCGACTGAGGGCGGCGGTGCGTGCCATCATGCCGCCGTCCAGCCACAGCTTCATCGCTCCGATCGACATCCGGGCGTCGCCCAGTCCGGTACGCACCCCGAGATCGAGGCCGAAGCGCGCGTCACCCTCGGGGTGTGCGGGCAGGGGGCGCAACTGGTCGGCGACCACCATGAGTTGGGTCCGCAGCGGCAGCCCGTCGGCGTGCGCCTTCTGGTAGTCGCCGATGGCGGTCAGGCTGGTTCCTGTGACCGCGCCGCCCACTCCGGCCTCGGCACAGGTCGTCACCCCCTCAGCGGCGCAAATGCTGGCCGCCGTCTGCAGCGCCTTGTCGAGTACGGCAGGTTCGTAGGGGGTTCGCAGTGCGCTGACGAGCTGCGTCGCTTCCTCCAGGAGCAGGCCCGTGGGCTGCCCAGCCGCGTCGAGCTGGACGCCTTCGAGGCCGGAGTGTGCCTCGGACGGGAAGCGCTCGATCACCTCACTGCTGACCACCGCGGCGTGCCCGCTGACATGAAGCAGGTGCACCAGCCGGCCGTCGGACACCCTGTCGAGGTCAGCGCGTGTCAGGTGACGGCCCAGCGTTCGCTGGTCGTAGCCGACGGCCTCCACCCAGCCGCCGACGGGTGTCCTCGCAACCTCGGCGGCCAGGGTGTCCAGGACGGCGTCGAGATCTGCACACCGCCCGACGTCGACGGCGCGGGCGGAGAGTCCGGTCCAGGCGAGATGGGAGTGGGCGTCGATAAAACCCGGCAGGACAGTGGCGCCAGCGAGGTCGACGACGCGTCGAGCAGGGAGGTGCTCGACCTGCGCGTCGAGGCCGACGATCTGCCCGTTCCAGATTCCGATGGCATGGGCGAAGGGATGTTCCGGATCCATGGTGATCACCAAAGCGCGGGTGACCAAGGTGTCGAGCAGCATGACTGAGCATCCGTTCTAGAACACTTGGCTTAGTGTTACTGAACACTAGAATCAGCCACCCGAACACGCAAGAGGGCTGCCGTTAAACTCGGATTTCGCCACCGTGCACTGGCGCGATGCGTGCCGTACTAGTACACTCACGCGAGTGGATCTTGGAATGCTCATCGAAGGCCAGACATCACGTGAGATCGTGGACAGCGTCGAAAGAGCCGTTCAGGAGGGGCTCGCGACGCCTGGCGACGTCCTGCCATCGGTAAGATCGCTGGCCGGAACCTTGGGCATCAGCCCGGCCACAGTGGCCGCCGCCTATCGCGACCTGCGCACTCGCGGCGTCCTGACGAGCGCCGTGGGCAAGAACACCAGGATCAGCCCCCGGCCACCCCTCGCGAGCAGGGTCACTGCACCGCCGCCCGAGGGTGCTGTGGACCTGAGCGACGGGAATCCCGACCCGCGTCTACTCCCCTCGCTGACCGAGGTCGCACACCGTCTCGACATGGGGCACTACCGATACGGCGACGCCACCATGATCCCCGGCATCGCAGAGCTGGGCCTGCGCCTGTTCAGCGAGTTCAAGCCGGGCACGGACCAGCTCTGCCTGACCAGTGGCGCCATAGACGGCGTAGAACGAGTACTCGCCGCGTGGCTCAAGCCCGGGGACAAGGTCGCGGTCGAGGATCCCTGCTACACCGCCACACTCGACCTGGTCCGCTCATCCGGTCTCATCCCTGTACCTGTCGCTGTAGACGAGTACGGCCCGATCCCCACAGCTCTGAGCAAGGCGCTGTCCGAACGCCCTGCCGCCTTCATCCTCACTCCACGCGCGCAGAATCCCACCGGAGCAGCCGTCGACGCTGCACGGGCCGAGGAGCTGACCACGGTTCTCAACGCCCACCCGCAGGTCTCCGTCATCGAGAACGACCACGCCGGTCCGGTCGCAGGCCAGCCCTACCACTCCATCACGGGCGGTCGGCGGCGCTGGATGGTCGTCCGGTCCGTGAGTAAGTCGCTCGGTCCTGACCTACGGCTGGCGTTTCTCGTCGGCGACCGGATGACCGTCAGCCGAGTCGAAGGGCGCCAACGGCTGGGCGCCGGCTGGGTCAGCCATGTTCTGCAGCACATGGTTCTGCAGATGTCGGCCGACACGGCCATCCAGGAACTGGTGAAGGAGGCCGAGCGAACCTATCGGCGGCGCCGCGAGGACTTCATCGCCGAGCTCGCGTCTCGCGGCGTATCTGCGACCGGACGTTCGGGGTTGAACGTACTGATTCCAGTATCTGAGGAGGCATCCACCTTGCGACGCCTACAGCAGCGTGGGTGGGTTCTTCGCGCTGGAGAACCGCACCGCCTGGCCAGCCTTCCCTTCATCCGCGTCACGATCTCCACACTGGATCAGCCACAAGCCGCGGAACTCGCCCAGGACATCGCTGAGACACTGCAGCCCGAACGCCGCAGCTACTTGGCCTAGATCCTCGACCCACTCCATTCCGGTCTGGGGTCTGCTATGCTCTACGGCTCCAACCGGTGACATCAAGGCCCGGTTTGCCGCTAGTTCCTGCCAAACCGGGCCAGATTGCCGGGCGTTGAGGCACTAGCACCTCAACCGGCTGTACCTTTCCATGAAATGACGGTTCCCATCTTGGCTGTCAGCACGTAGGCGCACCGGCCCTGCCAGGATCATGGTGTGCACCATGCTTCCCCAGAACCATGACAACTGCCCCATCGTGCACGGTACTCCCACCACTACCGCTAGCCAGGGGCTCACAGGTGGCCAGACCACGGAACTGCTCTGGGCGCCGATCCAGAGTTCGAGGTCGACCTGTGCGTGAAGCCAATGCGCAGGGGCTGTTGCCTGTCAACGCGGCCTTGGTCGGGGCACTGATCATCCTGCTTCTGACAGCTGCCGCCGTCGCCGCTGTTCTTCGGTTGTCTCCGGATGGCTCCTACAGAAGAGGACGCGAGATCGCCCTGGCCGGCGCACGGGCAACGGCGCAACTTGCCATGGTGTCACTCCTACTTGGGTGGGTCCTGCACACCCCCCCGGCTCTCTTGGGGTTCATCTTGCTCATGTTCGGCGTCGCCATCCGTACTGCCGGGCGCCGCATCACCCCCAACCCCACCTGGTGGTGGGCTGCCCTCCCGATCGCGACTCCGGTAGTTCCGGTTGTCGCCGGCCTGGTGCTGGGAGGCCTTGTTCCTGTGGATGGAATCGCCCTCATTCCGGTGACCGGCATCCTCATCGGCGGTGCGCTGACCGCAGCAGTAACCTCCGGGCGCCAGGCACTCGACGAACTGGGCACGAGACATGGTGAGTTCGAGGCCTACCTTGCCCTCGGTCTCGAGCAGCGGAACGCTCGGCTTGAGGTGGTCCGCCCAGTGGCATCGGAGGCTCTCGTGCCCGGCCTTGACCAGACCCGCACCGTGGGGCTCGTGACCCTTCCCGGAGCCTTCGTAGGGATGCTGCTGGGTGGGGCCTCACCCTTCACCGCCGGTGCTGTGCAGCTGTTCGTCCTCGTTGCCCTGATGGCCGTTCAAGCGCTGTCAGTCGCCATCACCGTCGAGTTGGTAGCCCGAAGTTGGCTCAACCGCTCAGCCACCGACGGTCCTCAAGAGATCTCTTGAACAGGTCCGAGAGAGTGGGGAGCGCGCCCGGGCACGCCAGGCCCGCAGGAATTTCCAGCGGGCCTGTTCGACAGTCCTTCGTAGAAGCGCCGACCGACGCGCGCGTGCCATCCGAGTTTGGGCAACCAGCCCCGGAACTGTTCCACGGCAGCCCCGGGAGCTGAGTGAGCTCGCCGTGGACGGGTATCGCTCACACACCAACCCGGGCCGAGGCGCGAGCAAGCCGCGGCGCTGCGCCCGGTCGGACCAACCTGACGCACATGGCAACCCCTCCGCGCCTTCGGGGGGCTCTACGAGACCAGTACGATCTTGCGCCCCTCGAGCCCGCCGCGCTCAAGTCGCTCGTGTGCCATGCGCGCCTGATCGAGTGGCATCGTCTCGATGCGAATCCGGTCGATGAGAGAGGTGGTGAGCAGGGATGACAGCCGCGGCGAGTCGGCCTCCACGACGACCTCTTTGACCGCGACGCCGCGCTGCGGCTTGTTCTCGTCGAAGACGTGGATCGAGACGAAGGTACCCCCGTCCTTCACCGCGCCGATCATCCCGGGACCGGCAACCGCAGCGTTGAAGACCGCGTCCATCCCACCCGGCACCGCCACGCGGGCCGCCGCGGCCATCTCCTCCGACGTACCGCGCGGCACAACGCCCGCGTACCCCTGACCGGCGAGGGACTCGTCGTGCACCGAACCGGTGACGTAGACGCGGGCCCCTCGCGCTACGGCTGCCGCCGCCGCGCTCATCCCCACAGGGCCGCCAGCACCCACCACCAGGACGTTTGCCCCTTGAAGCGGTCCCATCCGATCGGTGGCCTGCGCGCCGGTCAGACCGTTCATCGCAAACACGACGGCGCGCAGCGGGTCGATGTCTGACGGGAGCGGGGTCACCCACTCCGGTGCGACGGTAATGACCTCCGCGTAGGTACCACGACCGACCTCCGAGCCGAGCCACGGGACGAAGCCCGTCACCGTGGAACCGGCAGGAAGGTCCGGGGTCGGATCGAGGAGCGTGCCCACGAAGTCCCAGCCCGGCACCGCGGGGAAGGCAAGGCCCAGGCTGTGCAGCCGCTCTCTGGGGTGGCCACGGCGGAGCTCCGGATCGCTGACGTTCGCGGTACGGGCTCGGACACGCACCCGGACTCGCTCCGGGACCGGCAGCGGTTCCGGCCGCTCCCGCACCTGCAGAACTTCAGGCGGGCCGAAACGGTCGAACTCGACGCTCAACATGGTGCTATCTCCTGTGCCGTATGGGTTCTCGAGCCGACGAGGCCGCTGCCGGGAGCGTCGCGGGGCAACGCCAGCATTTCTCGCTGCTCTCTTAACGGCGATAACGTAGACCTTGACACCCGTGTCAAGGTCAAGCGCGCAGTGCACACCCAGGAGCACACTGATGAAGATCGGTGAACTGGCACAGATCTCCGGTTCCTCACCCCGACAGATCCGCCACTACGAGGCGGCCGGACTCCTGCCTTCCAGGCGTCTGCCGAACGGGTACCGCGACTTCCGGGAGAGCGACGCCCGCCGAGTGCGGAACATCAGGACCTTGCTCGACTACGGCCTGACACTCGCCGAGATCACCTCGACCGTACGGGCGGTCTGCGACGCGGAGACCTACGAGGCATTGGAGGAGAGCGAGTGCACCCAGGCGATCGAGGCCCTGGACGGCCGCATCGCCTTGCTCCAGCAGCTCCACGACCGCACCGCCCGGCAGTTGGAGGCGCTGCGCGCCCTGCGCGGTGGGTTTGACGACGGGGATTAATAGCCCACGTCGCTCTCAACTTTCGATGGCACGGACTCAGGTTCGTTGTCACAGGTCAGGCTGTCGTGTGTCTGCGTAGATCTGCCATCCGCGGGACTGCGCCAGAGCGAGGCGCGCGACCCATCCCGTCGGCTGTTCGGTGAGCGCGCCGAGAACCGCCGCCGAGCACCCCGCCCGACTCTGGCAACCTGACCGATCACGTCTGAAAGGTTCAGGTTCACCGCGAAGTTCCGTGCCCGGTGCTCTACCGCTTCCTGGTGGTCGGCCAGGGACATTCGGATGCCAGTCGTTGAGGATGATGACGAGGTCGCGTCGCCGCCGGGAGCGCGTCGGGAGCCGACAAGGACGTACTCCACTGGCGTCGGGCTGTTCGCTCAGCTCGTACGGCATGAGCTTGGCACCGTCGGCCAGAGCATGCAGCACTCGTACATGCGGGAGTGCCGATTCGCTGTCTGGCTTTGGGGACAGGCCCTCGGGAAGGGTTACCGGAGTTCCCCTCTCCGGAACAGTTGCATCGAGGTCAGCGAGGACGCCCTTCACGAACTACTCCCAGGAGCTTGCCAGTTCTGGGGCGACGCGGGAGAGCACGCGGCCGAAGGAGTCCCCCAGTCGTACCGTCGCACGCTTCCGCTTTCCTGTCCCGGTCAAGTCACCGAGGTCGAGTACAGGGCGACGACTGTCCGGGTTCCATCCGTACTCATCGCAGCCGCCGTCCTCCGCACGCACGACGAGAATGTCTTCTGGCCGTAGCGCGGACGGGGTGACCGGGACGGCTACCAGTTCGTCACTGCCGTACCCAAAGCGGAACGCAACGCGGCCGTTGCCGTCGTTGGCAGGTGAATCGGAATGAGTTTCTCGGCCTGTATCGAGGTCGCTGATGTCGTCGCCCCGCGCGTCCGCCACGGTCCCCGAACTCAGCGTCGCGAGCCAGCGCCGGGCCGAATGGAGTGGCAGTTCGATGGCCTCTTCGGCGGTGGGGGGGTAGTGCAGCCAGGCATGCGGCTGCCTCTCCCGGCCGGTCCAGGTCAAGTCCTTCGCGCCAGACGACGGTCACGTTGTCCGAACAAGCGGAGAAGGCCCCTGTGGGGCCGCTGCCAACTCGCGGACCTGGCCGATCAGCTCGTGGGTGCGGGCGATGAGCGTCTCGTCCAACGGGATCTCAACGCGCGTGCGGGAGCACGCGAAGTAGAGGATGCCCGAATCGCATGAGTATCCGGCTTCGCGGAGCAGGAGACATTGAGCACTGACCTGGACTCGCTCGGGCTCGTATGCACCTTCGGGAAGGTCGGGGGCCTTGCCCTTCTTGTAGTCGACGAGGCGAACGGTGTTGCCGTCGGCTGACTCGACCAAGTCGATGGTGGCGATCAGGCTGAGGCGCTCGGAAGAGAGCTGTACGGAGCGGGCGACCTGCGGCCTCTCGTCGTCGCCGATCGCAACGAAGCCAGGAAGCCTTCTCACCCTGCCGACATCACGCCCACAACGTCAGTAGTCGGATGTTTCTATGCGAGCTGGAACTCGCCGCCAACCCACACCCGGTTGCCCAATGGTTCAAGTTCCCCCTCGGACACGCACCAAATCCCCACGGTCTCTCTGAGACCGTGGGGATTTGTCGTTGTGCGGGGCGTGCTGGCCGCCCGGCTCCTGCTGGCGGGCTTGGACTGGGCCTGTGGCCAGCAGCGAGGGCCATCGATGCCGTCGGCAGTCCTGTGCCTGGACAGCAAGGCCCCCCCGCTCTGCGCCTGGCCTGCTGAAGGCGGCAGAGCCCGGCCAACGCGTGGACGATGCTCGGCTGTGCGGCCTGGCCCGCTGCTTGCACCGGCACGGTCGAACCGATCACTGCTCCCGGAGCCCGCTCTTGCTGCTGGTCTCCTTCTCCCGCGACGCGGCGACCCCTGTGGACAACGCCCGCACCGTGCGCAAGAACCTGGGCACCACCTCGATGATCATCCGGCAGGGCACCGGACACGGGGCCTACGCATCCGGCTCGGCCTGCACGGACCGGCTGGTCGACGACTACCTCGTCGACGGCACGCTCCCGGCGACGAACGCACTGTGCCCCACCTGAGTCGCAACCACCTCACCGGGCCGCGTAGCGCAGACCCGGCTCGACCCGGAGACGGGGCGGTCGCGTCGGTGTCACCCGGATGGGCGGCACTGTTGTCCTGCTGTGGGACGTGTGCCCCCGTGAGGGAGTGGCCAGGTAGGTGCCGCCCACAGACGTTGTGGTGGGTCTGTTGGCCGATGGCGGTAGGGCGCGGTTCGAGTTGCCGCCCCACTTCCAGGGCCCTTGAAGTGGGGGTATGTCGATAGAGCATGCCATGTGGTGCCGGGTCCGACACAGCACCGCGGTGGCCGGTGCCCTGCTGGCCACGGTCACGTCCATGGGCTTGAGTGCCTGCGGCGGCGGCACCGATGCGGCAGGGCCCTCGCCGAACGCGGCGTCGTCGTTGGCGCCGCTTGAGGCTCCCGACGCCGCGGGCCTGAAGAGGTTTCACGACCAACGGCCGGAGTGGGAGGCGTGTCCCGGGCGGGTCGGCTTCGAGTGCGCCACCATCCAGGTCCCCCTCGACTACGCACGCCCTGACGGCGACACCATGCGCATCGCGCTCAATCGGGCCAAGGCCGAACAGTCCGAGGGGCGCATCGGATCGCTGGTGTTGCTTCCCGGCGGCCCCGGCTTGTCGGGCATGGACTGGCTGTTCGACAAGACGCCCGAGTACAAGCTGCGCAAACGATTCGACCTGGTCTCCTACGATCCGCGCGGCACCGGACGCAGTGACCCGATCCGGTGCCTGGGCGACAAGGACCTGGACGCCTTCTACGCCACCGACTTCGCCCCCACCACCGCCGAGGGACGCGACAAGGCGGCGCGGGCGGGACAGCGATACGCCCAGTCCTGCAAGACCAACTCCGCTCGGCTGCTCTCCTTTGTGGGCACGGAGAACAACGCCCGTGACGTCGATGTCATCCGTGCCGTGCTCGGCGAGCCGAAGCTCAACGCCATGGCCGTCTCCTACGGAACCCGAGTCGCCCAGTTCTACGCCGCCCAGTTCCCAGGCAAGGTGGGCCGGTTGGTCATGGACTCGATCGACAACCCCGCCGGGCCCGGCAACAACCCGGACCAGCCCGAGGACAACGCGCCGCCGGCCGGCGAGGACCCGCTGGAGGAGACCCTGCGCCAGATGGTCGATGCCTGCGTCACCTCCGGTGACTGCGCACTCGGCGGTGACCGTGCGGCGGCCATGAAGAGGGTGGAGAGTTTGCTGGCGGATGTGGGCGCCAAGCCGTTGCCGGTGTCCGACGGCCGCACAGTCGGCCCCACCCTGGCCACGCTGGCGATGATCGCTGCCTCGTACTCCACCGACATGTGGCCCGACCTCATGGCCGCCTGGAACCAGGCCCTGCGCGAGGGCCGCGGCGACAAACTGGCCGCACTCGCCGACGACTTCACCAAACGCAAGAACGGAAAGTACGCGCCCGCGCAGGCGGCGAAGACCGCCATCGACTCCCTGGCCGGCCATCCGGCCGACTACGTCGACGGGGCCAAGCACCCACGCAAGGCCATCGAGACCCTGGATGTTGCCGTTACGGAGGCGGTGAAGAACTCGCCGCACTTCGGGCAGGTGTGGACCTACATCACCAGCCCCAGCGCGTTCTTCTGGCCGGTACCCCCCACCTGGAAACCCGGCCCGATCAAGCCCGACGGTATCCCGCCCGTACTGCTGTTGAACAACACGGGCGATTCGGCCACCACACTCGCCGACGCCAAGGCGGTGGCCAAGAACCTCCCCCGATCCGTCCTGCTTGCCAACAAGGCCGACGACCACAACGTGTTCGGCAAGAACCCCTGCATCGACCGCGCCGTCGAAGCCTTCCTCCACAACGGCACCGTGCCCAAATCCGACCAGTGCTCCTGATCAAGGGTGACTCTCAGAACCCAGGTGAGGCACACGGAAGGCGCAGGACCAGCCGAGCTCCGCCGAAGCCGGGGCCGGGGTCGGGGTCTTCGGCGGTGAGGGTGCCGTCGTGGGCGATCGCGGTGGAGCGGGCGATGGCAAGGCCGAGGCTGGTGCCGCCGCTGTCGCGCTCGCCGGCGTCGTCGAGGCGAACGAAGGAGTCGAAGACCCGCTCGCGATCCGCCTCGGGAATGCCTGCTCCGTCGTCGCTCACCTCCACCACGACCTGCTCGCCCTCGGTCGTCACAGTGAGGCGGACGGTGTTGTGGGCGTGGCGGCGGGCGTTGTCGACGAGGTTGGTCATCAGCCGCTCGAGCTGGGAGCGGGCGCCGTTGACGATGGCGGGTTCGTGCGCGTGGACCTGCACCACCGGGCCGTCAACGCCGGCGATACGCCGGGCCTGTGCGTGGGCAACGTCGGCAAGATCGAGCTCGCGGCGGGTGGTGGGGATGTGGGCGTCCAGGCGGGCCAACAGGAGCAAGTCGTCGACCAGATGCTGGAGTTGCTCGGCTTCTTCGAGGGCTTCGCCGGCGACGCGGGGCCAGTTCGCCCGTTCTGGGCGGGCCGTGGCGACTTCGAGTCGGGCGCGCAGGGTGGCGAGCGGGCTGCGCAGTTCGTGAGCGACATCCCCCGTGAAGGTCCGCAGCCTGGTCACCGCTCTGTCGAGACGCTCCAGGGTGGTGTTCATGGTGGTGGCCAGGCGGGAGATCTCGTCATGGGAGGCGGGCACGGGCAGGCGGCAGTGCAGGTCTGTGGCGGTGATCTCGGCTGCTTCGCGGCGTACGGCCCCCACTGGGACGAGGGCTTTACCGACCGCGTACCAGGTCAACAGGGCGGCGAGGAGCAGGATCAGCAGCACCCCGGGGATCAGCAGGGCCAGCAGGCGGGCCAGGGTCTCATGGGTGGAGGTGAGGTTGATCTGTGAGGAGATGCGGTAGCGGCCTTCCCCACTGGTCTCCATGACGGACTCGCCCCGTGAGGCATTCGGCGTGGGTGCGGACGTGGGTGCTCCGGAGGCTTCGGGGACGGGAATGGCAGGCTCGCCTTGGGTGACCTTGCCGTTGGAGCGGATCGAGTAGTCGCCGTCGCGGGCCTGCACCGCGTCCAGCAACTCCACGGCGGTTGTGACCTATTGGCGGGCGGTGTCCTCGGCATCCTGGCGCAGGTCCGCGTACACCACGCTCACCAGCACCACCGAGCCGATGGCGAGTGCGGCGGCGAGGACCAGGGTGACGGCGGCGGTGGTGCGGCCAAGTACGGTGCGCGGGCGCAGCCGGAACCTAGCCGCCTTCAGGGTCGAGGCGGTAGCCGGCGCCGCGGACGGTGCGGATGCTCTTGCATCCGAACGGTGTGTCGATCTTCTTGCGCAGCGCACTGACGTACACCTCCACGATGTTCAAATCGCCGTCGTAGTGCTCGTCCCAGGCGCGCTCGAGGATGTCGGTCTTGGTGACCACCTGACCGGCCCGCTCGGCCAGGCAGACCAGAACCGCGAACTCCTTGGCGGTCAGGGAGACTTGCTGCCCGTCGCGCCAGCAGCGCAGCCCGACCGGTTCGATCCGCAGATCGCCCAGCTCCCACACGGTGGTCGTGGTCGGCCGCCCGGAGCGCCGGATGAGGGCCTTGAGGCGGGCAGCGAGCACCACGAAGGAGAACGGCTTGGTCAGATAGTCGTCGGCCCCCGTCTCCAGGCCGTCGGCCTCGTCGTACTCCCCGTCCTTCGCGGTCAGCATCAGGATCGGGGTGCGATCGCCCGCGGCCCGCAGCCTCGCGCACACGTCGTAGCCGTGCAGACCCGGCAGCATCACATCCAACGTGATCACGTCGTACGTGCCTGCCCTGGCCAGGCGCAGACCCTCGCGGCCGTCACGAGCCCAGTGGACATCGAAACCCTCGGCGGCCAGGCCGTCCCGCAGGACCTCGGCCAGGCGTTCGTCGTCCTCCACTACCAGTACACGTATGCGGGCAATCCTGCCCCAACCACAGCGCATGCCCCTGAAGCGGCATTCAGGTCTTCAGGTCCACTTCAGGTCCTCAGGAGCGCCTCAGCTTCTCAGCGTGGCCTCAGCCCCTGCCCGACAGAGTGATCGTCATGGCCACCGCGCTCCGAGCGGTGGCGACACGGAAAGGACGGACTTCGCATGAAGACCACCAAAACCGCCAGGCGTCTCGTCATCGTCGGCGCCACCACCCTGCTCGGCATCGGCGCCGCGATCGGCACCGCCAACGCGACCGGCGGCGACTCCGGCAAGGCGGCGACCAAGGCGGAAGAGGTCCAGGGCGAGCCCAGCCTGCCGCCCGGTACGGTCATCCAGAGCGATGGCACGGTGTCCACCGTGGTCGACCCCGACGACGGCGACGAGTGGGTGGAAGCCGGCACTCCGGCCCAGGAAGACAAGGGCGCCAAGAAGTAGACGGACCCATGTGGAGACGGTGGGGCAACCGATCGGTTGCCCCACCGTCTCCACATCCCCGCACGGGCCCCCATCCCACTTCGGCGGGGTCGTGGGCATCAGTGAAGGACCCTCGACTCAGCCCGGGCCACGACAAGTCCTCGCGTGCGACAGCGCGCCCGCATCTAAGCGGTCACGCATGTCGGACACCCATACACGGCCTATCGCCGCATAATGCGCAGCATGCCTCGAAGTGGTTCACGACGGATCCTGCCCCGGGCGGCCGGCCAGTTCACGCCGCGCGTGGTGCGCATCTATACCGAGAGCTGGGTCACCAAGACCACCCTCGCCGTCTTCCTGTGCACGTTCCTGTACACCCTGCGCGTCCAGAAGGAATACGCCTCCGGGAACGACACCAACGACCCCGTCGTGCCCTACATCGGCGCCTCCCTCGCCATGGGCTTCTTGGTCGCCAGCCTGGTCCTGTTCGTCTTCTACGTGAACTCCACCGTGCGCCTGATGCGCGTCACCCACGTCATGGACCGCGTCACCCACGAGAGCCTGCGCACCATTGCCACCAGCGCACACCCCCAGTACGCAGACGAGACGCCTGAACACGCCGAGCCCGCCACGCCCGAACTCCACACCTCTGACCTGGCGAACGCGACACCCATCCCCCACACCGGCAACCCCGGCGTCCTCCAAGCCGTCCACACCCAGCGGATCGTGCGCCAGGCCCGACAACAAGGCCGCATCCTGCACCTGGTGCCGAAGGTCGGCGACTACATCTGCCCCGGGGAAGCGCTGTTCCTCGCCTGCACCGGCCCCGCCCTCACGCCCCGTGAGCAACGCTCGCTGGTCGACATCGGCGTCGAGCGCACCACCGAACAAGACCTCGGCTTCGGGCTGCGCCAACTCGCAGACATCGCCGTCCACGCCCTCTCACCGGCCGTCAACGACCCCACCACCGCACTCCAAGCGCTCGACCACATCCAAGTTTTGCTCACCGAACTCGCCCAGCGCCCCTCGGCGTCATCGAGCACCGTGATGTCACCGGCACGCCCCGCCTGATCGAACCCGCCCCCGACTGGGACGGCCTCCTCGAACTCGCCCTCACCGAAATCCGCGACTACGGCGTCGACTCCACCCAAGTCACCCGCCGCATGCTTGCCCTCCTCGACAGCCTCGAACGCTTCACCCCCACCGAACGCCATCCCGCCGTAGCCGCCCAACGCGCCCTGCTCACCGACGCCGTCACCGAAACCCCACTCCCCCACGCCCGCCGAGAATTCGCGCTCCAACCCGACCGCCAAGGCATCAGTTGACCGCTCGACGCATCCGACTGGCCGTAAGGGGGCGATGAGTTGCGCCGTACTGCGCGCTTACTGCTCGAACCAAGTGTCTTCCATCGCCACGACGGCATCCTCGGTTCGCTGCACACGACCGAGGCCATCAGGCCGCGCCGGTTGGTGGGCGAAACAGCCTTGAGCGCAAGACGCGCAAGCGCGTCCCACACCAAGGCGGTCGAACACCGAAACTCATACGCCCGACTCCGCGAAGGTCACTGGGCCTCCCTTCCCGCCGCGCGACCCATCGCCTCAAGTAGCGAACTCGCCGTCACCAGAAGGAACGATGACGGCGCCCACACCATGAGAGTCACCCGCAGTTGACCCGCCCCATCCCAGCCGTACTCAACGGCCGGGGACCCTCGCCGACCGCTCTGCGCCGTCAGGGGCGCCGGGGGCGGGGCCCTGCGATTCCGTCATGAGGATGACGTCATGCGTCGGCTCCCGTCGTCGAGTCCAGGAGGCGGGCGGGATTGAGGATGAGGGCGTGGCGTGCGATATCCCGATCGAGTTCGGGGGTGATGGGCCCCGCGTACGGGCGGTCGGTGCCGTTGATGATCAGGTCGATGCCGACGGCGCGTACGACCGTGCCCACGGCCTGCTCTCCGTAGGAGGAGAGCTCGTAGAAGGCGTTGGGGTCGGCCTCCATGCTGCCTCCACCGCGGGCGGCGAACCGCTCGCCGTGCAGCGGGGCCAGGCCCGCGAGAGCGGTGAAACACACGCGCAGCTGCGGGTGGCGGGCGCGGCCGAAGGCGCGGAGGCCGAACCAGGCCGCGTGCATCTGGTGGACATAGGGAACCAGGGCCGGCCACCAGTCAGGTTGCTCCTGCTCGGTGGGCTGGGCAGCTCCCGGGTGGATGAAGAGGGGTTTGTCGAGCCGGGCCGTGAGGTCCAGAAGGGGCGCGCAGTATTCCCAGCCCTCTGCGTCGAGCAGGGCCGTGGCGGGGAGCTGTAGACCTACGCAGCCGCGGCGTAGCTGTTGTTCGACGGATTTGAGGTCGGGTTCGGGCGCCGACAGGCAGGGAGAGGCCCAGGTGGCGAAGGGCGCCGGGAGAGCGAGTGCTCCATCGTGGAAGGCGTCCAGGAGCGTGGCGGCCTCGTCGGGCGGCAGGTATTCGATGCCGAGGGGGCTGGAGAGGGAGACCACGGCGAGGCCGAGGCCGTCGTTGCGGGCAAGCTCTGTGCGGGCCTCGACGTCGTGGTCGGCAGGGTTGACGTCATACGGCGGTTCGCCGCGGAGGTGGAGCGTCCAGCCGTCGAGGCGTGGCGGGGCGGTGCGGGCGCGCAGCAGCTCGATGAACTCGGGGGGGCCAGATGTGCTGGTGAACGTCGGTGGGCACCTTGCCTCTGCCGGTGCTGGAGGCGTAGGACGCCTGCGGGGTGAGGTTGCCGTACATGTCGTCGCTTCCGGTTGAGGCGATGCCGTTGCCGCACGACGTGAGGGCGGGGACAGAGGCAGCGGCGAGCAGTCCGCCGAGGGCGGTCCTGCGCGAGAGGCGCGAGGGAGGTGAGCTGGACATGTTGCTCCTTGGGGTCCGTGTGCACGGGGACAAAGGAGGTGCGAGGGATACCGGAGGGATCAGCACACAGTGACGGGACAGTGGGATGAGCCGACCAGGACGGTGGGGCCACCAGCGGTGTGGAGCGGTGCCTTCCAGCCACGCGCGGGTGTCAGACGTCGGCCAGCAGTGCGGAGGCCGCCTCAACGTCCGCGATCGGGTTGCGGTCGGCGACGGACGGGGCGAGCAGCCGTGCCGCGCAGGCCGCCCCGGAGTGATGGGCGGCCGGGATCCATTCCGCTCGGGCAACGGCGCGTGAACCGAGCGGCGTTTTCAGGCGGTTGGGCGACCGACTCC
>NZ_JBSFUT010000045.1:0-67549 GCF_053591935.1 Streptomyces sp. NPDC002851 | reverse complement strand
GAGGACGAGCGCGTTCAGCGCGATATCTGCGGCGGGGTCCGGGGCGGCAGCCCCGAAGCTGCTGCAAGCTTTCGGGAAGGGGCGGGGTGGGGAACCAAAAGGCGCCCGCGTCAGGACCCGCCCCGCACCGCCCTCGCCAGCCGCGTCCCCGCCGCCGAGCGTGGCCCGCTGTCCGGGGTCCCCCGTCTCGGGTGGACCGTATTGGCCAGCAAGATCAGAAACGTGTCCGTCGTGCGGTCGAGGACGAGCGATGTGCCCGTGAACCCCGTGTGGCCCGCTGCCTCCGGTCCGGCCAACTCGCCCATGAACCAGGCGTGTTCGGGTCCGGCCTGGAAGCCCAGGCCGGGCTCGGTCAGGAGCAGATCGACGTAGTCGGGGCCGAGGATGCGGGCGGTGCCGTAGCCGCCGCCGTTCAATAGGGTGCGGGAGAAGATCGCCAGGTCACGGGCGGTGCCGAAGAGACCCGCATGCCCGGCGACGCCGCCGACCGCGTAGGCGTTCTCGTCGTGCACGACGCCCCGCAGCATGCCCCGGTCGAGCTTCGCCCATGGCCGCCGCTGGTCCTCCGTGGCCGCCGCGGACGGGCACGGCCCGAAGGCGGTGTGGCGCATGCCGAGGGGCCGGGTGATGCCGTCGTGGATCAGGCGGTCCAGGCGGTGGCCGGTGATCCGCTCCAGGACGTGCTGGAGCAGCAGCATGTTCAGGTCCGAGTAGCGGTACGCCCCGCCCGGCTCCGTGATCGGCTCCTCCGTGCGCAGCGCGGCGAGCCGGGACGCGGCGTCCGGCAAGGCGTAGAGCGGGAGTTCGGGGCGCAGGCCCGAGGTGTGCGTGAGCAGCTGGCGCACCGTGATGCCGTGCTCCGCGGCGGCCGTGAACTCGGGGACGTACGCCCCGATCCGGGCGTCGATGCCGAGGGTGCCGCGTTCGATCTGCTGCACCGCCGCCACCGAGGTGCAGAGCTTGGTGAGGGAGGCCAGGTCGAAGGGGGTGTCGACGGTCATCGGGACGCGGTCGCGTGCCGGCAGTTCCTCTTCGTACGAGCGATGCCGCACCGCCCAGCCGAACGCCTCCTCGACGGCGATCACCGGGCCGCGCCCGGCGAGCACCACGACGCCCGCGCACCAGCGGCCGGGGCCCGTCTCCCCGATCTCCCCGGTCTCCCCGGTCTTCGCGATCTCCCCGGTCTTCGCGGCAGAGCCCGCGTCCCCACTCTTCGCGGCAGAGCCCGCGGTGCCGGGCGTCGCGGGCCCGCGGAGATCGGAGAGCCGGGCGCTGGGCAGGGCGCGCACCTCGTCGACGAGAAGGCGGAGCTCCCGCGGGTCGAGCCCGGCCCGTTCGGGCGTACCGGTGCGCAGGCGTGGTGGGCTCAGGGCTCCGCTCCCTCTCACTCGCTTCTGTCGGCGCTGCCGATCCGGTCCGCGCCGCCGGTCCCGTCGGTGCCGCCGGTCCCATCAGTACTGCCAGTCGTCTCGGTGCTGTCGGTCCTGTCGGCGCTCTCTGCCCTGTAAGCGCACGCGTCCCCGTCGGCGTTACGGCGCCACGGACGGCACAGCCCCACGAAGCAGCAGATCGCGGCCAGGGCGCAGCTCAGCTGGACCACGGCCATCGGCACCGCCGTGTCCTCCCCGGCGATGCCGACGAGCGGCGAGGCGACCGCGCCGACGAGGAAGGACGAGGTGCCGAGCAGCGCGGAGCCGGAGCCCGCGGCGTGCGGGGTGCGCATCAGCGCGAGGGCGTTGGTGTTGGGCATGGCCAGGCCCATCGCGGACATCAGGACGAAGAGCCCGGCGGCGATCGGGGCGAGGCCGACCTGCCCGAAGACACCGGTCGCCATCAGGAGCAGCGCCGCCGAGGCCACGGTGATCGCCACCAGGCCGACCGTCAGGGCCTTGTCGAGGCTGACCCGGCCGACGAGGATCTTGCCGTTGATCTGGCCGACGATCATCAGGCCGACGGCGTTGACGCCGAAGAGCAGCGAGAAGGTCTGCGGCGACGCCCCGTAGATCTCCTGGACGACGAAGGGTGAGGCGGAGATGTACGCGAAGAGCGCGGCGAAGGCGAAGCCTCCGGCGAGCATGTAGCCGGTGAAGACGCGGTCGGTGAGCAGGCCGCGCATGGTGCACAGGGTCGCGCCGACCCCGCCGGACTGCCGCCGCCCCGACGCGAGCGTCTCCGGCAGACGCCGCCACACAAGCACCGTGAGCGCGACGCCGATCACCGTGAGGACGACGAAGACGCCGCGCCAGTCGGTGAAGCGGAGCACCTGCCCGCCGATGAGCGGAGCGACGATCGGGGCGAGCCCGGAGATCAGCATCAGGGTCGAGAAGAACCGCGCCATCTCCACGCCGTCGTACAGATCCCGCACCACGGCCCGAGCGATCACTATCCCGGCCGAGCCCGCGAGGCCCTGAAGGAGCCGGAAGGCGATGAGGAGTTCGGCGCCGGGCGCGATCGCGCAGATCGCGGTGGCGAGGATGTAGACGAGCAGTCCGGCGAGCAGCGGACGGCGGCGACCCCACTTGTCGCTCATCGGGCCGATGACGAGCTGCCCGAGCGCCATTCCGGCGAGGCAGGCGGTGAGGGTCAGCTGGACGGTGGCGGCGGGGGCGGACAGGGCGCGGGTGACCTCCGGCAGGGCCGGAAGGTACATGTCCATGGAGAGCGGCGGTACGGCGGTGAGGCCGCCGAGGAGGAAGGTGACGAGGAGGCCGGTGCGGCGGGAGGACCGGTCCTCCGGTATCGAGGGCCGGTCCTCCGTCGTCCGATGCGTGGCACGCTTGCCCACCGCTGTCACTCCGAGCCTCCCGTTCCGTCGCGTCGCCCCATGGTCTCAGCTCGGGGGCGCCGCATCGGTCACGGGAGACGTCGGTTCCGTTACACCGGCTTCGGGCCCGCGTCCGTTACACCTGCTTCAGACCCGGGTCGCCCGCCTCCGTGACGAAGGACGCCGCCGTCGAGATCGGCGCCCCGGGTGTGGTCACCGCGGAGACCGTCTTGAAGTCGGCGCGCGCGGAGTCGGTGCCGAGGTCGACGGTGACGTAGCCGCGGCGGCCGTTGTAGAGCTTCATGTGCGGGTTGGCCCGGGTGTAGGTGTCCCAGTTCGCGGGCTTCTCGGCGCCGTCCCTGCCGCTGGCGATGGAGGTGGTGACGATCTCGGTGCCGACGGTGCGCGAGTCCGGGTCGTCGAAGTCCTTCTTGATGTCGAAGGCGTAGTGCACATGCACGTCGCCGGTGAGCACCATCAGGTTCTCGACCCCGGCCGCGGCGGCCCCGGCCAGGACCCGGGAGCGCGAGGCCCGGTAGCCGTCCCAGGCGTCCATGCTGAGCTTCGCCTCGTCGTTGAGATCCAACTTGCGCTGCGAGAACACGACTTGCTGCGGGACCACGTTCCAGACGGCGTCCGAGGAGCGCCAGCCGTCGAGCAGCCAGCGCTCCTGGGTGGCGCCGGTGATGGTGCGCGCCGGGTCGTCCGTCTCCGGGCCCGCGGGGTGCGCCTTGTCGCCGTACGCCTGGTCGGAGCGGTACTGCCGGGTGTCGAGTACGTCGAACTGGGCGAGCCGACCGAAGCGGAGCCGCCGGTAGAGCCGCATGTCCGGGCCCTCGGGGCGCTGCGGGGTGCGCAGCGGCTGGTTCTCCCAGTACGCGCGGTAGGCGGCGGCCCGGCGGATCAGGAACTCCTCGGAGGAGCCGCCGTCCTCGGGGATGGCGTCGGCGTAGTTGTTCTCGGTCTCGTGGTCGTCCCAGGTGACGACGAAGGGGTGGGCGGCGTGTGCGGCGATCAGGTCCGGGTCGGACTTGTAGAGGCCGTAGCGGGCCCGGTAGTCGTCGAGCGTGACCATCTCGCGGTTGAAGTGCGCGGGCAGCGCCTGGTCGCCGGCGTAGCCGCGCTCCCCGCCCGCGGCGTCGACGGCGTACTCGTAGAGGTAGTCGCCGAGGTGGAAGACGACGTCGAGGTCCTCGGCGGCCAGGTGCCGGAACGCGGTGAAGTAGCCGTGGTGGTAGCCCTGGCAGGACACGGCGGCGAGCTTCAGCGAGGAGAGCTGCGCCTCGGGCGTGGGCGCGGTCTTCGTACGGCCGACGGGGCTGACCCACCTCCCGGCGCGGAAACGGAAGTAGTACGCGCGGCCCGGCTGCAGGCCCTCGGCCTCGACGTGCACGGAGTGCCCGAACTCGGGATGCGCGGTGGCCTCGCCGCGCCGGATGACGCGCTGGAAGCGGGCGTCGTGGGCGAGCTGCCACTCGACGGCGACGCGCTGGGCGGGCAGTCCGCCGTCGGGCGCGTACGGTGCGGGGGCCAGCCGGGTCCACAGCACCACGGAGCCGGGCTGCGGGTCGCCGGACGCCACGCCGAGCGTGAACGGGTCGTCGGTGATCCGGCGCGCGTCGAGCTCGGCGGCGGCCGCCGCCCCGGCGCCGGGCAGCTGGGCCGCGAAGGCGAGCGCGGCGGCCGCGCCGGTGGTGGTGAGGAAGCGGCGGCGGCCCAAGTGGCGGGCGGCGGCGCGCAGTTCGCGGGCGTACTGTGCCCCTCGCTGTGCCGAGTCCTGGCGTGACTGAGCTGCGGGTGTCATCGGCCCCTCCCCTGACGATTCTGTTCAGGGGAATTCGAGTGCCGGAGCCCGACGCCACCCTGTCGCGTACACAACAGTCGAATGGCGGACGGATGAGCACTGCGTGGACCGGCGTCCCGTACCCTGCGGGGCCATGAACGAGGTGCAAACGAAGATCGCGGTGGTGACGGGAGCGGGCTCCGGAATCGGCCGCGCGGTCGCCGTCGAACTGGCCCGCGCGGGCTGGTCGGTGGCGCTCGCCGGGCGCCGGACGGAGACGCTGGAGGAGACAGCCGCCCTGGCCGCTCAGACGGCTTCGGCCTCCGCAAGCGACACGCTGTGGCTCCGCACGGACGTATCGGACCCCGACCAAGTGGCCGCCCTGTTCACCGCCGTGGCGGGCCGCTTCGGGCGGCTCGACCTGCTCTTCAACAACGCCGGTACGTTCGGACCGGGCGGCGTCCCCGTCGAGGACCTGCCGTACGAGGCATGGCGCCACGTCGTCGACACCAACCTGAACGGCGCGTTCCTGTGCGCCCAGGCGGCGTACCGGCAGATGAAGGCGCAGGACCCGCAGGGCGGCCGGATCATCAACAACGGCTCCATCTCGGCCCACGTGCCGCGCCCGCACTCGATCGCGTACACCGCCACCAAGCACGCCATGACGGGCCTGACCAAGTCCCTGTCCCTGGACGGCCGTCCGTACCGGATCGCCTGCGGCCAGATCGACATCGGCAACGCGGCCACGGACATGACCGAACGCATGCAATCCGGCATCCTCCAGGCCGACGGCCGGCTCGCGGCGGAGCCGGTCATGGACGTCACGGACGTGGCCCGGACGGTCCGGCACATGGCGGAACTGCCGCTGGAGGCGAACGTCCAGTTCGCGACGGTGATGGCGACGAATATGCCGTATATCGGGCGAGGGTGACCAAGTCGCCTGGTACGGCGAGGACCGGCAGGGGGCGGGAATGCCCCCGCCCACCCGCACGTTGATCGCGACATGACCGAGCGCACCCACCCCGAAGTCCTCCGCTACACCGCCTTCTCCGCGGACCCGAACGGCGGCAACCCCGCGGGCGTCGTCCTGGACGCCACCGGCCTCGACGACGCCGCGCAGCTCGCCATCGCCGCCGAGCTCGGCTACAGCGAGACCGCCTTCCTGACGGCCCCGCCCGAGCACCTCGCCGACCACGAGCGGGCGTACACCCTCCGCTTCTTCAGCCCGAAGGACGAGGTCAACTTCTGCGGTCACGCCACCGTCGCCACCGCGGTCGCCCTCGCGGAGCGCAAGAGCGGCCCCGGCGATTACGTGTTCGTGACGCCCGCGGGCACCGTGCCCGTCACCGTCGCGGAGGCCGCCGGGGAGCTGCGGGCCACACTCAGCAGCGTGCCGCCGCACGTCAAGGAGGTCGCCGCGGCCGACCTGACCGAGGCGCTCGGCGCGCTCGACTGGGCGGCCGCGGACCTCGACCCGGCGCTGCCGCCGCGGATCGCGTTCGCGGGCAACAACCACCTCGTCCTCGCCGCCGCGACCCGCGAACGCCTGGCCGCGCTCGACTACGACTTCACGCGCCTCGAGGCCCTGATGCACCGCCTCGAACTGACCACGGTCCAGCTGGTGTGGCGGGAGTCGCAGGACTTCTTCCACGCCCGCGACCCGTTCCCGGTGGGCGGCGTCGTCGAGGACCCGGCGACCGGCGCCGCGGCGGCCGCGTTCGGCGCGTACGCCCGTGAACTCGGCCTGACCGCCGAGGAGTCGGAGTTCACCATCCGGCAGGGCGAGGACATGGGCCGCCCGGGCACCCTCACGGTGACGCTGCGCGCGGGCGACCCGCGCGTGCACGTGGCGGGCACGGCGGTGCGTATCGCCTGAGGGCCAGGGGGCCGAAGAACCCGTATGGCTACCGGTGGCTACCGGAACCGCACCGGCAAATGCTTGATCCCGTTGATGAAGTCCGAGCGCATCCGCCGTGGCTCCCCGGTCAGTTCGACGTCCGGGAAACGGCGGAGCAGCGCCCGGAGCAGCCCCTTGATCTCGGTCCTGGCGAGCCCCGCGCCGAGGCAGTAGTGCGGCCCGCCGCCGCCGAACGTGAGGTGGTCGTTCGGCGTCCGGCGCAGGTCGAGGACGTCCGGGTCGGTGAAGACGGCCTCGTCGCGGTTGCCCGAGGTGTAGTAGAGGACCGCCTTCTGGCCCGCCTTGACGGGAACGCCACGGATCTCGGTGTCCCGGGTAGCGGTCCGCCGGAAGTTGTGGATGGACCCGTTCCAGCGAAGGAGTTCCTCCACGGCACCGGCCCAGAGCGCGTCGTCGTCGATCCCGGCGGTCAACTCGGCCCGGGCGGCGGGGTGTTCGACGAGCGTGAGCAGGGCGCTCGAGAGCAGATTGCGGGTGGTCTCGTTCCCGGCCACGCACAGCGTCACGAAGAACATGTTGATCTCGTGGGTGCTCAGCCGCTCCCCGTCCACCTCACCGTGCACCAGCGCGCTGAGGATGTCGTCGCGCGGCTCGTCCCTGCGGGCGGTGGCGAGGGTGTCGCAGTAGGCGTAGATCTCGGCGGCGGCGATCTGTCCGTCCTCCTCGGAGGTACGGAAGTCGGGGTCCTGGAAGCCGACCATACGGTTGGACCAGTCGAAGACCCGGTCCTCGTCGGCGGCCGGTATGCCGACCATCTCGCAGATGACCTGGAGCGGGAGGCGGGCGGCCAGCTCCTCGACGAACTCGACCTCGCGGCCCGGCTCCACCCGGTCGGCGAGCAGCCGCGCCCGCCGCTCGATGTCCTCGGTCAGCTTGCGGATCATCCGGGGTGCGAAGGCGGCATTGACCAGGCGCCGGTAGCGGCTGTGCTTGGGCGGGTCCATGCCGACGAGCGTGAGCGCCAGGCTCTCCAGGGCCGCGGGCTCCTGATCCCGTACGAAGAACGAGCCCAGCTCGACCGACCAGAGCCCGGGGTCCCGGCTGAGCGCCACGATGTCCTCGTGCCGCGTGACGGCGAAGAACCCCTGGTGCCCGTCGGGCATCTCGTGCCAGTGCACGGGGTCCTCGCGGCGCAGCAGCGCGAACTGCTCGTGCGGCACGCCTCGGGCCCAGGTGTCCTCGAGCAGATCGATGGAGCCCAGTGCACGTCCGGTCCCTGTGGTGTCCGCAGTCATGACCCCGAGGATCCATATATCTGACGAACAGTCAACTACTAGGCGCCACCGATCTGTTGCTCCGTCATGTCCGCTGCCGTGCGGCGACTGCTGCTGCGTCTGTCGCTACGCCTGCCGCTACGCCTGCCCGGTCTCGAACCGCTTGACCTTGCCACCCTCGACCGTGAACTGCCACCGGGTGCGCATCTCGCCCCAGGTGTCATTGCTGTAGCGGGCCACGAGGGTCAGGCCGTCGTCGGACTGCGACTCGACGGCCATCCGGCCGTTGGAGGAGAAGATCTCCCGCTCCGTCCACTCGGCGAGATCTCGCTCGGTGCCGTCGTCCGACATGCTCGCGTCCGGGGCGAGCGCGGCCTGGAAGGCCTCCCGGTCCTGGGCATTGAGGGCGGTGACGAAGGCGCGTACGGCCGGGTCGGCGAGCAGCTCCACGGGGAGGTATTCGTTCATGGGCTCTCCTTCGATGCGTTCGATACGTCTTAGGGGCGCCCGAAGACATGGGACGCGCCCCGAGACGTACACCACGCGGCGGCCGGGCCAGCGGACCTTGGGCCGGTCGTGGCGCGTCACGCACCCCGCACCACCGCCCCGCATCCTCGTACCGCCGCGTCACACCCCCGTACCGCCTGTGGGTGATCACACACCCCCTGGGGGAACCCGCGCCTGACCTGTCCCCTCCTCCTGTGCGCCGGTGGACCGCCGGTACGAACGAGCGAGGGGAAGCGCCGTATGCAGCACAACCGTGCAACGAGTTCAACGAATCGGGCCGAGACCGGGGCCGGGGCCGGACGGCTCCTTGGACGCGTCGGCGCGGCGCTCGCAGCGGCCGCCGCGCTCACCCTGGCGCTCGGCGGCTGCGGCAGTACGGTCTCGCCGAAGGAGGTCAGGACCGAGGCGGCCGCCGATGCCAAGGGGGCGCTGGGCTCGGTGGACTGCCGTAAGGCGAAGTGCGTGGCGCTGACGTTCGACGCGGGCCCCGGCAAGGACACCCCGCAGCTCCTGGACACGCTGAAGAAGGAGAAGGTCCCCGCGACCTTCTTCCTGCTCGGCAAGAACCACGTCATGAAGCATCCGGACCTGGTGCGGCGGATCGCGGACGAGGGCCACGAGGTCGCCAACCACACCTGGACGCACAAGATCCTCACGGACCGCAAGCCCGCGGAGATACGCGCGGAGCTGAAGCGCACCCAGGACGCGATCGCCGACATCACCGGCCGCAAGCCGGTACTGATGCGCCCGCCCCAGGGACGTACGGACAACGATGTCACCAAGGTCTGCAAGGAACTGGGCCTCTCCCAGATCCTCTGGAGCGTCACGGCGAAGGACTACTCGACCACCGACTCCGACCTCATCAAGAAGCGCGTCCTCGAACAGACGGAACAGGATGGCATCATCCTGCTCCACGACATCTACGACGGCACGGTGCCTGCAGTGCCGGGCATCATCGAGGCCCTGAAGAAGCGGGGCTACACCTTTGTGACGGTGCCTCAGCTGATGGCTCCGGCGACCCCGGAGCCGGGGATGGTGTACCGGCCCTGACGGCGATGAACGGCGAAGACCGAAGGCACGGGAGGGCCGCCCGGCGGGGAGCGCCGGGCGGCCGAGGTCGTGCCGGTCCGTGACTCTCAGAACAGTGAGTGGAGGAGCCTGTTCGGGGAGCCGCTGCCCGCGCTCTTGACCACGCCGCTGGTGGCGTTGGCCGCGAGGGCGCTGCTGACCTGCGCCGGGGTGGCCGAGGGGTGACCGGCGAGGTAGAGCGCGGCGACACCGGCGGTGTGCGGGGTGGCCATCGAGGTGCCACTGATCGTGTCGGTGTCGGTGTCGCTGCCGTTCCAGGCGGAGGTGATGCCCACGCCCGGGGCGAACAGGTCCAGGCAAGTGCCGTAGTTGGACCAGGACGCCTTCGTGTCGGTCTTGTCCGTAGCGCCGACCGTGATCGCCTCCGGTACCCGGGCGGGCGAGGCCCCGCACGCGTCCTCCGGGAGGCCGATGATGTTGCCGTTGCCCGCGGCGATGGCGTAGCTGACACCGGACGCGATCGACTTCTGGACCGCCTTGTCCAGGGACGGGCTGGCCCCGCCGCCGAGACTCATGTTGGCCACGGCGGGCTTGGCGGCGTGGGCGGTCACCCAGTCGACACCGGCGATGACTCCGGAGGTGGTGCCCGAACCCAGGCAGTTGAGGACGCGTACGCCGACGACCGAGGCGCCCTTGGCGACGCCGTACGTCGAACCGGCGGCGGTTCCGGCGACGTGGGTGCCGTGGCCGTGGCAGTCGTTACCGTTCTGGCCGTCGCCGACGGTGTCGGTACCGATGGTCGCCCGGCCGCCGAACTCGCTGTGGCTGGTGCGCACTCCGGTGTCGATGACGTACACGTGGACGTTGGAGGCGGTGGTGCTGTACGTGTACGAGCCGTCGAGCGGCAGCTGGCGCTGGTCGATGCGGTCGAGGCCCCAGGTGGCGCCGGGCTGGGTGCCGCCAGGCTGTTTCTTGCCGCGGCGCGGCTTGCGTTCGTCGAGGTGCACCACGGCGTCCTGCTCGACGTAGGCGACGCGGGGGTCGGCGGCGAGCCGACGGGCCTCCGCCTCGGACATCTTCACCGAGAAGCCGCGCACCGAGGAGCGGTAGACGCGGCTGAGGTTGCCGCCGTAGCTGTCGGACAGGTCCTCCGCGACCGTACGGACCGAGGTGCTCGCCATGGAGCCGGCGGTGGTGTCGTCAAGCACCGCGATCCAGCTGCCGGATATCGCGGTCCCGGGCCGCGCCAGGCGGAGATCGAGGGGAGCCTCGGCCTGCGCGGCAGGGACCGCGAGCAGTCCTACGGCGAGGGCGGCGACGGGGACGAGCGCGCGAAATCTTCGCGTGGAAGCTGTGGAAGCTCTCGCTGGGATCAATCTCACTGGTGTCAACCAGACCTTTCTTGTCCGGGTTCCGGGCAATTCGGGCCGTGCAAGGAGCTGCCACTCGGGATCGCCGAGTGGCTCCTGAGTACGGGTGGTCAGGCCGTGCTCAGGGGTATTCGGACCGCCAACTGGCCTGTGGCAGGCAGCGGCGGCATCGCAAACCGCGGGTAACTTTCCCATGGGCGATCACCAGCCACAAGAGAGCTGACCGAACTCGAACAATAACGATCAATCGCCAAGCAAGGGCAGGTCAGACAGCTAAGCCGGGGCAGGTCGACATCCCATTTGAGTCAACATCGCCGTGGAGGATCCTTCACCCCTTGCACACGATGCGGCCATTGACAATCATCAACTGGGCAGCCACGGCCCCCCACTTCACATCTTTCGCTGCGGAGACTCGGCTTTGAACGAGCGAAAACTACGGAAGCGCTGCAAGCGCATCCTTCGAGACCTCGGGGTGAGCCCTCCGCTCCAAGTACGCGAACTGTGCCGACTTCTCGGCGACTACCGAGGTCGCCCGATTCGCCTGGTCCCGCATTCCCTGCCGGTACCGGGTCCCTTCGGGCTGTGGATCGCCACGAATACGGCGGATTACATCTTCTACCAGGAGGAGACGAGTCCGGCGCATCAGGACCACATCATCCTGCACGAAGTCGGCCATATCATCGCCGACGATACGAGCGACGAGTCCGACCCCGTGGTCTGGCAGACCCTGCTGCCGGATATCCCGTACGACGTCATCAACAAGGCGCTACGACGCACCGCTTACGAGGAAGAACGCGAACACGAGGCCGAACTGGTGGCGACGATCATCCTGGAGTGGGCGGCGGTACTGGACCACGTCATTCCCCATGACTCGGAGGATCCCGAGGATCCCGACCTTGGTCCGCTCCGTTCCGCACTGCACCCGCGCTGGGGGTGGATGTAATGTTCCAGGTTCCTCTCATCATCCTGCTGAGCATCGGAGTGCTGTGGAAGGGCGTCGACCTGGCGCGCGCCCCGCACGACCGCGCACTGCGCCTCCTGGTCTCGTGCCTGCTCCTGCTACTGACCGGCGAAATACTGAGCTTCCCCGAGATCAATGGCGCGGTGGATTCGGCCTCGGCCGTGGGCGTGGGCAAGTTGGCATTCAACGGGATCTACATGTCCGGCCTGTGCGCCCTCAATCTCTTCTTCGCCTGCGCGATTCGCGGCACGGACGGGACATACCACCGAAACCTCCGCATCCACACGGGCCTGCTTGCCGCAGTCCTTTCGGCATTGACCATCTCCATGGTGGCCACACCAGCGGCGATGCGCGCCCATTCATTGAGCACCCCGTACATGGCGGAACCGGCCATCGCCGCGTTCTACGTCATCGGCAACGCCTATTTCGTGTACGCCTATCTGACCTCCGCGCGCTGGACCCTGCACTACGCCCGCAAGGCGGCCCGGCATCTAGGAATCGGCTTGCGGATAACGGCCCTTGGACTCCTGGGCCTGATGGTGACTTCCGTCAATCGAACGATCCTGGTGGTGCTGCGCATCGGAGAACCCGGGTCGAACGAGGCGTTCAACACGGTCAATTGGTCCTTGTCCAACTGGAGCATGGGGATAGTCCTCACCGGAATCTGCTACTCGGCCTCCGTGCAACTCATCGCCCGACTACGGTCGATGGCCCACCACCGCCGCATGTACCACGAGCTCACTCCCCTGTGGACGGCCCTGACCACCGCCTACCCGGAGCTCGTCCTGGACCGGGCACCGGCCGGCTCACGGTGGCGGCGCCTGCGCCGCCTCTACCAACGCCGCGCGCACGAGCTCCAGTTCTACCGGCGTCTCATCGAATGCCGCGACGGCTTGCTCCGCCTGAGCCCGTACCTGACGCGGGTCGCGTCGGACGCCGACGACCTGGCCCACGTACCGCCCGACCAACTCGCCGGATACATCACTGAGGCACTGTCCCTGGCGCCCACGCCCGAATCCCCGGACACCGAGCACGCCGAACTGTCCTCAGCGGTCCGCGTCGCGGCACCCGTCAGCGGCGACCTGGACGCCGACGCCCGCGAACTCATCGCCATATCCCAGGCCCTGCGCGAAAGGACCCCGTGAGCAAGGTACTGATCACTGCGGACAGAGTGATCGCAGGTCCGGCTGGTCCGGCTGGCCCGGCTGGCCCGACGGAAGGGCTGACCACAGACGGCGCAGTATTGATCGACTCCGGAACGATCGTCGCGGTCGGCGCTGCCGCCGAGTTGGACGCATCGGTCGATGCGCAGGTGCCACGATTGCGCTGCCCCGGAGCGACGGTGATGCCCGGTCTGGTGGACTGCCATGTCCACCTGGCCTTCGACGCGGGCCCGAACTTGATCCGTACGGTGGCCGAGGCGGACCCGGCCGAGTTGTCCACGGCGATGACAGCCCGAGCCAAGGAACTCCTTGCCGCAGGGGTGACAACCGTACGAGACCTGGGCGACCGCGACGGCCTGACGCTGGCCTTGCGCGCCTCGATCAACACCGGAAACGTCCCCGGCCCTCGCATCATCGCCGCGACCACGCCGCTGACCGCACGCGGCGGCCATTGCGGCTTTCTGGGCGGCGAAGTGACCACGGACGACGAGATCCGAGCACAGATCGCGCACAACGCGGCAGCCGGAGCCGACCTGATCAAGGTGATGGCCTCGGGCGGCGCACTCACCTCGGGCGGCCCCCGCATGTGGGAACCACAGTTCACCCCGGACCAACTACACCTGATCGTCCGGGAGTCGGCACGCCACGGCCTGGGCGTCGCCGCGCACGCGCACGGCACGGACACGATCGCCCAGTGCGTGGACGCAGGCGTCCGCACCATCGAGCACTGCTCCTGGCGCACCGCGGAGGGCATCGTCTACGACCCGGCGATCACCGACCGTATGGTCGAGAACGACGTAGCCGTCTGCCGCTGCGTCTCCGGAGACTGGCAGTTGTTCCTCGATCAAATGGGCCCGGAGCGGGCGCAGGCAATGATCGAGGTCATTCAGGAAATGCGAAAGGCAGGTGTCCGGTTCATCGCGGGCACGGACGCGGGCGTACCAGGGGCCCATTTCGGCGACTACGTCGGCATGCTCGAATTCTTCGCCTCGCTGGGCTTCGAGAACCACGAAATCCTCACCATGGCGACCGTCAACGCCGCCCGCGCCCTTGATCTCCCGGACACGGGCACCCTGACCCCCGGCATGCGCGCCGACCTCATCGTCGTCGACGGCAACCCGCTGCGGGAGTTGAGCGACCTGCGCCGCGTCCGCCATGTCTTTGCGGCGGGCCGCCAGGTGGGGCGGCCCTGAAGGCGGCCCTCGTCAGGCCGCAGTCAGGGCCAGGGTCGCTCGTACCGTGGCTCGGGCCAGGACTGCCGTGGGGTCGACGACCGGGAGGTCTGCGCTCAGTTCGCCCAGGAGCAGCGGCAGTTCGGTGCAGCCGGCCACGAGCAGGCCCGCGCCCCGGGAGGCCAGCTCCTCGGAGGCCCGCTCGATCAGGCAGGCCGCGGCCGCGTCGGGCCCGCCCGCCTTGACCCGGCGGATGGCGCCCGTCACGGCCTCGCCCTGGGTCAGTTCGCCGGGCGCCACGACCCGCAGCCCCTCGGCCTCCAGGGCCCGTTGGTAGAGCCCGGCGCGGACCGTGCCGGTGGTGGCCAGGAGCCCCACCGACGCCACGTCCGGGTGGCAGGAGCGGATCTCGGAGACCGTCTCCGCGATCATGTCGAGCATCGGGACGCGCACGCTGCTCCGTACCTCGTCGAGGAACGCGTGCGCGGTGTTGCAGGGCGTGGCGATGGCCCGCGCTCCCATTGCCTCCAGGCGGTGCGCGCCGCGGACCAGCCACGGCGTCGGGTCGGGGCCGCGGCCGGTCAGGGCCGCCGAGCGGTCCGGGACCGTCGGGTCGGCCCACACCACCACCGGCAGATGGTCCTGGTCGACCCCGGCCGGGGTCGCCTCGATCACCTTCCGGTAGAAGTCGACGGTGGCCAACGGGCCCATCCCGCCCAGGATTCCGATACTCATCCCACGTCCCCCATCTCACGTCCCCCATTGGTCGAGTGCAAGCTTGCCGACCAGCACGGTCACGACGACGAGCATCACGCCCCGTACGAAACCGCTGCCGCGCTTGAGCGCCATGCGCGCGCCCACCGTGGCGCCCGCCAGATTGAACAGCGCCATGAAGGGCGCGAGCACCCACAGCACCGTTCCCTGGTACGTGAACATCGCGAGCGCGCCCAGGTTCGTCCCGACGTTGACGACCTTCGCGGTCGCCGACGCCGTGACCATGTCCATCGAGAGCAGGGCCACCAGGCCGATCACCAGGAAGGTGCCGGTGCCCGGGCCGAGCAGGCCGTCGTAGAAGCCGATGCCCGCGCCGACCACCACGACGGCCGTGATGACCCGCTGCCGCGTCACCGCACCGCCAGGCTTCTGCCCGAACTGCGGCTTCAGGACCACGAACGCGGCGACGGCGAGCAGCAGCACCATGATCACGGGTCGAAGGACCGCGCTGTTCACGCCGGCCGCGAAGAACGCCCCGCCCACCGCCGCCAGGGCCGCGACCGAGCCGAGCCGGACCGCGAGCCGCACGTCCACACGGGCCTTCCGGGCGAACGTCACCGCCGCCGCCGAGGTGCCGACGACGCCGACGGCCTTGTTGGTGCCGAGCGCGTACGCGGGCGCCAGGTGCGGGAAGGCGATCAGGAGGGCGGGCACCTGGAGCAGCCCGCCGCCGCCGACCACGGCGTCCACCCAGCCCGCGAGCGCGGCGGCGACGCAGAGCAGCACCGCCGCGGTGAGGGTCAGGTCATGCACGGGCGTAGCTGTCCTTGCTGAGCACCCGGCCCCCGGCCCGTACCAGGACATCGGCGCGCAGCTCGCCCGGGTACGGGTAGAAGCGGCGCAGCCAGCGGTCGTTGCCGTCGTAGCGCGGCGTGAAGTCGCTGCGGCCGTGCACCACGATCCGGTTGTCGACGAGGAGCATCTCGCCCCGGTCGGCGCGCACCGCCCGGTGCACCGTGTGCATGGCCGCGTTGAGCCGCTCCAGGGCCTCCTGCGCCGCGCCGTCCGTGCCGAAGGTGTTGTGCATGTTGAAGCGAACCCTTGTACCGGGGGCGCCGGTCGGGCCGTCCGTCAGGACCGGGTGCGGCTCGGTCACCGGCCGCTCGTCCTCGCCCAGGCCCCGCGTGAAGGAGAGCGGGAAGCGGCTGCGGTAGCGGTCGGTGCGCAGCAGTTCGCGGTCGGCGGCGGAGAGCAGCGGCTCGGCCTCGCGGACCGAGGCGACCATGGTGGCAGCCTGCCGGTCGTGGTCGGGGCGCAGGCACAGCAGGCCCAGGTGCGAGGGCCGCACCGGGTGGTGGACGTTCTCGGTGTGGAAGTCGAAGAGCGTGGAGCCGGAGTTGAGGGGCTTCGCCGCATCAGAGGAGACCGGGTACACGTCGTGCACGAGCGCCCCGGCCTTCTCGTCCTCGTAGCCGATGAGCCCGCCCAGCGGATGGGCGACCAGGGCGACGAGCAGGCTGGAAGGGTGGGTCTCGCCGAGCACGTTCGAGCCGTACGCCTCGGGGGTCGCCGGGATGTCGCCGACGGGCAGCCCCCGCACCACGAGCAGGCCGTGGTCCGGCGGGGTGTCACGGAAGAACGTGATGGCGTCGCGCAGCCGGGCCGGCAGGCGCTCGGCGAGCGCGCCGAAGTCCCCGGACTGCAGGGTCTGTTCCAGAGGGCCCGGCAGCTGCGCCGCTGCGTGGGTCAGCTCCTGGAGCCGGGCGGTGTCGGCCTGGTCGAGGGTGAGCGCGGCGAGGTCCGCACGGGGTTCCGCATACGTCGTCATGCCGGAGATCCTGCGACTCCAACAAACGCCATGACCAGGCAAGTTGACCGTCCGGAAACGTCCATGACCCGCTCCGGTCATGCCCCGGGCCTGTCCGGCCCAGGCCGCGGCCTGAAGCGGACGGGCCCCGGTGGCCCATCGCCCCGTCAGGTGCGGCAGCATGTGCGGCGGCGCGCGACAACGTCATCGGGGGAGGTGTCGCCATGCCTGCTGTTGTCTCTTCGTTCTCTTTCATCTGGGGCTAATCCGTGCGATCAGGGCGATCCGGCCGATCGATGTCCGGACGAGCCGGGCGAACCGCCTCCGTCACCGCGGTCACCGCGGGGGTCGTGGCGATGGCGGTCTCGTACGCGGGACCGCTCGCCCTCGTCCTGGCCGCCGCCGATGCCGCCCACCTGAGCGCGGCGCAGAGCGCGTCGTGGGTGTGGGCGATCTCCATCGGCGCGGGTCTGACCTGTGTCGGGCTCAGCTGGTGGAGCCGTACGCCGGTGATCACGGCGTTCTCCACGCCGGGCGCGGCCATCCTGGTCACCGCCCTGCCCCAGCACGACTACGCCGAGGCCGTCGGCGCCTTCCTGGTGGCGGGCGTCGCGGCCACGGCGCTCACCGCGACGGGACTCTTCACCCGGCTCCTCGCCCGGATACCCGAGGGGGTGGTCTCGGCGATGCTCGCCGGGACCCTCTTCTCGTTTGGCACCGCGATCTTCACCTCGCTGCGCTCGGCCCCGCTGCTCGCCGGCGCCATGCTGTGCGGCTATCTGCTCGCCAAGCGGCTGTGGCCGACGTACGCGGTGGTGTGCGCGCTCGCCGTCGGCATCGCGGTCGCCGGGGCGAGCGGCGGCCTGCGACTCGACGCCTCCGGCCCCGGCCTCGCCGTACCGCATCTCACCGCGCCGCACTTCTCGGTGGGGGCGCTCATCGGCATCGGCGTCCCGCTGCTCGTCGCCACGCTCGCCGGGCAGTACGCGCCGGGCATGGCCGTGCTGCGGGCCGACGGCTACCGGCCGGACGAGCGCGTGGTGTGCGGGACCACCGGCGCGGTGTCGGCGCTGCTCGCGCCGTTCGGCTCGCACGCGATCAACCCGGCGGCCATCACGGCCGCGATCTGCACCGGCCCTGAGGCGCACCGGGACCCGGCCAAGCGGTGGGTGGCCGGGGTGAGTTGCGGCGTCGGCTATCTGGTCGTGGGCTGCTTCGGTTCGACGCTCGTCGCGCTGTTCACCGGGTTGCCGAAGGCGCTCGTGGCGACCCTGGCGGGGGTGGCACTGCTCGGTGCGCTCTCCGGCAGCCTGGCCCGTACGGTCGCCGACGAGCGTCACCGCGAGGCCGCCGTCATCACCTTCCTCGCGACGGCGTCCGGGGTGACGGTCGCCGGTATCGGCTCACCCTTCTGGGGACTGCTCGCCGGCGTCGTCGCGCACGTCCTGCTCCAGGTCGGCCGCCGTGGGGGCGAGCCAGCCCGCCCGCTCGGCGAGGACCGCGACCTGGAACCTGCTGGTGGCGCCGAGCGCGGACGTCAGGTCGCCGACCATCCGGCGGACCGTGCGGTCCGAGACGCCGAGGCGACGCCCGACCGCCTCGTCGGTCAGCCCCTGGGCGAGTAGCCGAAGGACGGCCCGCTGCCGCCGGTCGGGCTGGCCCTCCGGGGCCCCGTCCCGCTCGGTGCCGGGCCCCGCCGCCAGATCGGTGGCCTGCCCCCACGCGTACTCGAACTGGCTGCGGAACACCTCGACCAGGGACGGGTCGTAGACGACGACGGCCGCCGGCTGCCCGTCCGCGCCCGTCGCAGGCGCGATCGCGAGGTGCTGATCGATGACGATCAGCCGGTGCGGCAGCGTCACAGCCGTGCGCACCTGGGCGCCCGCCCTGCGCAACTCGCGTAGATACGTGACCATATGGGGCAGCGCGGCGGACGAGGCGAGGTGGACGGTGCGCATCGCGACGCCGCGCCGCAGCGCGTGCCGGTCGCGCGCCAGACCGTCCTCGACCATGAGCCGCGGCACCCCGCGCCCCGGGTGCAGCGAGACGACTTCCTCGTGAGCCTGCTGGGCGGCGTCCTCCAGGGCGGCCGCGATATTGGCCGTGCCCTCGACGAGCTGGGCCTGGGTGCCGGAGAGACGCTGGGCGTGGATGGGGTGGAAGTCGGTCAGCATCCGCTTCATGGCCTCGCGGGTGCGGGTGCTCTGCTCGATGAGCTCGCTGACCCGGCGGGCGTCGGCGGCCAGCAGGTGGTCGAGCGCGGACTCGGACGACACACAGGCCCAGCCGCTCGGGGTCGCGGTGGTCCGCACAAGGAGGCCGAGTTCGGACAACGCCTGCACGGCCGCCGCGTACTCCTCACTGTTCCACCCCAGCCGTCGGCACACGGTCGCCGGTGTCCACCCGGCGTCCTGGACAGCGATCACGTAAAGACTCTGGGCGAGCTTGTGCTCCAGCCCAACGGCCCTGGTCAAGAGGCCCCCCTCCTCGTCGCCCGGGCGCAAGAAAGGGCCGTCGCGCCCCCCACCGGGGTGTGACGACCCGTCATTGCGCAGCCGGGCCCAGGATACGTGACCGGCATCCGCCGGTGTCTGACGCTGCGGCTCTTCCTCTTCCTGAGGGAAGTCGAGCAGATACGTCCCGTTCGACTGGAGTGGTCCAACACTCAACTGGACCTTGCTGTCGGACCGTTACCGCTCGAACCATGTGTCGTCCATCGCCACGACGGCATCTGCGGTGCGCTCAACACGGAACCACCGCTGGTGGAGCGTGGCCCGCTGCTGTCCCCCGTATGACGGCCGGATGCGCCGCGCGTAGGGTTCGTGATGTTGCTTCCGTCCGACTAGCCGAACCATGTGGGGGAAACGTGCCGGGCAGCAATCCGCTGGCGTGGATCGCCAAGTTCCATGATTGCCACAGCCTGACGCTGGTGGAGGGCCTGTCGGCCCGAGAGCTGCTTTCCCGCCTTGGCTGTCCTCCGGACAGCGTCCGGCAGCCGGAGGACACCGACGACATCGAGGAGTTCCTGGAGGAGGCGGCGGAGCACTACGACGACTACGGCGCCGTTCACGCCGGGGTCGTCGGCAACTGGGCCTGGGCTCTCGAGCCGCAGAGCCTCTGGGCGTTCAACGAAGAGGCCCGTGTCGCCGCCTCCCGGGAAACCCGGCTCATCGCCTGCTGGCACAACGGGAACGCGCTCGGATATGTCGAGCACTGGGTGGATGGCACGCTGATCACGACGTTCGACGCCAGCCACCCCGAGTGGCGGCACGAACAGCGGGGCGAGGACCCCGACCGGCTCTTGGAGCCGATGCGCAGGGTCGGATTCCTCGGTGACGGAGTCCACGGCGAGCTGCCGCAGTACACGGCCCTGGCGCTGCTCCACGAGTACACCGGCGTCACGCTGACCGCTGCCGACGTGCACGCCGGACTCCTCGCCGAACTGCCGGCAATCGACTACGACGCCTGATGGCCGGTGGCTGGCGGCCGGTGGCTAGCGGGCCGATGCCTGGTGGCCGGTGCGGCCGCCGATAGCCGGTGCGACCGCCGACGCCATGGCGGGCCGCACCGGCGGGACGCCCGGTCGCGCGTTACTCAGCGCACGCTGATCCAGTACTTCTCGCCGTCGAGGACGCGCTGGTTCCGGTGGAAGAGGGAGAGCGAGCCGCCCACCGAGCCATTGGGTTTGTTGGGTACGTGCCCGATGGTGCAACGGCTCGACGGGGTCACGTTGTTGACGTAATGGATGAGCCACTTCCCGTTCTTCTTCTCGGGCCGGATCTCCGCGCAGTCCTTGCCGCGCAGCCCGACCCGGCCGCCGCTCTCCTTGGTCGCGGCGAACGGGAACTCGTCACAGGAATCATCCGGAACCTGCGGATCCGGCTTAAAGGTGCTGTCACAGATCTTGCCGCGGTTCTTCTTCCGCACCGACTCACTGGCCTCCCGGTGCAGCGGCTTCCCGCGCCCGTACCAACCCCAGTGGCCCTTGAGGTTGTTCATCGACCAAGCGACGTTCGCGTGCCCCTCGTGGCTCAGCCGCAGTTTCAGGACCGGCGCCTGCGAAGGGAACACACAGCCGCGGCTCTTGCCGTCCGGCGACCTGTCCGAGTTGAAGGTCTTGTCGCAACGGATCTTCATCGACGGCCTGAACCAGGCCGGGGCGATCAGGACCTGGCCCGTCCCGACGACGGCGACCGTGGTCTTCGTGCCGAAACTCTGCACCGCCGTGCCGGCCTTCCACGTGTGCGCGGTCGATCCCCGCAGTTCCTGACGCACCCGTATCGGCCGCTTCCCCGCCCACGCGGAGCTGCTCCCGCAAGCGCCACCGGTGCAGGACGTGGTCCAGGCGGCCCGGAGTCCCTTGGCCGTGCCGGTGGCCGCGTCGAGACGCAGGCTGTTCTTGGTGCGTATCCGCCCCGTGGCGGAGCTGAGCTTGAACTCCTGCTCCGCCGTGAACACCGCCCGCCCCGTGGGCCTCTTGGTACGCAGATCGATCACGGTGTACGTCAGCGTCACCTTGCCGCAGCCCTGTTTGCGGGTGTACCACCACCTGCCGGGCTGGGCCTGGCACTGCTCGCCGGCCCGGGTGGAGATCTCCTCGGCCTTCTGCCCCACGGGCTCGGGAGACTTGACGCTCTCCCAGCACCCGATGCTGTCCAGGCCCTTGTCCAGGAACCGTTCGAGGGCCGCCTTGACCTTCTGACAGCCCTGCTCGAACTCGAACTTGATCGACCCGCCGTCCTGCGCCCGCGGCACCGCACCGGCGGCCTCAATGGCCTTCGTGCCGCCGCGCGGCTCCCGGCCCGTGGCACCTTTGCCGTCGGTACCGGCCGTGCCGCCTTCCTGAGGCCCACAGGCCGCAACTCCCGCCAGCGTCGCGATGGACAGGGCCACTGCCAGCAGCCGCCGGGACAATCTTGGGGCCGATACCACGGCTCCCCCTCGTCATGATCTCGACAACAAAACGATCATGAGACCACGGGAACCCCGCCGGGGCAACAACACTTCTTCACCGGGGCGGGCCCCAAACCGTCGGCGAGCCCCAAACCGGGGTCGGCTTAGGGCCGCCCGCGATGTGTCAGGGTCGGGGTGGGTGAGGGGAGGGCCTAGGTGGTGGGCGGCGCGCAGCCCTCGTGACGTGTACGCGTCGCCCGCTCACCATGGACCTCAACTCGCCGCGTAAGGAGGGAATTGGACACTGCCGACTTGCCAACTAGCCATATTTCAGGCGGAAGTTCGGGGGTAACCGTGGGGTATCCGGAGGGCGTATCCGGAGGGCGTATCCGGGGAGAGCCAACCCCCGTCACCCTCAAATGAAGTACAGATACTCCAGCGACCGCACGGCGGACTCAGAGTGCCGCACACGGAACGCCGTCGCCTGCATCTCCTCCCACCCCCACGGATCCGACGCCCCCAGAGCGAGCCCGGCCAGGGAGGCCCACGCCACCTCGTTGGCCTTCTCCCGCAGATCCACGCCGACGTTGTCGAGCATCCAGCCAGGCAACCCCAGCGAGGCGATCACGGCCTGGGGGTCGCCGGTGACGACGAAGGGTTCATCCTCCGGCCAGCCGGAGGCGTGGAACATCGCGCCGTCCGGCATCAGCACCAGATCCTCGGTGTGCTCCGCGCCGCCGTAGAAGTTGACCCTTCCCACGATCCGCGCGTCCGGGAACCGCTCGCGCAGCCGCTCGGCGTCGCTCAGCAGCGGTGTGTCGTTGCCGTCGCTCGCGAACGCCGGATTCGCGATCCCCAGCATGCTTCCCCACGCGGCGGCATGGACGACGTCCAGATCCGCGCGCGTTTCAGAAGGCAGCGGGTCAAGGACGGACCGGGGCCCGAGGTCTTCAAGCACCTCTTCCACGTCTTCGAACGACTCGACGAACTCGCGGGCCAGCTCCGGGTCATGGGCGGGCAGGGTGCGGGCATCGATACCGAACGGCGGATGAAACACCGTCAGATGGCACAAACCCATCGACCCGCGGGGCACCTTCTCCGGGACAGGAGCCCACTCCTGGTTTCCAGTCATGTCTCGACACCGTAGCCGCGTGCATCAACGGCCGCGCCAGATGCATCAACTTCCAGGCTGGGCCCGCCCTTGCTCACCTCGCTGGGGTGGGCAGGGCGCCGTCCAGCAGAGGCAACGACCGCATCCACCGGTGCCATGGCCCTGCGCTGGTGCCGCGGTGAGAACTGACGCCAGCCCTGTTCCTCGCGCGGTCAGCCGACGCGCCCCCATCGACGGGTACGCGGCCGCCCCCCGCTTGCCGCGGCTTTCGGCTTCGCGGGTGCCGCGTCGGCGCGTCCTTTCTCCACGCAGCGCACGGGGACGACGGCACCGTCGGCACGCAGCGACACCACGCCGTCGCCATGGATATGGCCCGCGAACCAGACCTGCGCCCGCCCAGCCGGTGGTCGGCGCAGAGCGAGCTGCGTGCGCAGGGCCTCGCTGCCGGTGACCAGCACGAGAGCACGCCCACGGTGCCGTATCTCGACATCGAGCGTGCGCCAAGGCTGACCGTCGCCCCGCACGTTCCTACGCAGCTTGAAGCGGGTCCGCAAACGCTGGAAGGCCGGGATCACGGTGACGAGCAACAGCATGCCAAGGCCCTTGCCCCCGGCGAAGCTGTAGGGCCCTAGCGTGAGGAGCCAGAGGAAGGGAATCGGCGCGACGACCAGAACGGCTGCACCTCGTATCAACAGCAGCCGCATCGAGCGACGCGTGGCCGGATAGGACATGGCCGGGCCCGGTGGCGGTGCGGGAGCTCGCACCAACGGGGTACGGTCCGACGTCTCGGCCGGGCGGGCGAGTTCCGACAGGGGCGCACCTGCCTTGACGGCCCGTCTCAGCGCTTCGGCAGAGGCCGGGCCAGGCTGCTCAATGCTGGCGCCCCGTGCTGCCGCGCGTGGGACCTCCAGCATGCGCTGCGGTCCGCGCTTGCCCGGTACCGCGATGATGGCGCGGAAACGCGGATCCCCGGCGAACCACAGCGTCCGGATCTCCGCCTTGGCCTCCCTCCCGGCCTGCGGGGACATCCGCTCAAGCCACCAGCGGGTGCGCCGACTTCGGTCCAGGTAGACCGAAACCCAGGAATCCGGGTTGTCCGGATCCGGAACCTTGAACCAGGACATTCCACGATGGGCGGAATGGCGCTGGCCGGTCGAGTGCGGAAGGCCCCTCTCATAGACCTGCCACGGATAGGTGCGCAGGATCCGGCGCAGCCAGAACATCCGCCTGACTCGGGGGACTTGAAGGACGCAGACTCCGTAGATTCCGGCGATGACGTGCATCAAGCCCAGAAACCAGATCAACCATATCGGGCTGGGCAAGAGGAAGAAGAACACGGCGACGCTTGCCGCAAGCCCGACAGGGACACCAAGGAGATGCAGCGCGAGGCCAGCCCGCAAGGCACGACGGGTACCCGGTTGCTGCCAGGCGGTGTCACCGGTGGGGTGCATTGTCCGGGTGCACCACCTTCAAACTGCGAGCGAATGCGTCGAACGCGTCGATGTTCGCGGTCACCCAGCCGACGTCGTCGCTGACGGTGCGCATGGACAGGTCGATGCCAAGAGAGTCGACGCGCCACCCGTAGTTGACCGACACGCAGGGCACTTGGCTGCCCTTGTGCACGAAGTGGCGGACGGAGCGCCGCCCCTTGCCGAGGTTGTCGGTGGTGAAGTCCACGATCTGGGGAGCCTGCACGGCTCCGGGCTCACCGCGCTGCACCAGGGTGTCCAGGGCCTCTTCCAACTCCCCTTCCCAGCGGGCCGCGTAGAAGAAGAACGGCACGATGCCCCGGCGCAGATCCGGGAGATACGCGAACAGATGCTGCATGGGGATCTTCTGCGGAAACTGTTCGGAGAGTCCTTCGAGCATCCGCGCCAGCTCTTTCACCTGCACCTTGTGCGCCTTGTCACGGGGACAATCGCCAACGAGAGCACAGTGCAACTCGGCGTATTTCTTCGCCCACTTCCGCCGCAGCCGGTCGGCGCCTCTCCCCTCCAGGATGGGGACGGCTATCCAGGCGTCCGTCGGTTCTTCGGCGAAGTCGAGTGCATACGCAATGCTCATGCTGTGCTCCAGCTGACGATCGTCATGACGGCTTCGCATCCGCGCCGGGGGAATCGTCCCCGTCCACGAACTCGATCACCGGCACCTCGAAGGACACCGCCCGGAGGATCGACATCATGACTTCGCAGAACTCGGCCCAATAGTCCAAGGACGCGGTGTCGAGCGTGAACACCGCGGTGAACGGGCCCGTGGGGAACGGGATATGGACCTGTATCTGCCCGGTGAGGAGCTTGGCCTCCTCGCCGGTCGCCGTGATCTCCGGATTGAGCCGGTACTCGGTCATCGAGATACAGGAGACCGCGGGGCCGCACAGCAGATCGAGCGGACGGACGTCGTTGAGCTCGTCGCGGGAGAGGGCTTCGAGAATCTTCCCGGCGGCCTTACTCGGATCGTCCGGATGCCGCTCCGTAGGAACGATGGCCAGAGTGAGGGCGCATTGGGCGACGCCGAGGGAGGGTTCGTGCCCGTCCTCCGCCGCCGTGCCCTCCAGCGCACCGTCCGCATCTGCCGTGGAGAAGAGACCCATAGCAGCGTACGAGGCCCCACCCCTCGCCATGGCCTCGGCCAGCGCGGCGTAGTACTCCGCGGCGGGCTCCCAGATGCTTTCGTCGCCACGCGAGTAGAGCGCGCGCACGAACAGCTGGGCCCGCTCGGCACGTTCCTCGGGGGTGTTGGCGATCGGCAGTTGGTAGAAGCCGTCGGTGGTGGCGAACCAGATGGGCGGGGGTTCGGATGCGTTGGCCGGAACCGGCACGGGTAGGCCGACGGCGGAGAGGTCCGTCATGAGGCGGAGCCGTCCTTGGCCGTGGTGGAGTAGCGGTGCCGCGCGTGGGCGAGATACGCCTTGCCCTCGAGTTCCGTACCCTCGACATCCATGATCGTGAAATTGCCCCTGGCACCGGAGCGGGAGGTAGGTGTCGGGTCCGCCACTGCAATTCGGTAGCACCCACATGGGTTCCGCGTGATGACCGGAGGTCCGGAGTCCGGCGACTGTTCCGCCAAAAAGGCCCGGGCGGTGCTCTGATGCGCCGCCGGGAGCGATTCCATCGGGAGCAGGGCGAGAGGTCCGACGAGGTATTCGGTCAACTCAGCTCGCGCGCGGACTTCGAGGCGACACCAAGAGCCGTCCGTGAAGACGACCTTGATATCCGACCCGTCCTTGAAGTTCCGGCGCTCGACCGCCGCAATCGCGGAGCGCGGAATCTCCCAGAGCACCTGGTCTTCAATGGTCGTTGTGTCGTCGTGGACGGGCAGTCCCACGATCACGAAGCGGCGGTCGGTGACGATGGCGTGGGTGGTGTACTGCTTCCGGTCCGCACGGCCGGGATCCAACTGCCAGGGCAGGGTGCGGGCAACGGCACCGGGCGCCGCCCACATCACGGGGAAATCCTCGACCTCGTCGGGTCGGTCCTGGGATTTGTCCGCGCCGGCATCCGGGTCGGCAGGATCTCGATAACCGCTACCGCCAGGGCTTCCTCCCTGCGAGGTCAAGATCCCGGCCACGACCACGCCCAGCCCTACGAGCGCGCCTTTGAGGGTGCTGCGGCCGGCCGCGTTCCCACGGGTGCGGGCGGTGTAGTGCGGGCCTTCGGGCCAGCCCGCCAGTTCGCTCTGGATGTCACGGCGTTCGGTGTCACGGAACCAACGCATGCCCCTGACGGTCATCGCGGCGCCCGTGGCGAACTGGACCGGCTTTCGGGCAAGCAGGGTCTCACCCGGTTCGGGCTGCCAGATACTCATATGCGTATGCGCCTTCCTGAATGGGGCTCGAAGCCTGAATTCATTGAGTGCGGTGGGACGCTCAGCGAGCCGCGGCCGACTGCTGGAACGTATCGCCTGGAGACATGGCCTCTCCCACGGCCTTGAGACCGACCTTTACTCCGGCGTCGATGGCGATTCCCGCGCCCAGGGGGTTGATGTTGACCCCCGGGATCATGTTGAGCCCCTTGGAACCGAGGAACTGACCCTCCATATATCCGGCTTGGGCGACGCCGCCCATGCGGGACATGAGGCCGCCCTTGTGTACGAGCTGGTACATGTCGTCGGACTTGCCGCCTATCTTCACCAGACCAGCCATGCCCAAACCGCCTTCGACCTGCTTCGAGGCCTTCCCGAAGGCAAGCAGCTTGGTTGAGCCGTCCTTCAACTTCTCCGCCTTGAAGCCCGCGCCGAGGGCTTTGGCCATGGCGTCGGCTCCCTTCCGGGACGAAGCGATCACCTTGGCCCCCTTGCCGAACAACCCAATCCCCGGCAGTAGCCCCACCGCATCCAGCCCAATGGTCGCCCAACTCACGTCCGCGCCACCGGCCTTGGCGAGGCCGTGCGCCGCCAGTGTGGCCGCGCCCGTGATGAGGGCCGCCGTGCCGAAGATCGCCGCGAGAGGCGGGAAGGGGAGCGTGAGGATCGCCAGCGTGCCCAGGAGCGTGGTCAGCTGGCTCAGCAGGTCGCCGAGCTTCTTGAGGATGTCGGCGTGGTCCTCGACGAAGCCGGAAATGTCGTCCCACGCGCTGTCCTCGACCGCGTCGTCGAGAGCATCCCGGATTTGCCCGGCGATTCTGTAGCCTTCGGTCGAAAAGTGGGCCACGGCCTCGTTCATCCGAGTCCGGGCTTCCTTCAGCGCCTCCTCGTCCTTCTCGTCCGCCATGGCTTGGGTGCGAGCCTTGCTCGTCTCGGTCTGGGCATACTCCAGTTCATTTGCCCATTGCCGGAGCAGGCTGCCTACCTTGTCGTATCTACCCTCGGCCTTGGCGAGCTTTCCCGCGAGGTCGTCCGCGCCTTCCTTGAGCTTGTCGGCGTACTTCCCCTTGAGGTTTTCGCCCTTCCCTACTTCACGGAGTCTCCTCGACTGCTCCCTGATGGTCCTCCCGACCTCATCGAGTCGGCGAGCCTCAGCCCTGATGTCGTCAGGGTCACCCGGAGTCGGGTCGTTGGGAGCGAGCGGAGTCCAATCCGTCGGACGCTTAGCCACGAGAGCCTATTCCTTTTCGCCGTCGGCTTCCTTGAATGCCTTGATAGCTGCTTTTACCCGCTTCTCCACGTCACCCATCTGCTTCATGAGATCTTTGCGGTACTCGTCCCAGCTGTCGGCGAACTCTTCCATCGCGGATTTGATGGACCCATTCCCGTACGCTTCCGCCATCGAATCCTGGTTGGACGCACAGGACTCGAATTCCCTTTGGAGGGTGCCGAAGTTCTTCTTGATCGCGTACAGCTCGTCGTAGGAAACGATCAGGTTGCTCATGTATTGCCCCCGTGGAGTTTCATTGGAAAGTACGCCTGCCGGCCCACACACTCCGGGGCCGGCAGGCGTAAAGCTCGATCGAGCGTCCTTATCCCGCCGGCACAGTCACCGTGAACGGCTCCCCATTCCCCAGATGCAGCAGCCCCTTGCCCGGGGTGACCGGGCCGCCCACCGAGCTGCGGGTCAGGCGGATGCCGATCAGGTCGCCGCTCGACGTGTCCTGCGGGGAGAGGAGCAGGCCGCGCTTGGCCTTCTTGATGTCGACCTGCCAGCCACTGAAGCCCGAGCAGACGTCGTCCTCGTCGCCGGCGATGACGATGCCGATACCGCGCTCGGCGCCCGTCGACATCAGCCTCTTGAACTCGTCCTCCGCGTCGCAGTCCTCGAGCGCCTCGCCGTCGTCGATCAGGATGACGATCGGCTGCTGCGGGGATGCCGTCGCCACGGCCTCCTTCAGCTCGTCCTCCTCGATGTCGCTGCCCGTGAAGACCGCAAGGACACCCTGAAAACCGCTCAGTTCGCGCAGCGGAGAGGTCCGCGGGGCGCAGACGACGAGGCGGGCGCCGCGGCCCACGAACGTACGCGCCAGGTTCATCAGGACCGTCGAGCGGCCGGACTTGGCCGGGCCCGCGATCACGAAGCCCGGCAAGCCCTGGGCCAGGTCCGGTCCGAAGGCCGTCAGGTCGTCGCCGCCGACGCCGACCAGGCCCCACAGCGGCGAGGCGGACGCCGCCGGGTCGATGTGCTGCCACGCCTGGTCGAAGGTGATGCGGCTGGGCAGCGAGTCCACCCGGAACGGCCGCATGGCCCGCGGCACCGCCGCGTCGCGGTGGGCCGCCCCTTCGCCGATCGCCACGAGGGCCGCGTTCTGGCCCTGGCCGGTGGCGTCGTCGCTCAGCAGCGCGAACTGGATCTCCGTACCGGCCTCGTTGCGGAAGGCGCGGCCCGGTGCGATCTCGTCCGGCACCTTGCGGCTGTTGAGGCCGATCATCGAGAAGTCGCTGCGGTCCGCGAGGCGCAGGGCGAGCTTGTCCTCCGTCAGCGAGGAGATCCGGCCGGTGAGGAGCTGCCGGTCACCCGTGATCACCAAGTGGATGCCGACGCTCGCGCCCTCGCGCATCAGGGTCAGCAACTCGTCGGTCAGCTCGCCGTGTTCCAGCTCGCCCAGCGAGGTGACCCAGCCCTCCCAGCGGTCGAGCAGCAGCACGATGTGCGGCAGCCGCTGCTCCGGGGGCGTCCCGGCGCGCTGCTCGCCGATGTCCGCGAAGCCGTGCTCCGCGAGCCGCTCCTGCCGCCTGCTCGCCTCCGCCGAAAGGCGGCGGACCAGGCGGACGGCCCGCTCGCTCTGGTTACGGCCCACGACCGCGCCGCAGTGCGGCAGCTTGGTCAGCGCGTTCAGCGCGCCGTTGCCGCAGTCGATGCCGTACAGGTGGACGTCGGCGCAGGAAAGGGTGCGGGCCAGGGAGCCCGCGATCGTACGAAGCACCTGGGAGCGGCCGCTGCGCGGCGCACCCGCGACGAGCAGGTGACCGAAGGTGGCGAAGTCGATCGCCGCCGCGCGGCGGGACTGGCTCGACGGCAGGTCCTCGATGCCGTACGGCGCCGGGGGCAGCGCGCCCTGTCCCTGCACCGGCGGCAGGTCCTCCGGCAGCACGGTCTCCGCGAGGGCCGGCAGCCACGGGCTGTGCTGCTGTGGGATCTGCAGGTGCGCGTTGGCCTCCCGGATGGCGTCGACCAGGACCTTCAGGTCGGTGATCTCCTCTTCCTCGCTCTTCGCCGCCGCGGGCTTCGCCAGCGCCTGGCGGCCCAGGTCGGCCCAGTCCAACTCCCCGGTCCACGGGGCGAAGGTCGCCGGGTCCACGGTGCCGGGGCGGCGGCCGCCGACGCGGCCGGACTGGAAGGGGATGAGGGAGGCGGCGCCGGTGCGCACGTAGGCGCGGCCGGGGTTGTTCTTGGAGATGTTGCCGGCCTCGGGCGAGTCGATGACGTCCGTCGACTCGCCGCCGTCGGTGACCCGCAGGGCGATACGGAGGTTGGTGTTGGCCCGGATCTCCGGCGAGACCACGCCGGACGGTCGCTGGGTGGCCAGCATCAGGTGGATGCCGAGGGAACGACCGCGCTGGGCGATGTTGACGAGACCGGTGACGAAGTCCGGCATGTCGCGGACCATGGACGCGAACTCGTCGATGACGAGCAGCAGTCGGGGCAGCGGCGCCATCCCCGGGTTACGGCGCACCAGGTCCTGGTAGTCCTCGATGTCCTTCGCCCCGACCTGGGCCAGGATGTGCTCGCGGCGGTGCAGCTCGGCGCCGAGCGACTCGAGGGCGCGCTCGACGAGGTGGGCGTCGAGGTCGGTGACCATGCCGACGGTGTGCGGCAGGTGGACGCAGTCCTTGAACGCGCTGCCGCCCTTGTAGTCGACGAGCACGAAGGTCATGTTCTCCGGCGTGTTCGCCACCGCGAGCGCGGCGACGATCGTCTGGAGCAGCTCGGACTTGCCGGAACCCGTCGTACCCGCGATGAGGCCGTGCGGCCCGTCCTTGCGGATGTCGATGCCGAACGGCCCGTCGTACGACTCACCGACCAGCGCGAGCGTGGACTGCCCGCCGGTCTGCCAGCGGCCGACCACCGCACCGGCCGTCGGCGGCTCCATCCCGATGACGTCGAGGAGCCGGCTGGCGTCCGGCAGCGCGCTGTCCGTCGCCTCGCCGCTGATGTCGCGCAGCGGGGCGAGTGCCCGGGCCACCCGGGCGCACCAGGCCGGTGAGACGAAGTCGGGCCGTACGCCCAGGACCTTGGACTTGCCCGCCTCCTGCACGCGAAGGCGCAGCACGGAGGGGTCGATCTGCTCCGCGGCCGCCGGGGCCGCGGGCGCGGGGGCGCCGCCCTGGTTGTCGAAAGCGAGCATCACGGCGGCGGTGTTGGTCATCGCCGACGAGGCGGGCTGGGCCTTCTTCTTCCCCTTCTTCTTGCGGCGCTTCCCGCCGGACTCGGCCTCCGCCTTCCGCCGCCGCTCTTCCTCGGCGGCCTGGCGCAGCACCTCCATCGCGTCGGTCGCGCCGCCGCCGGCCTGCTTCTCGTGCGCGGCGTGCCGGGAGTTGCGCGGCTCCGCGATCACGATGCCCTTGCACTCACCCGGCAGGAAGCGCTCCTCCTCGTCCAGGCATATCGCGTACATCGATACGGCCGGGCCTTCCTGGAGCAGCCGTACGACGCCGGGCATCGAGCGCAGTCGGCGCGAGCCGTCCCAGACGACGACGATGTCGGGGTCGGAGAAGCCCGCCTGGCCGCGGTTCTCCTGGGCGGCCTTCTGTCTGGCCTCGAGGATCTGGGTGAGTTCACCGATACGGGCGCCCACGGTCTCGGCGTCGTTCCCGATGAGGACGTTGGCGTCCTGCGCCGTCGGGCGGGCGTGCGGCAGCCAGCGGACCCAGTCCCAACCGGCCTGCGCGTGCGCCTCGGTGAGTACGTAGAACTGCACGTCGAGCGGGCTGTGCAGGGCGGCCGCCTGCGTCACCGACCACCGCGCCAGGCTGCGCGCGGTGTCGTCGGGACCCGCGAAGCCGATCACGCCGAGCTGGCCCAGGTGCAGGGTGACGGGGGTGTCGGCGATGTCCCAGGTGACCTGGCGGCGGTGGTCGTCCTGCTCGGGGTCGTCGAGGACGACGGCGGAGGGCAGTCGGCCGGTGCCCACCCGAAGGAGCAGGTGGTCGGCGTCGCTGCGGCGGCGCTCCCACAGCCGGGTGCGGGGGCCGGTGGCGTTGGCCCAGATGGTGCCGGGGTCCGGGTGGTCGAGGTTGCGGTCGCCGCGCTCCAGGACCAGCGCCTCCTGCGCGTCGCGCTCGATCCGGGCCTTGTGCTCCTCGTACTCCTGGACCTGCTTGGCGTGGGACTTGCGACCGTGCTTCTTGTCCCAGAAGTAGTTGGCGAGCATGATCACCGGGCTGAAGACCGCGATCAGCAGGTACGTCATGCGCCCCATCACCAACGCCATGGTGACGGCCATGGCGAGCGGGGACAGTGCCATCAGCCAGGGCAGCGGCCGGGCCTCGTACTCCTTCGGGGGCGCCGGCAGCCGGAACCTGGTGGTGCGCTCCGGCGGGCGCAGCCGCGGCGGGCGGTTGTAGTCGAGCCCGGAGCCGTCGTCGGACCACTTCAGGGCCGCGTCCGGGGGCGTGTAATGGGCCACGTCGAGCACGGTGTTGCCGATGGTGAGCTGGGAGCCGACGCGCAGCTGCTGCCCTTCGAGCGGCTTGCCGTCGACGCGCACCTCGAGCTCGGACTGCTTGCCCCCGGGCGCCGCACCCGGTCCGCCGCCCTGCATGCTGCCGTGCACGACGGACAGGCGGAGGTCGTTCGCGGCGACCACGTAGAGCGTCAGCGCGCGCTGGGGCAACTCCGGGTCGTTGATGATCAGTTGGCAGCCCTGGCCCGAGCCTATGTCGTACCGGCCGATGCCGAGCCGGTACACGGCACCGGCGTCGGGCCCGCTGGCCACCCGGACCTCGATGACACCGGACTGCTCGCCGGGCAGTGAGCCGGACGGATCGTCCAGGCTCACCACCGCGCCGTCGCGCAGCGGGGAGGTGGTGACGGTGTGGTTGGGGTCCACTTGGTAGTTGTCGACATAGAGCACCGGCCCCGGCTGCCCGGCGGGCGCGACGCCACCCCGCACCCGGGCCGCCAACTCCCGGGCGACGGCGTCGATACGGGTCTCCGGGTCGGCATCGAGGACGAGGTCTTTGCTGGCGTTTGTATAGGGGTCAACTACGGTCAGCTTCAAACGCACTTAGCTCCTCCTCGAAATGCCTCTCTACGAGGGAGAGAATATCGTCCCGGCAACTCGGCCGCGCACCGACGTTATGTCTCAACAACGTCCCGATTTGAGGGGAGTTCATGGCAGGCCGGACTCCGCTCATGTGCACCTGTGAGGGTTAGCGACTAGGCTGCTTGCGGCGTGTGCCGAACCCGGGTGCGCGCCACACGTATGCCCGGCCGGGAGGGGGAACCTCGCGGTCATCAACGGAGGGAAGGGGACGTCATGGCCAACAAGGACCTTAATGTCACATATGAGGACATGCGGGCCGCCGCGAAGAAGATGAACCGCGAGAAGGAGCGCATCGAGGAGAAGCTCCAGGACCTGAAGTCCTACATCGACGGCCTGCTCGAGAACGGCTTCGTCACCCGGTCGGCCTCGAAGAAGTTCGGCCAGGACTTCGAGGAGTTCAAGCAGGGTATGTCGAAGACCAACGAGGGTCTCGACGGCCTGGCCCAGTACCTGGAGAAGGCCGCGGACTCCTTCGAGAACCTCGACACCGAGCTCGGCAAGTAAGCCAGCGACTGCCGCGGTTGAGCTTGCCTGCGCGCGGCACCGGGGGTGAGGGTGGTATCGGCCTGGACCGGCCGGAACCGCCCTCGCCCCTATTTGCTTTCTGCAACTCGAGGCAAAGCAACGACATTTCTGCATTTCCGTTACATCTCTTACGGCACCTCCACAGAGAATTCACAGGCACCGGTATCGGCGGGCCGGTGCTGGGGCTTCTGTCCCGGTATGGCCGCAGTCGCGTGAGTCGCGTCGCATACGAAACCGGCGAAGGCCGGTCGGGGTGATGGGGCGGACGAGTCGGCCTGTACGCCGGGTTCTGTCTCCCGGGCGCCTTGCGGCGGCCGGGGAGGCGGCCATCCATCTAGGGCTCGCATTGCTGCGGGCCTCGTGCGGTCTACCCGCGGACTCGGGCGGGCCGCCCTCGATCATCCGCGCAGAGCCCGAAGGCTCCTCTTGACCTTGCTCCAGGTGGGGTTTACCTAGCCGTCTGGGTCACCCCAGACGCTGGTGGTCTCTTACACCACCGTTTCACCCTTACCGAGAGCCGGAGCTCTCGGCGGTCTGCTTTCTGTGGCACTGTCCCGCGGGTCACCCCGGGTGGCCGTTAGCCACCACCCTGCCCTGTGGAGCCCGGACGTTCCTCGGTGGGGTGGTGAAGCCCGCACCGCGGCCGCCCGGCCGGCTCGTCCGCCGTGGACCCCATGCTACCTGGAGCGAAGGCGGGTCCGGCGCGCCTTGACCTTGCCGCAGCGGCAACGTTTGTACTGGGGCCATGCGGATCGGAGAGCTTGCCGCCCTGGCCGGGGTCACCCCCAGGACCGTGCGGCACTACCACCAGCTCGGGCTGCTGCCCGAACCCGGACGACGCCCCAACGGATATCGCGAGTACGGGCTGCGCCACGCCGTGATCCTTGCGCGCATCCGGCGGCTGACCGAGCTGGGGCTCGGCCTGCCCGAGGTGCGCGATGTGCTCGCCGATGACCAGGGGCGCGAACTCGTCGAAGTCCTTGAGGAGTTGGACGGGGATCTTGCCAGGCAGGAGGACGAGCTGCGGATGCGGCGGGAGCGGCTGCACCAGCTGCTCGAACGGGCGCGGGCCGGGCAACTGCCCGCCGAGGGGCCCGTCTCGCCGGGGCTCGCCGAACTGCTCGGCGCCTTCGGCTCGGCCGCCGGGCCCGGCCACTCCCCCTCGGCCGCCCGGGACCGGGAGCATCTGACGCTGCTCGACTCGCTGGCCGGGCCCGGGCAGCGGGAACGGCTCTTCGCCGCACTCCGGCCGCTGGCGGACGACCCCGAGGCGGTGGCCCGCGTCAACGCGTTGTACGCGCGGCTCGACGAGCTCGCCGATGCCGAGCCCGGTGATCCCCGGGTCGGGCCTCTCGCCGCGGACCTCGCCACCTGGTTGCCCGAGGGGTTTCTCGAGCTGCTCGGTGAGCAGGGGGGCGAGCGTGCGGGCGCGGACCGCGGGGACGCGGGCGCGGGCACGGGCACGGGCACGGGCACGTTCGTGCTCAGTGAGGGCTTCGGGGCTGCCCTGCTCGCCGACTTCGCCCCGGCTCAGGCCGAGGCCGTGCGGCAGATGCTGGGGCTGCTCGGAGAGCGGGTACGAGACCGAGGCCAGGGCCAGGGCCAGGGCCATAGCCAGGGCGGGGGTTCGTCGTGACGCGTGCGGTCGGCGTCGTACGGGTTGCTCGGTGGGTGATGTGGGGCGCCGTTCCTGGTGAGCTTCTCGTGTTCGTTCTTCTCCTCGGGAGCGTGCGGGTGCCGGCCCTCGTCGCGGGCGCCGCCGAGCTGCTCATGGGGGTGGTGTTCGCCCTCCAGGCCGCCGTGCTGCTTCGGCTGTACGTCGCCGAGCGGCGCCGTGGGCTCGGGCGCCGGGCGGCCCTCCGCGCAGCCGTGCACACGCTCGTGCCCGTGCAACTACGGCGGCTCACCCGGCACGAACTCCTCGCCCTCCACAGCCTCGGGCTCTGGGCGCTGCGGCGTCGGCACGGGGTCCGTGACGGTGACCGGGCGGCCGCGTACACCGGGCCGCAGACGGCGATGCTCTTCGGGCTGCTCTTCGTGGCCGTCGTCGAGACCGTGGCACTCGCCGTGCTCATCCCCTGGCCGGTCGTCCATCTGGTGGTCCTGGTGCTCGATGTGTACACCGTCGTGCAGTTGCTCGGCATCCAAGCGGCCTGTGTGACCCGGCCCCATGTGGCGGGTGCGGACGGCTCGTTGAGGGTCCGGTACGGTGCGCTGCTGGACGTACGCATACCGGCTGAGCTCATCCGGCAGGCGCGCGTGGAGCGGCGTTATCCGGCGCACGGCAAGCACCTGTACGTGGACGCGGAAGCCCTGGACGGTGACGGTGCGCTCGATGTCGTCGTGGGCGGTCAGACGACCGTGTGTGTAGAGCTGACCGAGCCCGTGACCTTCGTACGACCGCTGGGAAAGCAGGCGCACGCGCGCGTGCTGCGGTTCAACGCCGACGACCCGCGCGCGCTCGTGACCGCCCTGACGCCCGTCCCGGACCCCGCCGCTACGCCGGGGCGAAAAGGACCTTCGCCACGCCCGGGTCGGCCTGCGTGAGCCGGACCCGCAGGCGCTCGCCCAAGGGGAGCTCGCCCGGGCCGCCCTCGACCCGGGCGACCACCGCCGGGTCCGCCACGTGCACGGTGCCGACGGCCGGTTCGTCCTCCCGTACGTCGATGACGATCGCGTCGAAGGTCTCGCCGACCCGGTCCTTGAGGAGCGCCGCCTCGACGATGTCGACGCACTCGCGCTCGACGGTGTTGCCGCGCCGACTGCCGTCCGCCATCCGCGCGGGCAGCTCGTCGAGGGCCCGGAGCACCCACTCGGGCGGCTCCTCGCCCGCGGCCGCGGCCAGGCACAGCTCCCCGGCGTAGCGGTCGGCGAGGCGGCGCAGCGGGGCGGTGCAGTGCGTGTACGGGGCGGCGACCGCGGCGTGCACCCGCGGTTCGGGCACCTTTCCGTCCCGGAACACGCTGTAGCCCGCGCCGCGCAGCAGGGTCGTGCACTCCTCGAGGAACGCGGCGTGCCGCGGGCGGCGCGGGTCGAGGGAACGGACCAGCTCGGCGTACGGGACGTGGTGCGGCCAGTCGACGTGCAGGGCCGTCGCGGCGCGCCGGAGGCGGCCGACCGCGCCGTCCGGGGCGGTGGGCAGGGTGCGCAGGATGCCGGTGCCGTAGGTGAGCATCAGGTCGGCCGCGGCCATGCCGGTGAGCAGCGAGATCTGGGCGTTCCAGCCCTCGGCGGGCAGCGGGGCGCGGTATTCGAGGGCGTACGAGGTGCCGCGCTCGGTGGCTCCCTGCTCGGAGGCTTCGGGGACCTCGACGATCTCCTGCTCCGGAACGCTGAGCGAGATGCCGCCGCGCTCGACCTCCCGGGCCTCGCGCAGCGCGCCGATCTCCTTGAGCAGGTCAAGGGGCTCCTCGGCGGTGCCGGAGTCGATCGCCTTCTGCACGCTCGCGTAGTCCAGCTTGGCGCGGCTGCGGATGAAGGCGCGGCGTACGTCGGTGGCGACGGTACGGCCCTCCGCGTCGAGGTCGAGCGTCCAGAGCAGGGCCGGGCGGGTCCGGTCGGGCAGCAGGCTGGCGGCGCCCTCGGAGAGCACCGGCGGGTGCAGCGGAACCCTCTCGTCCGGGAAGTAGAGCGTCGTCACGCGCGCGTGCGTCTCGCGGTCGAGGGCGCCGCCGGGCTCGACGAAGGCGGCGACGTCGGCGATGGCGTACTGGACCTGGTAGCCGCTGTCACCGGGGCGGCGGGACAGGAACATGGCCTGGTCGAGGTCGGTCGACGTGGGGGGATCGATGGTGAAGAAGGGGATGTCCGTCGCGTCGTACGCCCGGTCCGTCACCGCCTTCCGCGGGCGCTGCGCGACCAGCTCCGCCTCGGCGAGCACCTCCGGCGGGAAGTCCTCGGGCACCCGCAGTTCGGCCCGCAGCGCGCGCAGGGCGGTGCGCAGCGGCGCCTCGGCTGCGCCGGTGGTGTGCAGGTGGCGGCGGGGCATGGATCGAGCGTAGGACGTGGGGCGTGGGGCGGCCTGTTGGACGGACCACGGGGGCCGTGGCCGTGGGGCCCGAGCGGTTACCCTGCACCGGGGCCGCACCCCCTCCCCCGCTCTGCCCAGAAGGAGAACCGCCGTGCTCGTGCTGCTGCCGCCGTCCGAAGGAAAGGCCGCTTCCGGTAGCGGTGCTCCGCTGAAGCCGGAGTCCCTGTCGCTGCCGGGCCTCGCCGAGGCGCGCGCCGCGGTCCTGGACGAGCTGGTGGAACTCTGCGCCGGGGACGAGCTCAAGGCCCGCGAGGTGCTCGGGCTCAGCGAGGGCCTGCGCGGCGAGGTGGCCAAGAACGCCGAGCTGCGCACCGCGGGCGCGCGGCCCGCCGGGGAGATCTACACCGGCGTCCTGTACGACGCGCTCGGCCTCGGCACCCTCGAACCGGCCGCCCGGCGACGGGCCGAAGAGACGCTCCTGGTCTTCTCGGGCCTGTGGGGCGCGGTACGGATCGGCGACCGCATCCCCTCGTACCGCTGCTCGATGGGCGTGAAGCTGCCGGGGCTCGGCGCCCTGAACGCCTACTGGCGCGGCCCCATGGCGGACGTCCTTCCGCAGGCCGCGGGCGACGGGCTGGTGCTCGACCTGCGCTCCTCCGCGTACGCGACCGCCTGGCGGCCGAAGGGCGAGGTGGCGGGGCGTACGGCGACGGTGCGGGTGCTGCACTCACAGATGGTCGACGGGGTGGAGAAGCGGTCCGTCGTCAGTCACTTCAACAAGGCGACCAAGGGGCGGATCGTGCGGGACCTGCTGGTCTCCGGCGCCGCGCCCGCCGACCCGGCCGCGCTGGTGACGGTGGTGCGGGATCTCGGGTACGTCGTGGAGGCGGAGGCTCCGGCCAAGGCGGGGAAGGCGTGGCAGCTGGATGTGGTCGTGACGGAGATCCACTGAGCCGGCAGCAAGGTCTCTCCTTGCATCGCATTGCAACATGCGCAACGAGCTTTGCGCATGTTGCAGCATGCCGGGCAGGATGAGTCCATGACTTCCTCTTCCGTCCTGGACCTCGCCCCCGTCGTCCCCGTCGTGGTCGTCGAGGACGCGGCCGACGCGGTGCCGCTCGCCCGTGCCCTGGTCGCCGGAGGGTTGCCCGCGATCGAGGTGACGCTGCGTACCCCGGCCGCCCTGGACGCGATCCGGGCCATCGCCGCCGAGGTGCCGGACGCGGTCGTCGGCGCGGGCACCGTGATCTCGCCGCAGAACGTGGCGGACGCGGTGGCCGCCGGATCCCGCTTCCTGGTCAGCCCGGGCTGGACGGACCGGCTCCTGGAGGCCATGCGAGGGTCCGGCGTGCCGTTCCTTCCGGGCGTCTCCACCACGTCCGAGGTGGTCGCCCTGCTCGAACGCGGCGTCACCGAGATGAAGTTCTTCCCGGCCGAGGCGGCAGGCGGCACGGCCTACCTGAAGTCCCTCGCCGGACCACTGCCGCAGGCCCGCTTCTGCCCGACCGGCGGCATCGGGCCCACGACGGCGCCCGCGTATCTCGCCCTGAAGAACGTCGGCTGCGTGGGCGGCAGTTGGATGTTGCCCGCGGACGCGGTTGCGTCGAAAGATTGGCGGCGGGTGGCGACGCTCGCCGAGGAGGCGGCAGGGCTGCGCCGAATTGGCCCGTCCGGCGTTTGAGGACGAGCGCGTTCAGCGCGATCTACTGAGCCCCGTACGACAGTGCGCCTCCGTGATACGTAAGGCCCGGCCCTAACGCAAGTGCCCCGTGTCGTTGAGCAGGCGCAGTGACGCGTTCCCGTCCGCGAAATACGCGATCGCCGAAAGCGACGCCGCCGACAGTTCCATGCGGAACAGCGACTCCGGTGGGGCGCCGAGCGCAAGACGTACCAGCGTCTTGATCGGCGTGACGTGCGTGACGAGCAGGACCGTGCGGCCCGCGTACTGCTTGGCGAGCCGGTCGCGCGCGGCCGACACGCGGCGGGTCACGTGCGCGAACGACTCACCGCCGCCGGTCGGCGCCGCTCTGGTCGAGGACAGCCAGGCCGTCAGGTCCTCGGGGTAGCGCTCGCGTACCTCGGCGAAGGTCAGGCCCTCCCAGGCGCCGAAGTCCGTTTCGCGCAGGTCCTGTTCGATGTGGACGTCGAGGCCGAGCCGGGCGGCGACGGCCGCGGCGGTCTCACGGCAGCGGCGCAGCGGCGAGCTGACGATGTCCTGGACGGTGCCGCGGGCCGCGAGCGCGGCGGCCACGCGTTCGGCCTGGGCGCGGCCCCCGGCGGAGAGTTCGGGATCGCCGCCGCCGCTGCCGGAGAACCGCTTCTCGGGGGTCAGGGCCGTCTCGCCGTGCCGCAGCAGGACGAAGGTGGCGGGGGTGCCGAGGTCCGGGGCCATGGACCAGCCGACGGGCGGCGGCTCGGTGGCCGCAGCCGCAGCCGTACCCACCGCCGCACCAGCACCAGCACCCGCGGCCGCACCATCACCCGCACCCGCACCCGCACCCGCACCCGCACCCGCAGTCGAACCGCCCGAACCCGCAAGCGCCGCCCGCGCCTTGGCCGCACCGGCCGTCGCGTCACCGGGCGGCCCGGAGGGCTCGAGCTGTTCGGGCGCCGCCGCAACGCTCCGCGCCGCCCGCGTATCGAGCTCGGCCGTCGACAGCTCCGGCGCCCACTGCTCCCCGCGCCGCCCCGCGTCCATCGCCTCGTTGGCGAGCCGGTCGGCGTGCTTGTTGCGCTCGCGCGGGATCCATTCGTACGTCACGCGCGCGGCGGGGAAGACCGAACCGGCCTCCGCCGCAAGGGGCTTCATGTCCGGGTGCTTGATCTTCCAGCGGCCGGTCATCTGCTCGACGACCAGCTTGGAGTCCATCCGGACGGCGACCGAGGCCTCCGGGTCAAGGTCGCGCGCGGCCTTCAGTCCGGCCAACAGGCCCTTGTACTCGGCGACGTTGTTGGTCGCGACGCCGATGTACTCGGCCCGCTCGGCGAGCACTTCGCCGCTCGCGCCGTCGAGGACGACCGCGCCGTAGCCCGCGGGCCCCGGGTTGCCCCGGGAGCCGCCGTCGGCCTCGACGATGAACTGCCGTGCCGTGCCCGCCTCCGGCATTACAGGCCGGACTCCGCCGTACGCACCAGGATGCGGTTGCAGTTCTCGCACCGTACGACGGCGTCCGGGGCGGCGGCCCGCACGTCGTTCAGCTCGGTGATGTTCAGCTCGAGGCGGCAGCCCTCGCAGCGGCGCTGGTAGAGGCGGGCGGCGCCGATGCCGCCCTCCTTCTCGCGCAGCTTGTCGTAGAGCTTCAGGAGGTCGGCCGGGACGGAACCGGCCACGACCTCGCGCTCCTTGGTGACCGCGGCCCGCTCGCCGTCGATCTCCTCGAAGGCGGCGTCGCGGCGCGCGGTCGCGTCGTTGACCTTCGCCTCGACCGAGGAGACCCGCTCGGTCAGCTCGGCGACCCGCTCCTGCGCGGACTCGCGGCGCTCCATCACCTCAAGGACGACGTCCTCGAGGTCGCCCTGGCGCTTGGCGAGCGAGGCGATCTCGTGCTGGAGGTTCTCCAGGTCCTTGGGGGACGTGATCGCGCCGGAGTCCAGGCGCTGCTGGTCGCGGGCAGCGCGCTGGCGCACCTGGTCCACGTCCTGCTCGGCCTTGGTCTGCTCGCGGGCGCAGTCGCTCTCCTCGGTCTGCGCGGCGACGAGCAGGTCGCGCAGCTGCGTGAGGTCCTTGGTCAGCGACTCGATCTCGGCGTGCTCGGGCAGGGCCTTGCGCTTGTGCGCCAGCTGCTGAAGGCGTACGTCGAGTGCCTGGACGTCGAGAAGTCGGATCTGGTCGGCGGGCGCGGCGTTCAGTTGGGGGCTCCAGATGAATCGGTGGGAGTGGAGGACGGGCTTTCGGACGCCGCGTGGGCGGTCCAGGGGTCGGTGACCGTGGCCGAGACATGGACGCGCAGGCCCCAGCCGTGCCGGTCGGCGATCTCGTCGAGCTGGGCGGCGGCCTGCTCGCACCAGGGCCACTCGGTGGCCCAGTGGGCGGCGTCGAGCAGCGCGAGCGGCCCCGTGGAAGAAGACGAATGGGAAGAAGACGAAAAAGACGCAGCCTGTGTCGCCTCGGACGCCGGGTGGTGGCGCAGGTCGGCGGTGAGGAAGGCGTCCACTCCGGCGGCGCGTACGGCGCCGAAGAGGCTGTCGCCGGAGCCGCCGCTGACCGCGACCGTGCGGACCAGGGCGTCCGGGTCACCGGCGGCGCGGATGCCCTGCGCGGTGGCGGGCAGCCGCTTGGCGGCGTGCGCGGCGAACTCGCGCACCGTCAGCGGGTGGTCGAGCTCGCAGATCCGGCCCAGGCCCCGGCGGCCCGCCGCGTCCGTGGGGTCCGGCACGAGCGGGCGTACGACGCGCAGGTCGAGCGCGCCCGCGAGGGCGTCCGAGACACCGGGGTCGGCGGTGTCGGCGTTGGTGTGCGCGACGTGCAGCGCGATGTCGTTCTTGATCAGGTCGTGCACGACCCGGCCCTTGAAGTGCCCGGCCGCGACCGTCGTCGTACCGCGCAGAAACAGCGGGTGGTGCGTGACCAAGAGATCGGCGCCGAGCCGGATCGCCTCGTCGACGATCTCCTGGACCGGGTCGACGGCGAAGAGGACGCGGGTGACCTCGGCGTCCGGGTCTCCGCAGACCGTCCCTACGGCGTCCCACTCCTCGGCCCGCTCCGGGGGCCAGAGGGCGTCAAGGGCGGCGGTTACTTCTGACAGACGGGGCACGGGATCAGGCTACCTGGCCTTCCGTTGTCCGTTCACTGGTCGTCGTCCGTGGTGGCCGCTTCTGGGGGCTGCGCCCCCAGACCCCGCTGCATCGCGCTGAAGCGCTCGTCCTCAATCGCCGGACAGGCTCATTATTCGGCTTATTCGGCCAGGTATCCGCGGAGGTCGTCCAGGACGCTGTCCGCCGCCGTCACACCGAGGCCCAGGTACCAGGTCTCGTCCGGGACGTTCTTGGCCTGGCCTGCCTTGACCGCGCCGAGCTTCTGCCACAGCGGGTTGCCCTCGGCCTTGGCGCGGTCGGTCTCCTTCGCGTCGCCGTAGACGCCGGTGAAGATCCAGTCGGCGTCGGCCTCGTCGATCTTCTCCGGGCTGATCTCCGCGGCCAGGTCGTTGATCTGCTGGTTCTTGGGCCGCTCGACGCCGACGTCCTCGAGGATCGTGCCGATGAACGAGGCCTTCGCGTACAGCCGGATCATGCCCGGCATGTAGCGCAGCATCGTGACGCTGGGCTTCTTGCCGTCCTTCTCGGCCAGGTCCTCGCCGAGCTGCTTCGCCTTCTTCTCGTACGCGGCGAGCTTGCTCTTGGCCTCGGACTCCTTGTCGAGCGCGGCGGCGTTGAGGAGGTAGTTCTCCTTCCAGGTGAAGCCCGGGCGGATGGAGAACACGGTCGGCGCGATCTTGGAGAGCTGCGGGTACAGCTTGGCGGCGCGCAGCTCGCTGCCGAGGATCAGGTCGGGCTTGAGGGCCGCGATCGCCTCCATGTTGAGGGCGTTGATCGTGCCGACGTCCTTGGGGCTGCCCGCGTCCTTCTTCAGGTACTCGGGAATGCCGTCGTCGCCCTCGGTGGGGGCGTAACCGACCGGCTTGACGCCGAGGGATACGACGTTGTCCAGCTCGCCGACATCCAGGACCACGACTCTCTTGGGCTCGGCCTTGAGTTCCGTCTTGCCCATGGCGTGCTCGATGGTGCGCGGGAACTCGCCGGACTTGGCGTCCGTGCCCATCTTCGCCGTGTCCTCGGCGGCCTTGGCGAAGTCCTCGCCGCCCTGGGCGACGGACTTGCCGCCCTTGTCGCTCTTACCGGTCCCACCGGTTGTGCCGGTGGACGAGCCGGAACCCGCCTCTCCGCTGGAGCAGGCCGCGAGCGAGAGCGCGGCGGCGACGGCAAGCGCGACGGCGGCGGTGCCGCGACGGCGTATGGACATGGGAGTCTCCCTCTTCGAACTTAGGCGAGCCTAACCATAAGCGGATCCAGCCACTCCGCCAACAGTCCGCAGCAATCCCGCTCAGCACAGTCACCCCACGCATCTCAGGCGAATCGGGGCCTGGCCACCCTTATGTGTGAAGTGAACGGCAGCCGGTGCCACGCCAACTCGTGCGAAAACTAGCTTCGTTGGCCGGAGGTGACTTTCGGTATGACAATGACGGCTCCGGGGCCCATGGCCCCCAGCAGCGAAAGCGAAAGCGACCATGCCACCGTGAGCGGCGGTACGGACTCCGAGGTCGACAGGGGTGCGGACTCCGGATCCGAAGTCGACGGGGGTACGGGCCCCGGGTGCGCCGGTGACGCGGACTCGGGATTCGACCGTCGTACGGATTCCGGATTCGGCGGTGGCACGGACTCCGGATTCGACGGTGATACGGATTCCGGCTCGGCCTCCGCCGCCGATCCCGCGCTGCGCCCCGCGCTCACCCTCAGCGCCGACGGCGGATACGGCGCCCGCCTCGCCCTCGCCGACGACTCCGGCGAGGCGTGGTGCCCGGAGCGCTGGACCCTGGACGGCCCCGAGCCGTACGCCGTACCGCTCCCGCTCGACCAGCCGGAGGAGCCCGGCACCGAGCTGCTCCCGCTCGCCGACGGCCGGGTCCTGATCCACCGTGAAGCGGCCGGGCGACGCATGTTCTCGCTGCTCTACCCCACCGGACCCGGCACCGGCGAACTCCAACTCGGCGCCCTGGACTGCCCGGAGTCCGACGCCCGCATGCACCTGATCGCCCCGGCACCGGACGGCGTATGCGCGTACGCCCTCGCGGTCGGGCGAGACAGCACGTCCCTGTGGCTGGTCGCGGGCGGCAGTTTCGGACCCGAGCTGGTCGCCCAGCTCCCCGGCCGCTGCTCCGGCGGCGTCTGGCTGGACCGGACGGGCCGCATGCTCGCGCTGGACCAGGAACTGGTGCCTGCGTCGGAAGTCCCGTCGTCCGCCCGGAGCGAGCCGACCACCAAGCCCGTCACCGCCAAGGCCGTCACCACAAAGACTGACACCACAAAAGCCGTCACCACGAAGGCCGTCACCAGAACCGTCACCAAGACGGTCGCCGTAGACCTGGAACGAGGCGGCGAGATCAGCCCACTCCTCCAGATCACCCCCGACAGCAACGACCGGCTCCTGCTTGCCGACCCCGACAGCGGCCTGATCCTGGTCCGCTCCGACGCACCGGGACACGACCGGCTCGGCTGGGGCGTGCTCGGCTCGACGCTCCCCGTCCGGTTCCCGGAGAGCCTGCGGCTCCCGGACTGCGCCGTGACGCCGTTCGCCGTACAGCCGGGTCAGCCGCTGCTCCCGGAGGGCTGCGCGGTGGCGTTCCGGATCGACGGCGCGGCTGGAACCTGGCTCGGCCTATGGCGCCCCGCCGAACGCCGCGTACGCCATCTCGCAGCGCCCGAAGGCTGGTTGGCCGGAGCCGGACGCTGGTCCCGGGACGGTGTTCTCCACCTCCCGTACGCCACCGCGGCGGTGCCGTGCGGCGTGGCGCGGATTCCGGCCCCGGACCCCGTGAAGCCCTCGGAAACGGAGCCCGTGAAGGGCCCTGCCCTGGCGGCGGCACCGCGCCCCGTACCACTCCAGCAGGCACCTCTCACCGGGCGGAAGACGGCCAGTTAGACTCACCCGGCCGTCCTTTACGATCTTCTTACAGGGTGACGTTTCCCATGGCTGAGAACAGCAACGTACCGACCGAGCCGGACACGCCGGAGCCCACCGGTTCAGGCACGGGCTCGGGCAAGCACCGGGGTCCGGCAGCCGCACGCGACAACGAGGCGGCGACGCCTCGGGGTCGGCACCGGCGTCCTGCGGACGACTCGGAGTCGACGAGGGCTCAGGCGGCCTGAAAACAGCCCCTCCGGCGTTTAAGGAGCGGGGGCCTGGGGGCAAGGGCCCCCGGCCTCAGCCCCGCTTCAGCCCGAGCACCTCCGCCGCCGCGAACGTCTCGTTCGAGGGCCGCCCCTCGTAGTACGGCGAGAGCACCTCATCGAGCTCCTCGTACGAGAACAGCTCCTTGGCCGTATCGAACTTCGCCGCCACCCGTGGCCGCTCCATGACCGCCACCATCCCGCCGTGCACCACGAGCAGTTGCCCGTTGACCTTCCCCGCGGCGGGCCCGGCCAAGTAGCCCACCAGCGGCGCCACATGCTCCGGCGCCAGCGGATCGAGCTCCCCGCCCGTCGGCTCGGCGAACCCCGCGAACACGTCCTCCGTCATCCGGGTCCGCGCCCGCGGGCAGATCGCGTTCGCCGTCACGCCGTACTTGCCGAGGGCGAGTGCCGAAGACGTGGTCAGGCCGACGATTCCGCCCTTCGCGGCCGCGTAGTTGGGCTGGCCCGCCGAGCCACCCAGGAACGCCTCCGACGAGGTGTTCACGATCCGGCCGTACACCGGCCCGCCCGCCTCCTTGGAGCGGGCCCGCCAGTGCACCGACGCGAAGTGCGTCGTATTGAAGTGCCCCTTGAGGTGGACCCGGATCACCGAGTCCCACTCCTCCTCGCTCATGGAGAAGACCATCCGGTCCCGCAGAATGCCCGCGTTGTTGACCAGGATGTCGAGCTTTCCGTACGTCTCGATCGCCAACTGCACCAGCGCACGGGCCTGTTCGTGGTCGGCGACATCCCCGACGTGCGCGGCGGCCTGCCCGCCCGCCGCCCGGATCTCGGCCGCGACCTCCTCGGCCGGCGCCGCCGAGGCAGCACCCGAGCCGTCCCGCCCCGGCTGCCCGAAGTCATTGACGACGACGCTCGCGCCGAGCCGGGCCAGCTCCAGGGCCTCGGCCCGGCCGAGGCCCCGCCCCGCGCCGGTGACGATCGCGGAGCGGCCCGCAAGTGGCTGTGACATCAATGTCCCTTCTGCGAAAGTGGGCTCTCGGCTCAGATCTCAATGCAGGTACGCAGCGCGACCCCCGACCGCATCTGATCGAGCGCCTCATTGATCTCCCCGAGCCGCACCCGGTGCGTGATCAGGCCCGCGAGGTCGATCCGGCCCGCCCGCCACAGGGCGATGGCCCGTTCGTACGACGTCAGCACGTCCCCGCCGCCGTACATCGACGGCAGAATCCGCTTCTCGTCGAAGAACAGCTCGAACATATTGATCTGCAGGAAGTCGTCGAGGGCGCCCGCGCCGACCACACAGAGCGTGCCGCCGCGCCGGGTCGCCTCGTACGCGGTGCGCGCGGTGGCCGACTTGCCGACCACCTCGAAGACGTAGTCGAAGCCCTCGCCCCCGGTGATCCGCTGCTTCGCGTCGTCGAGCGCGTCCGGCGCGACCGCCTCCGTGGCGCCGAAGGTCAGCGCGGCCTCGCGCCGGGACGCCACCGGGTCGACGGCGACGATCTGCGCCGCGCCCTTGAGCCGCGCCCCCTGGATCGCGGAGATCCCCACCCCACCGCAGCCGATCACGGCGACCGCCGAACCGGCCGCCACATCCGCGGTGTTGACCGCCGCACCGAGCCCGGTCGTCACGCCGCAGCCGATCAGCGCGGCGATCTCGAAGGGCACGTCGTCCGGGATCGGCACCGCGCATCGGGCGTCGACCACAACCTCCTCGGCGAACGTACCGGTGCCCGCGAAACCGAAGAGATCACCGGAGGGCCGCTTGAAGTTGGGCACCCCCGCGTTCATGAACCCGGCCAGGCAGAGATGGGTCTGACCGCGCTTGCAGGCGGGACAGTCGCCACACGCGGGCAGCCAGCACATCAGCACCCGGTCACCCGGCTTGACGCTCGTGACCCCGTCGCCGACGTCCACCACCTCGCCCGCGCCCTCATGCCCGGGCACGAACGGCCCCGGCTGCGGCAGGACCCCGCTCATCGCGGAGAGGTCCGAGTGGCACAGGCCGGTGGCCCGCACCCGGATCCGCACCCTGCCGGGGCCGAACCCCACCGGTTCGACGTCGTCGAGCACGTCGAGCTTTTCCTGGCCTATCTCGTGCAGTACGGCTGCGCGCATGACGGTGCGGCTCCTCTCGTACGTACGTAAGGGCTCGGCGAAGAAGGGGAGTCAGGCGTGCTCGACGACCGTGTCCGCGAGCACCGGCGCGTCCTCGCGATCGGCCGCCGTCACCGAAACCTGAACCCGGCCGTCCGCGGACGACTCCCACATGCGGATACGCAACGTCTCACCGGGGAACACCACCCCGGCAAAGCGCGTGGTGTACGAGCGGATCCGGGAGACATCGCCGCCAAGGACCGTGTCGACGACGGCCTTGAGCGTGATGCCGTAGGTGCACAGGCCGTGCAGGATCGGCCGGTCGAACCCGGCGAGCTTGGCGAACTCGGGGTCGGCGTGCAGCGGGTTCCAGTCGCCGCTGAGCCGGTAGAGCAGGGCGAGGTCCTCGCGGACGGGGCGCTCGACCGTACGGCCCGGCTCCCGCGACGGGAGTTCGGTACGGGCCGACGGTCCACGCTCCCCGCCGAAGCCACCCTCACCGCGTACGAAGATCTGGGTGTCGCAGGTCCACAGCGGCCCGTCGTCGTCCGCCACGTCGGACCGCATCACGATCACGGCCGCCTTGCCCTTGTCGTACACGGCCGGGATCGTCGAGGTCTGAACGGCCTTGCCCCGCACGGGGATCGGCCGGTGCACCGTGACCTTCTGGCCGCCGTGCAGGACATGCGCGAGGTTGACGTCGATACCGGGCGCCGAGAGTCCCCCGGCCACGGCCATGCCGCCGCCCGCGACGGTGGCGAAGCTGGGCAGGACGTGCAGCTTGGACTCGAGGGTGTAGCGCAGCTCGTCGGGGTCGGTCGCGGGGACGCCCGCGCCCAGGCCCAAGTGGTAGAGCTGGATGTCCTTGTGGTCCCAGGCGATATCGGTGCTGCGGGGTTCGGCGGCGGTGGCCTTCGCGGCATCAATGGGCATCTGGACGCTGCTCCTCGCTGTGCGCTGGGATCTTCACTGTGCGCTGGGATCTTCACTGGGAGACCTCGGCGCGGCCGTCCGCACCGTCGGCCGCACCGAGGTCGTAGGAGACCGGCCGTCCGTACCGGAACGCGCCCGGGTTCTAGAACGCGTTCTAGGCCAGTGGCCCCATGTATAACGCAGGCCCTGTTGGTTGTGAAGACTCCTGACGCAATGTCAGATGCGAGCTGCCGACTACGGTTTGGCCGCCGTCACCGGCTTCGCAGCGGGCGCCCCGTCCCCCGACTCACCCGACTCACCCGAGCCTTCCGTCTCCCGCCCGGCCGCACCCCGCGCCCGCGCCCGCACCTGCGCGCCCTTCCCCGTACCCGGCACCCAGAGCAGCATCACCACAACCGCCGCGAGCAGGAGGAACCCACTCGCCCGGAACGCCGCCGCGTACCCCGCCGTCAGTGCCTCCGCGTCCTGGGCGCCCCCGGTCACGGACGCCGCCACCGTCGACAGGACCGCGAGCCCGAGCGCGCCGCCCATCACCCGCGAGGTGTTGATCAGGCCCGAGACCAGACCCGCGTCCTCCGGCGCCGCCCCCGACGTGGCGAGGGAGGCGAGCGGTGTGGCGGCCAGGCCCGCGCCGAGCATCATCACGATGCCGGGCAGCATGATCGAGGTGACGTAGGCGCCGTCCGCGGTCATGGTCGACTGCCAGCCGAAGCCCGCCGCGGCGATGACTATGCCGATCATCGAGACGTTCTTGGCGCCGAGCACCGGCATCAGGCGCGGCGCGATCTTGGAGCCGAAGACGATGGTCAGGGACGACGGAATCAGCGCGAGTCCGGCCTCCAACGGCGTGTAACCCAGCACGTTCTGCGCGTACAGCGTCATGAAGAACCACATGGCGAACATGGCGCCGCCGGTGATGAACATCGAGGCGTTGGCCGCCGACACCGAGCGCACCCGGAACAGCTTGAGCGGCATCAGCGGCACCTTCGTGTACGCCTCCACCGCGAGGAAGGCGAGCAGCAGCCCGAGCCCGGCGGCGAGCGGTATCAGCGTCGCGGGTGCGGCCCAGCCCGCGATCTCCGTCTGCACAATGCCGTACGCCACCGTGGCGAGCCCCGCCGTGACGAGCACCGCGCCCGGCAGGTCGATGCGCCGCCCCTCGGCCCCACGGCTCTCGCTGAGCCAGGCGACACCGGCGAGCACCACGAGCGCGCCGATCGGGACGTTGATGAGCAGCACCCAGCGCCAGGACAGCAGATCGGTCAGGACGCCGCCGACCAGGCCGCCGGCCGCGCCGCCGCCCGCGCCCACGGCCGACCAGGTGCCTATCGCCCGCACCCGGGCCGCGCCCTCGGGCACCGCCGAGGTCAGCAGCGTGAGCGTCGACGGCGCGAGCACCGCGGCGCCCAGGCCCTGCACGGCCCGCGCCAAGACCAACTGCCAGTCCGCCTGGGCGAGTCCGCCCGCCAGCGAGGCGAGCGTGAAGAGCCCGAGCCCGACCAGGAACATCCGCTTCCGGCCGAAGAGATCCCCGGCCCGCCCACCGAGCAGCATGAACCCGGCGAACGCGATCGAGTACGCGTTCACCACCCACTGCAACCCGACCGCACTCATGCCGAGGTCGGCCCGCATCGAGGGCAGCGCGGTGTTCACGACGGATACGTCGAGCACGACCAGGAATTGGCCGAGGCAGGCGGTGAGCAGCACCGCCCACACGGGCACGGCCTTCTTCTTCGACGGGACAGAGGCGGCTGGGTAAGCACCGGAGGGGGTTTTGGCCATGACGGCAATAGTGGCAGGTAGCACTGACAGCGGTCATCGGGGTTTCGCCGGATACGGCCGTACACCGTGAGTCCTAGGCCCAAGTCGTACATCTGGAGGACGTACTCGTCACTGGAGGACTCGTAACCGGAGGACGTCCTCGTCACTATCAGCGGCGCAGCAGTGTCACCACGGCAGCCCCACCCAGCCCGATGTTGTGCGCAAGTCCCACCTCGGCGCCCGGAACCTGCCGCTCCGCCGCCGCCTCCCCGCGCAACTGCCAGGTCAGCTCGGCGGCCTGCGCAAGCCCGGTGGCGCCCAGCGGATGCCCCTTGGAAATCAGCCCGCCCGACGGATTCACGACCCAGCGCCCGCCGTACGTCGTGGCCCCCGACTCGACGAGCTTCCCGGACTCGCCGTCCGGGCACATCCCGAGCGCCTCGTACGTAAGGAGTTCGTTGATGGAGAAGCAGTCGTGCAGCTCGATGACGTCCACGTCCTCGATGCCGAGCCCGGACTCCGCCCACACCCGTTCCGCTGCCACCCGCGACATCGGCTTGCCGACCACGTCGATGCACGACCCGGAGGCGAAGGACTCCTCGGTGTCGGTCGTCATGGCCTGCGCGACGATCTCCACGGCCCGCTCACCGAGCCCGTGCCGCTCCACGAACCGCTCGGACACCACCACCGCCGCCGCGGCCCCGTCCGAGGTCGGCGAGCACTGCAACTTGGTCAGCGGCCGATGAATGGTCTTGGCGGCAAGGACCTCATCGACCGAGTAGACGTCCTGGAACTGCGCGTACGGATTGTGCGCCGAGTGCCGGTGATTCTTGGCGCCCACGGCCGCGAGCTGCGCCTCCGTGGTCCCGTACCGCTCCATGTGCTCACGCGCCGCGTCCCCGAAGATCTGCGCGGTCGGCGGGGTCATCTCGAAGCCGTGCCGGGCGGCCATGATCCCGTAATGCCGGGCGACGGGCGAGGTCCTGCCGAATCCATCAGCGGCTTCGCCGCGGGCCGACCCACCATCGGCCCCACCCCCCAGAGCACCCCGCGCCATCTTCTCGAACCCGAGCGCGAGCACACAGTCATTCAGGCCCCCGGCCACGAACTGCCGCGCCATCATCAGCGCCGTGGCCGCGGTGGCGCAGTTGTTGTTGACGTTGTAGATCGGTACGCCGCTCAGGCCCAGCTCGTACGCGGCCCGCTGCCCGGCGGTCGACGCCTGGAAGCAGTACCCGACGGGCACCTGCTCCACTTGGTCGTACGAAATCCCGGCATCGGCAAGGGCGTTGGTACCGGCCTCCCTGGCCATGTCCCAGTACTGCCAGTCACGGGTCTCGGGCTTCTCGAACCTCGTCATCCCGACACCGACGATGTACGTCCTCATAGCGACCTCCGTAAGTGCTCAGATGATCGGCCGCGGCTCGGGATCCCTCGGCAGCCCGAGCAGCCGCTCCGCCACGACATTGAGCTGAACCTGGGTGGTACCGCCCGCGATGGTCAGACACCGCGACATCAGAAACCCGTGCAGCGCCCGCTCCCCGGCCCCTTCCCGCACGGCCCCGGCGGGCCCGAGCAGCTCAAGGGCGAGCTCGGCGACCTTCTGCTGATACGGCGTCTGCACGAGCTTCCGGATCGACGCCCCGGCGCCCAGCTCGGCCCCGGCGACCTGGCGCATGGTGGTACGCAGCCCCATGCACGCCAGCGCATGCGCCTCCGCGACCAAGGCCCCGATCCGCGCCCGATACGCACCGTCGAGCCCACCGGCCCGCGCCCGCGCGATCAATGCCTCAAGACCGGTATCAAAGGTCAACTGATCGGCCATATGGACGCGTTCATTGCCGAGCGTGTGCCGTGCGACCCGCCACCCGTCGTCGACGTCCCCGACGGCGGCGTCACCGGGCAGCACGACGTCGTCGAAGTACACCTCGTTGAAGAGCGAGTCCCCGGTGATCTCCTTCAGCGGCCGTACGTCGATCCCGGGACTCTTCATGTCGACAAGGAAATACGTCAGCCCCTCGTGCTTCGGCGCGTCAGGATCGGTACGGGCGAGCAGAATCCCGAAGTCCGCGCCAGCGGCCGAACTCGTCCACACCTTCTGCCCGTTGATCCGCCAGCGCCCGTCGGCCATACGCTCGGCCCGGGTGCGCAGGGCCGCGAGGTCGGACCCGGCGCCGGGCTCGCTGAACAGCTGGCACCAGGCGAGTTCCCCGCGCAGCGTGGGCCGCAGATACCGCTCCCGCTGCGCCTCACTCCCGTACGCGATGAGCGAGGGCACGACCCAGGTGGCGATCCCAAGGTCACTGACCTTGAGACCGGCCGCCTTCAACTCCTCCTGGATGACGAGCTGTTGGACGGCCCCGGCTCCGAGTCCGTACGGCTCGGGCAGATGCGGAGCGGCGTACCCGGTGGGCGCGAGGGCCCGGCGGGCGGCGACGGGATCGAGCCCCCGGGCCGAGGCAAGGGCCGCACGAGCCGCACTCCGGTACGCGTCGGTGTCGGCGCCGTCCGGCAACTCGATCCGCAGCTCACGCCGCGCCCCCTCCTCGGCAAGCCGTACGGCCCGCAGCCGGTGCGCGTCCCCAGCCCCGAGCAACTGCCGGGCGACAACGGCCCGCCGTAGGTAGAGATGCGCATCGTGCTCCCAGGTGAATCCGATCCCACCGAGGATCTGAATGCAGTCCTTGGCGCAGGAGTACGCGGCATCGAGCGCGAGGGAGGCGCCGAGGGCGCCAACGAGCCCACGAACAGCGGCCGTTTCCGCCCCGTCGGCAGCCCGAGCGGCATCCCACACCACCGCACACGCCCGCTCGACCCGCACGAGCATGTCGGCACACAGATGCTTGACGGCCTGGAACTGCCCGATCGGCCGCCCGAACTGCTCGCGCACCTTGGCGTATTCGGCCGCCGTGTGCAGCGCCCAGGCGGCGCCTCCGCAGGCCTCGGCGGCGTACAGGACGGCAGCGAGATCACGCACGTACGCGCCATCGATGCCATCGAGCACCCGAGCACGCGGTACGCGAACACCCTCCAGTCGCACGTCGGCAGTGGGCCGCGTCGGATCGGCACTCTCATGCGGTCGTACGGAGAGCGAGTCGGCGCGGGCATCAACGGCAACCCAGACCTCGCCGCCCGCGGTATCCGCGACCTCGGCCCCGATGACGAGGAGATCGGCCTCGCCGCCGGACAGCACGGGAGGGCACACCCCGTCGAGCACGTACCCGTCCGCATCCGGGGGCGGGTCTGCGACGGCGGTAACGGTCCCGACCCCGAGGGCCACGGCCCCGACACGCTCTGCGGAGGCGAGCGCACGCACCAACTCACCCTGCCCGCCGTCCCGTCCAAGCACAACGGAGGCATGGGAACTGGCGAGCAGCGGCCCGGGAAGCGCGGCCCGCCCGGCCTCCTCAAGAACCACGGCGAGATCGACGAGCCCCCCGCCCCCACCCCCGTACCCCTCGGGCAGATGCAGCCCGAGCAGCCCTTGCCCGGCGAGCCCGTCCCAGTACGCGGGCCGCCCGCCGACGATGCCGCCGGGCGGGGCGTCGAGCAGCTTCCGTACCTCCTCGGGCGGTACGGCGCGCCCGATCCAGCCGCGCACGGCATCGGCCAACTGCTGCTGTTCCTGCGTGACTCCGATCCCCATGGGAGGGCACACTAGAACACGTTTCAATCTGACGGAAGGTCAGATCTTAACGACTTCATGTCCGGTGTGAACACAGCGTGAGGGTGAGGTGTGGGATCCCCCAGACCTCCCGTCAACATGTTTTGATCCGTACACCACGGGAGTGACGTAAGTGACTCCCGTTGCAGTGCGCCCCGCGCTGCACACCGCCATCCGCTCGCTAGAGAAGAAGGACGCTCACCCCATGAGCAACGCTCCCCGCATTGAGACCAGCGAGATCGCCGACACCGACCTCGACAACATCGCGGGCGGCATCGGCGTCCACGCCTCCGTGGACGGCCTGCCCGCCGCTGACGCCAGCGCGCTCACCGGCGCCGTGTCGACGGTGACCGGCGTGGCCAACTCCGCCCTCGCCGCCGCCCCGCACCTCACGCTGAACGCCGGCGCGACCGGCGGCAGCCTGCACATCGGCTGAGGCCGCGCGGCACGCCCTGACGCGACGACGCCGGTCTCCGGGACCACACTCTGGCCCCGGAGACCGGCGTTCGTACGTCGCCGTTCGTACTTGGTCGTTCGTACGTCGCCGTTCGTACTTGGTCGTTCGTACGTCGCCGTTGGTGCGCCGTTACGGCGATCTGCCTCAGCCCTGCCGGAACGCCCCCCGCCCGGCGGCCGCGACGAAGGCGGCGAAGGCGGCGGTGCGGACGGTGAGGCGCCCGGCGCCGGGGTTCTTGGAGTCCCGGACGGCGACACAGGGGTTGAGCTCGGCGACCTCTACGCAGTCGCCGCCGGTGTCACCGCTGTACGAAGACTTACGCCAGGTCGCTCCGGCCAGCTCCAGCTTGCGGTCCATAACGCTCCTCCATGACGCGGGCGATCAGCGCCGCCGAATCCCCGGTGGAGAGCGCGGCGGCTCGCAAATGACCGTATCGGAGCGTCCCTTCACGGACGGTGGCCGTATTGGCGGTCATGTGCCCCTGAACGAAGTCCTCTGTGTAGACGAGGTCGGGATCGCCGTCGAACCGCAGAAGGTTGAAGGTACCCATCAGCCCCGGGTGCTCCCCCACCTCGTACGGCAGGACCTGGATCTTCACCCAGTCGCGCTCCTGCGCCTCCAGCAGTCGGGCCAGTTGGTCCCGCATGACGCCCGGGCCGCCGATCTCCTGATGGAGCACGGCCTCACCGAGCACAACCCAGGTCAGGGGCGGCTGCTCACGCTCAAGAATCCGCTGCCGTTCGAGCCGGGCGGCCACCTTGGTGTCGAGGTCCCCTTCGGCCCGCGAGCCGCCCAGCACGGCCCGCGCGTACGCCTCGGTCTGCAGCAGCCCGTAGACCAACTGGGCCTGATAGGTGGAGATGAAGGTGGCCCGGGCCTCCAACTCGGCGTAAGCCTGAAACCAACTCGGCAACTGGCTCCGCAGCACAAGCCCAACGAGCCGAGAGAACTGCCCATCAGTACCGAGAGCGGCATCGAGCCGCTCGGACAGGTCCCGGGTGGGCACCTTACGAGCAGTCTCGATCTGCCTGATGAGGGATCCGGCGCAGTAGACGATGTCCCCCAGCTCCCCTTGCTTGAGCCGGGCGGCCTCACGGAAACGCCGCAACTCGGCGCCGTAGTAGTCGAGTGGGGAAGCACTGGGATCGAGTTCGCGGATGTTGACCATGACGAAGGGTCCACCCCCAAGTTCACACGACACGACATTGTGTCCAACTAGTAGCCGAGCGTAACCGCCGACACCTCATCTGACCGCATGAACGACCCAACTCCCGCCGATGGGACGGAAATTGCGGCTTGCTACCGCCTGAACCTCACGGTGGGTGAACTCTCCGCCCACCACATCCGCAACATCCTCCGCACCTTCCTCAAGAGCTGGGGCAACCCCGACGGTGGCGGAGCCGGCGGAGCCGCGTCGATCCGTGATGGAAAGCTGGGGCCAATTCGAACCTCCATCCTTCCGGCACACCCGGTCCAGATGGTGCTCCTCGTGGTACGTCCCCGTCGCAAGGCCCACGCCTTCGGCGAAGTCATTGTCCTCCGAGGCCGTCGGCCTGCAGTTCCTCCCAATCCCCGCCCATGCCTCCGGACAAGCTCGGGGGCCGAGGGCTAGAACGTTCTACGACGAACATGCCGAACATGACGAGCGTGCACGCCGGATGGCGGCGCGAGGCGGACGCGAGACCGGCGCGGAACGGCGCGAGACCGGCGCGAGATGGAGCTGAGGAGGCTCGGAGATGAGCAAGGTGGTTCTGGATGTGTCGGTGTCCCTGGACGGGTTCACGGCCGGACCGAACGTCAGGGACGAGGAGCCCATGGGGGACGGCGGCGAGCGGCTGCACGAGTGGATGGCCGGGGAGGGTCCGTACGGTGGGGTCGACATCGGCGTCCGCCGGGAGGTGGACGAGTCGGTGGGGGCCACCGTTATCGGACGACGTACCTTCGACCTTGGCCTCGGCCCCTGGGGCGGTACGCCATGGCCCGGCGTCCCGAGCTTCGTGGTCACCCACCGGACCAGGGAAGACCTCCTCGGCGACAACGGCGGCACGTTCGCCTTCGATGGACTGGAGCCCGCGGTGCGGCGTGCCAAGGATGCCGCGGGCGACAAGAACGTCCTGGTGCTCGGTGCACACGTGGCCCGGCAGCTGCTCAGCGTGGGCCTGCTCGATGAACTGCACATCCACCTCGTCCCCCTGCTGCTGGGAGAGGGCACGCCACTGTTCGCCGGGGAGCGGGCGGAGCTGATCCCGGAGGGAGAACCCATCGCGGGGTCCGTGACACACCTGCGTTATCGCATCCCGAAGTAGGCGGCTGCGGCGGCGGCCCGTTCAGCTCTTCAGGAACCCGGTCATCCCCTCCGCGATCCCCCGAGCCGCCTTCTGGCGCCAGTCCTTGCTCGTCAGCCGGGCCTCGTCCTTCTTGTCGCGCATGTTGCCGCATTCGAGGAAGACCTTCGGGACCTTGGAGAGGTTGAGGCCGCCGAGGTCCTTGCGGGTGTCCAGGCCCTTGCCGTCGCCGATGTAGTTGGACGGGGGGCTGCCGGTGGCGCGGGTGAAGCTGGCGGCGATGCGTTCGCCGAGGGTGCGGGAGGGGGCCAGGATCGGGGCCGTGTCCGCGGCGCCTGCCTTCACCTTGCCGGGCAGGATCACGTGGAAGCCGCGGTGGCCCTCGCCCGAGCCGTCGGCGTGGAGGGAGACGACGGCGTCGGCCTTGGCCTTGTTACCGATCTCGGCCCGCTCGTCAATACAGGGGCCGTACGGACGGTCGCCATCCTGGGTGAGTTTGACCTTTGCGCCCGCTTCTTCCAGGTACGTACGGAGACGGTGGGCCAGGTCCAGGGTGAACTCGGCTTCGGTGTAGCCGGAGTTCGTGGCTGTGCCGGTCGTGTCGCACTCCTTGCGGCCGGTGCCGATGTCGACCTGGCGGGCGATCTCGGTGGTGTGGTCGCGGTTGGTGGGGTTGTGGCCGGGGTCGATGACGACGGTTTTGCCCGCGAGGGGCCGGTCGGTCGGGCCGTCAGGTTGTCTGTCGGGGTGTCCGTCCGGCTGTCCGTTCAACTGTCCGTCCGACGGTTCATCCGCTGGTTCGTCCGGGGCCGTCACCGTCGGCTTCGCGTCCGTGTCCCGCTTGACCGGCTCCCCTTGCCCCGCCGTGCCCTGCCACAGCAGCCAGCCCACCAGGCCCACGGGCACAAGCGCGGCAGCCGCCACCAAGGCCCCGCCTCGGCGGCGCGGGCGGCCGGGGGCGGGTTCCGGCGACGTGGGGCGGTGGTGCGGATCCTCGTACGACACGCAGCCGAGCCTAGGCCAGAGGTACTGACACCGCTCAGACGCCTTCGGCCGTACGCCGCAACACCCGCAGCGAGCCCGTCGCCGAGGTCTCCTCGAAGGCGCCGGAGGCCAGCGCCCGCAGATAGATGCGGTACGGAGCCTGGCCCGTCCACTCGTCGACCGGATCCGGGAAAACGTCGTGGATGACGAGCAGGCCGCCCTCCGCGAGGTGCGGCGCCCAGCCCTCGTAGTCGGCGGTGGCGTGCTCGTCCGTATGACCGCCGTCGATGAAGACGAGGCCGACCTTCCCGCCCCACACCTTCGCCACCTGCGGCGACCGCCCGACCACGGCGATCACGTGCTCCTCCAGACCCGCCTTGTGCAGCGTCCGCCGGAAGGTGGGGAGGGTGTCCATCTGACCGCCCTCCGGGTCCACCACCTCCGGATCGTGGTAGTCCCAGCCGGGCTGCTGCTCCTCGCTGCCCCGGTGGTGATCGACCGTGACCGCCGTCACCCCGGCCGCGCGGGCCGCGTCCGCGAGCAGGATCGTGGAGCGGCCGCAGTACGTTCCGACCTCCAGGAGCGGCAGTCCGAGCGCCTCGGCCGCCTCCGCCGCGGCCGCGTACAGGGCGAGGCCCTCGTCAACGGGCATGAAGCCCTTCGCCGCCTCGAAAGCGGTGAGTATCTCGGGCTTGGGCGTGTGGGACACCGGGACTCCTGGGGGAGGGCTCGTGGACAGAGGTCACGGTCTTTATACCGACCAGACACCCCGGCCCGTTGGGCGATATCGTCGCCCGTACCATTGGGGGCCACCCCCGCGCTGAACACCGCACACACCGGCGACAGTGACGCCAGATCCCTGACGACTACGAAGGACCTGAAGTGAACTTCCGCTCTCTCACTCGAGGCGACGCAGTGGTGATCGGAGCAGCGGTGTTGCTGTTCATCGCCTCCTTCCTCAGCCTGAACGGCGGCGACTCGGCCTACAGCACGAACGCCTGGGACCTGCTCGGCCTCGGCCTCGGCACGTACATCTCCGGCGTTGTCGGCGGCGCCCTGATCGTGGTCAACCGCGCTCTGCCGCAGCCCCGCAAGGTCGCCGGTCTCGACCTCGGCCAGGCCGGTGTCGCGATTTCGGTCGTCACCTTCTGGACGCTCCTGTGGTGGATGATCGACGACAGCACGAGCAACGGGGCCGGCCTCATCGTCGGCTTCATCGCCGCCCTGGTCCTCGCCGCCGGTGCCGTGGCCTCCCCGCTGGTCCCCGCCCTCCAGGCCCCCCTCATGGGCGCCCCCCGCCCCCAGCAGCAGATGTACGGCGGCCAGCAGCCGCAGGGCGGCTACGGCTACCCGGGTGCCCAGCAGGGCCAGCAGCCCTACGGCGCCCAGCAGGGACAGCAGCAGCCGTACGGTGCGCAGCAGACCCAGGGCGGTCAGCCGGTGCCCGGGCAGCAGCAGAGCCAGCAGCCGCAGCAGACCCAGGGTGGCGCCCCGGCGGGGGACTTCTCCCCGTTCTGGTTCGCCGTGCCGGTGCAGCGTCCGCTGTACGGCGAGGACGGTTCGCCGACGCCGATCGCCGAGCTGGCGCCGGGTACTTGGTACCTCGCGGTCGAGCAGCGCGGCCCGGGTCTCGTCGCCCAGACGCAGGACGGCCGTCGTGGCGTGCTGCAGGACACGACCGGGATTCAGCGCGGCTGACCCTCAAGTCCTCCAGGCTTCGCGGCCCCCGCTTCCGTACTCCGGAACGGGGGCCGTTGCCATGTCCGGCCCCGGATCGTACAGTCGGCCCACCACGACTAACTGACGCAGCGTCAGAAAACCGGAGGGCTGTCATGCGGCTCGGGCTCGCACTCGGCTACTGGGGGCGCGGCCCCAACCCCGACCACGTACGCCTGGCCCAGGAGGCCGAGCGGCTCGGCTATGACTCCGTATGGACCGCCGAGGCCTGGGGGTCCGACGCCTTCACCGCTCTGACCTGGATTGCCGCGCATACGTCAACCATCAAACTAGGGACGGCCGTTGCCCAGATGGCCGCCCGGACCCCGACCGCCACCGCCATGCACGCCCTCACCCTCGATCACCTCTCCGGGGGCCGCATGATGCTCGGGCTCGGTCTTTCCGGGCCGCAGGTCGTGGAGGGGTGGTACGGGCGGCCGTTCCCGCGCAGTCCGCTCACCGCGACGCGGGAGTACGTCGATGTCGTACGGCAGGTGCTTGCCCGCGAGGCGCCCGTACAGCTCGACGGGCGGTTTCATCCGCACCCCTACGACGGCGAGGACGGGACCGGGCTCGGCAAGCCGCTCAAGTCCATCACCCATCCGCTCCGCGCCGACCTGCCCGTCTTCCTCGGTGCCGAAGGACCCAAGAACATCGCGCAGACCACACGGATCGCGGACGGCTGGCTGCCGCTCTACTGGTCGCCCCTTCGGAGCGATGTGTATGAAGCCTCCCTCGATGGGCTCCGGGAGGGGTTCCGTATCGCTCCCATGGCCCGAGCCACAGTGTGCGACGACGTCTCCGAAGGGCTGCTGCCCGTAAAGGCCATGCTCGGCTTCTACATCGGCGGCATGGGGCACGCCGCCCGGAACTTCCACGCCGACCTCATGGCCCGGATGGGGTTCGAGGCGGAGGCCCGGCGGATTCAGGAGCTGTTCGCGGAGGGGCGGCGCGAGGAGGCCGTGCTCGCCGTGCCCGATGCGTTCGCCGATGAGATCTCGCTGGTCGGGCCGCGGGAACGGATCGCGGAGCGGCTTGAGTTGTGGCGTAAGGGGCCGGTGACCGATCTGCTCGTGCTCGCGCCGGATGAGGCTACGTTGCGGGTGCTCGCGGAGCTCAACGCGGGGCGGTAGACAGGGCCGTACGCCGACAGGCCCGCCCGGACGCTCAGCAGCACTCCGGCGCGAGCCCCCGCGGCAGCCGCTCCGGGTCGAACACCCCGCACGTCGCCTCGTCGCCGCCCAGGGCCGCCACCGCGAGGAGTACCGCGCCCGCTGTCCACGTGGTCTGTTCCACGGGCCAGATGACCTCGTCCTCGAAGACGTAGCCCGTCCAGTACAGGCCGGTCTCCGGGTCGCGGAGGTGGCCGATGGACTGGAGGATGTCGAGCGCGCGGTCGGATTCGCCCATCACCCAGAGGGCCAGGGCCAGTTCGGCGGACTCGCCGCCCGTCACCCACGGGTTGGGGACCACGCAGCGTACGCCCAGGTCGGGGACCACGAAGCGGTCCCAGCTCTCCTCTATGCGGGACTTGGCCTCCGGGCCGGTGAGCGCGCCGCCCAGGATCGGGTAGTACCAGTCCATCGAGTAGCGGCTCTTGTCGAGGAAGCGCTCGGGGTGGTGGCGGATCGCGTGGCCGAGGGCGCCGGTCGCCAACTCCCAGTCCGGCTGCGGCTCTTCACGTTCCGCGGCGATCGCGAGGGCGCAGCGCAGCGCCTGGTGGATCGAGCAGGAGCCGGTGAGCAGGGCGTCGGTGACCGGGGTGCCGTCCGGCTCGCGCTTCCAGCCGATCTCGCCGCCGGGCTGCTGGAGGGCGAGCACCCACTCGACCGCGGCGTACACGGCGGGCCACATGCGGTCGAGGAACGCGTCGTCGCCGGTGGTGAGGTAGTGGTGCCAGACGCCGACCGCGAGATAGGCGCAGAAGTTGGACTCGGCGCCCCGGTCGGTGGGCCGGTCCGGGTCACCGTCGGCGTAGGCCGCGTACCAGGAGCCGTCGGGGTTCTGGTGCTCGGCGAGCCAGTCGTAGGCGCGGGCGGCGGCCGCGTGTTCCCCGGCCGCGTCGAGGGCCATGGCCGCCTCGGTGTGGTCCCACGGGTCGAGGTGGTGCCCGCGGAACCACGGTATGGCGCCGTCCGCGCGCTGCGCGCCGAGCAGGGCGCGGACCGTCTGCGCGGCCTGGGCGGCGGTCAGTACACCGGGCAGGACCAGGTGCTCCGTACGGGGCGTCGTCACGAAGCGTCCGCCGCGTCGTCGACAAGGCGGCCGGGCAGGTGCGGCTTGGTCGCGTACGCCACGAAGCTCTTGCCGATCAGCGGGTTGAGTGCCTGCTCCGCGACCCGCGTGGCCAGCGGCTTCTTCATGATGTCCCAGACCAGGAGCTTGTGGTACGCGCGGACGGGGAGCGGAGCGTTCTCGCCGTCGCGGTCCACACCGAAGGCGCACTTGAGCCACCAGTACGGGGAGTGCAGCGCGTGCGCGTGGTGCGTGCCGTACGGCTTGAGCCCTGCTTCCCGCATCCTGCCGAGGAGTTCGTCGGCCTTGTAGATACGGATGTGGCCACCCTCGACCTCGTGGTACGCGTCCGACAACGCCCAGCAGACCTTCTCCGGGCCGTAGCGCGGCACCGTCACCGCGATGCGGCCGCCGGGCTTCAGGACCCGGACCATCTCGGCGAGTACGCCCTTGTCGTCCGGGATGTGCTCCATCACCTCGGAGATGATGACGACGTCGAACGACTCGTCGGGGAAGGGGAGGTTGAGGGCGTCGCCCTCCATGGCCGTCGCGGTGGCGCCCTCCGGGGCCTCGCCCGCCTCCTTCATGGCGGCGAACCACTTGGCGACTTCGCGGATTTCCTCGGCGTTCTGATCGAGCGCGACGACCTGTGCTCCGCGCCGGTAGCACTCGAAGGCGTGGCGTCCGGCGCCGCAGCCCAGGTCCAGGACGCGGTCGCCTGCGGCGAGCGGGAAGCGGGTGAAGTCGACGGTCAGCACGGGGCCTGCCTTTTCGGGTGGGGGTGTTGACGGGTGGTTCGGTGGGTGGTGCGTCTGGTGCGGGCCGTCGGAGGTCTTTCCCCTACCCCGCCCCTTCCCGTAACTGGAGGCTCCGCCCCCAGACCCCCGTTTGTCGCGCTGGACGCGCTCGTCCTCAAACGCCGGACGGGCTGAATTTTCATCGCATGGCCCCAACGCGCCGAGAGGCCTCGATCGCCGCCCGGTACCGCTCCGCCGTGCCCTCCGCCGCCCGCGCCCAGGTGAAGCGGGACAGCACCCTCTCCCGGCCCGCGGCGCCGAGCCGCAGCCGGAGCTCACTGTCGCCCAGGACCCGGCACAGCGCAGCGCTCAGCGCGCCCGCGTCCCCCGGCGGCACCGCCAGGCACGTCTCCCCGTCCTTGCCCGCGACCTCCGGGATCGCGCCGCCGGTCGTGGCGACCAGGGGCGTCGCCGTAGCCATCGCTTCCGCGGCGGGCAGCGAGAATCCCTCGTACAGGGAAGGGACGCAGGAGACTTGGGCGCTGCGCACCAGGTCGACCAGCTCCGCGTCGGAGATGCCCTTCACGAACTCGACGGCGCCCTCCAGGCCGTACCGCTCGATGGCCGCCGCGACCGGCCCGTCCTCGGCGCGCTTGCCGACGACGACGAGGTGCGCGTCGGGCTGCTCGGCGCGCACCTTGGCGAGCGCCTCGACGAGGTGGATCAGGCCCTTGAGCGGTACGTCGGCGCTGGAGGTCGTCACGATCCGGCCCGGCACCTCCGGCACCGCCGGGTCCGGCGAGAACAGGTCGGTGTCGGCGCCGATGTGGACGACGTGGATACGGTCGTCGGCCACGCCCAGGTGGTCGACGATCTCCTGGCGCGAGGTGCCGGAGACCGTGAGTACGGACGGCAGGCGGCGCGCCACCCGCTTCTGCATCCGCGTGAACGCGTACCAGCGGCGCACCGAGGCCCGCCCCTTCCAGTCCGCCGCGGCGTCGAGCTCCAACTGCCGGTCGACGGTGATGGGGTGGTGGATCGTGGTGACCAGCGGGGCGCCGAGCGCGTCCGGGCCGCCGAGCAGGCCGTAGCCGAGGGTCTGGTTGTCGTGTACGACGTCGAACTCGCCGCGCCGCGCGGCCAGATGGCGCCGGGCACGGAGCGAGAACGTGAGCGGTTCGGGGAAGCCGCCGGTCCGCATCGTGGCGAACTCGAGGGCGTCGACCCAGTCACGGAATTCGTCGCGCTTCGGGGTGCGGAACGGGTCGGGGCTGCGGTACAGGTCGAGGCTGGGCAGCTCGGTGAGGCGTACGCCCTCGTCGAGTACGGGGTAGGGCTGGGCGCCTATCACCTCGACGTGGTGGCCGAGGCGGGCCAGCTCACGCGACAGGTGGCGTATGTACACGCCCTGGCCGCCGCAGAACGGGTTCCCCTTGTACGTCAGCATCGCGATCCGCAGCGCGCGGTCGCCGCCGCCCGGTACGGCGAGCGCGGGGCCCGCTCCGATGGCCTCAGCGGTCACTCACGGCCCCCTTCTCCCTTGGTTCCCGCGAGATTACGCTGGGACGCTAACCTAGAACAAGTTTCAGAAGTCTCCGGCTTGATCGGCCCCTGATCGACCGCAGAGCTCGGGCTTGATCGAACTCGAAGATCGCTCAAGGGGGTTCGAATCTACCGGCAGGTAACGGAACCGGAAGGGCCGGATCAGGTGATTCGCGCCACGGCCACGCCCCTGCCATGCTGAGCCAACCAGCACCATGGAACGGGACATATGACAGTGGAAGTGACGGAAGTGAAGGAATCCGGCGCGGTATCCCCTGAGGCATCCCCTCCCCTGACGGAACGTCAGGAAGCCCGTCGGCGCCGCATCCTGCACGCCAGCGCCCAACTGGCCAGCCGGGGCGGGTTCGACGCGGTGCAGATGCGCGAGGTCGCCGAGTCGTCGCAGGTGGCGCTCGGCACGCTGTACCGCTACTTCCCGTCCAAGGTGCACCTTCTGGTCGCGACCATGCAGGACCAGCTCCAGCACATGCACAGCACGCTCCGCAAGCGCCCGCCCGCCGGGGACACCGCCGCCGAGCGCGTCGCGGAGACCCTGATGCGGGCCTTCCGCGCGCTACAGCGCGAGCCGCACCTCGCGGACGCGATGGTGCGGGCGCTGACCTTCGCGGACCGTTCGGTGAGCCCCGAAGTGGATACGGTGTCGCGGCTCACGACGGCGATCATTCTGGAAGCGACCGGCCTGGAGAAGCCGACGCCCGAGCAGCTTTCCGCGGTGCGGGTCATTGAGCACACATGGCACTCGGCGCTCATCACGTGGCTGTCGGGACGGGCTTCCATCGCGCAGGTGAAGATCGACATCGAGACCGTGTGCCGGTTGATCGACGTGACGTCGGGCGAACAGGGCAAGTAGTCGGGCGAACAGGGCGCGCAGCGGGGGGGGGCGGGGGCGGCTGAGCGCCGGAAACGGTCACTCCTCCGGAGGGAACACCGGCTCCCCGCTGCCAAGGACCGTGATCGTGATCGCCTCCACCGGGCACCCCTCCGCCGCGGCGAGTACGTCCTCGTGGGCGTCCTGTTCCGCGGCCGTCGCGTGGGACTGGCGGGCGGTGTCCAGGCGGAAGCCTTCCGGGGCCGTGTTCACGCACATGCCGGAGCCGATGCAGACGCCCCGGTCGACCTCGACCCGCCAGCGGTCTCCCATCAGGCCGCCCCCTCGTACCCGGCGGGCAGATGGATCATCTTGTGCTCGAAGTACTCGCCGTACCCCTCGGGCCCGAACTCCCGGCCCAGGCCGGAGTTCTTGTAGCCGCCGAACGGCCCGAGCATGTCGAGGCTGAAGGTGTTCACGCTGTACGTCCCGGTCCTGACCTGACGCGCGACCTCGATGCCCCGCTCGACGTCCGCCGTCCACACGCTGCCCGAGAGGCCGTACTCGGAGTCGTTGGCGATCCGCACCGCCTCGGCCTCGTCACCGTACGGAAGCAGACAGATGACCGGGCCGAAGATCTCTTCGCGGGCGATCCGCATGCCGTTGTCCACCTCGCCGAAGAGCGTCGGCTCGACGTACCAGCCCTTGTCCTGCCCCGCCGGACGGCCGCCGCCCGCAAGAATCTTGGCGCCCTCCTCCTGGCCGATCCGGATGTAGTCGAGCGAGCGCTGCTGCTGGCGCTGGGCGACCAGCGGGCCCAGCTCCGTGCTCGGGTCGAGCGGGTCGCCGATCTTCAGGCCGTCGGCCGCCGCCGCGAAAGCCTCCGCGAACTCGTCGTAACGCGAGCGCGGTACGAGGATGCGGGTCTGCGCCACGCACGCCTGGCCGTTGATCATCCAGGCGAAGGGGGCGATCCCGGCGACCGCCGTGGCCGCGTCGGCGTCCGGCAGGATCACCGCGGCCGACTTGCCGCCCAACTCCAGGGTGACCCGGGTGAGATGGCGCGAGCAGACCTCCATCACGCGCTTGCCCGCCGCCACCGAGCCGGTGAACGACACCTTGTCCACGCCCGGGTGCGAGACCAGGTACTCGCTCACCTCGCGCCCCGCCGGGATGACGGAGAGGACCCCCTCCGGCAGGCCCGCCTCCGCCGCGACCTCGGCGAGCAGATAGCCGTCGAGCGGCGTCTCCGGCGACACCTTCAGGATCGCCGGGCACCCGGCGAGCAGCGCGGGCGCGAGCTTGGCCGCGGCGGTGAACTGCGGAACGTTCCACGGCACCACGGCCGCCACCACCCCGACCGGCTCGCGCCGCACGAGCAGCTTGCCGAGGACTCCGTCGCGCCGCTCCTCGTACGTGAAGTTCCGCGCGGTCGTCAGGGCCGCGTCCCAGACCATCATCGCGGCGAGCGCCTGCACCATCACGCCCGAGGTGTACGGGGTGCCGTTCTGGGAGCTGATGACGCGGGCGAACTCCTCGTGCCGCGCGGCGAAGGCGTCCTTGATCCGCGTGACGACCTCGATCCGCTCCTCCAGGGACATCCGCGGCCACGGGCCCTCGTCGAACGCCTTGCGCGCGGCCGCCACCGCGCGATCCACATCGGCGGGCGCGGCGTGCGGCACCCGGCCGATGACCTCTTCGCTGTGCGGCGAGATGACCTCGATCACGTCTTTGCCGGTGGGGCCTCCCCTGCTCGAGCGGAGTCGAGAGCTTGGGGAAGGATCGGTCCACTCCCCGCCGATGAACAGCTGTTGGTGTTCCACAAGTCCGTTGGTCATGACCGGCTGCCTCCTGCGGGGCTCAGCTCTGGTGCTCCATACCGTTTCTGACACTGTTTCAGAACTGATACCAGTTCTAGTTATAGTGAGCAATGGCCGGGTGGCCGGAGAGTGGGGGTTGGCGGATGACGCGGGCGACGCGGGTGACCGAGCACGGCGGCGGTGTGTGGAGCATCAAGGTGCCGATCCCCGACAACCCCCTGGGCCACACGCTCGTCCACGTCCTCGACACCGACCGCGGCCCGGTCCTGATCGACACCGGCTGGGACGACCCGGACTCCTGGGACACCCTCGTCGCCGGGCTCGAGGCGTGCGGGGCCGACGTCGGCGACCTGCACGGCGTGGTCGTCACCCACCACCACCCCGACCACCACGGCCTGTCCGGGCGGGTCCGGGAGGCCTCGGGCGCCTGGATCGCGATGCATCCGGCGGACACCCATGTCGTACGGCGCACGCGCGCGCAGGAGCCGGGCCGCTGGGTCGCCTACCTCACCGACAAGCTCGCCGCGGCCGGGGCCCCCGAGGACCATCTCGCCCCGCTGCGCGCCGCCCGCGCGTCGGGCCGGACCCGCACCCCGCCCGGACTGACCGCCGCCCTGCCCGACCGCGGCATCGTCCCCGGCGAACTCCTCGACCTGCCCGGCCGCCGCCTGCGCGCCATCTGGACCCCGGGCCACACCCCCGGCCATGTCTGCCTGCACCTGGAAGAGGAACACCCGGCGGCCGCGGCGGGCGTGACGGGAGGTCGGCCGGGCTTCGGGCGGTTGTTCTCCGGGGACCATCTACTGCCCGGCATCACCCCGCACATCGGCCTGTACGAGGACCCGGACGACCTGACCGTGACGGACCCCCTCGGCGACTACCTGGACTCGCTCGAGCGGATCGGACGCCTCGGCCCCGCCGAGGTGCTCCCCGCCCACCAGTACGCCTTCACGGACGCGGCCACCCGCGTCGACGCACTCCTCCACCACCACGAGGAGCGACTGCGCGGCCTGCGCGAGCTCCTCACCGCCGCCCCGCTCACCCCGTGGCAGCTCGCGGAACGGATGGAGTGGAACCGGCCGTGGGACCAGATCCCTTACCGCTCGCGGAACATCGCGGTGTCGGAGGCGGAGGCGCATGTACGGCGGCTGGTCAAGCTGGGGCTGGCGGAGGCGGTGCCGGGGAGCGATCCGGTGACGTACGCGGCGTCCGCGTAGCTTCGGACAGTCAGCCGTCCGCGTAACTGTCGGCGTAGCTGCTTGGCAGAGCTGCCGACACAGCTGCGGGCAGCCAGCCGTCCGCGTAACTGTTGGCGTAGCTGCGGGCCGAGCTGCCGACACAGCTGCGGGCAGCCAGCCGTCCGCGTAGCCGTCCGCATAGCTGCAGGCAGAGCTGCGGGCAGTCGTGCCGCAGGGCGGCACGGGTGGGCGCAGCGGCACCCCGGCGCAGGGCGCGCATACGGACGACCCCGGGCAACCCCGGTGCCGGGCGCGCACACGGACGACCCCACGGGCAACCCCGGTGCCGGGCGCGCACACGGACGACCCCACGGGCAACCCCGGTGCCGGGCGCGCACACGGACGACCCCACGGGCAACCCCGGTG
>NZ_JBSFUT010000044.1:0-69548 GCF_053591935.1 Streptomyces sp. NPDC002851 | reverse complement strand
GACTTTTGGCACGCTGTTGAGTTCTCAAGGAACGGACGCTTCCTTCGTACTCACCCTCTCGGGCTTTCCTCCGGGCGCTTCCCTTCGGTGTTTCCGAGTCTATCAGATCGTTCCGGCTTTCCGGTCCGTTCCGATTTTCTCGGTGCTTTCCGGCCTTTCGGCCTTCCGGCGGTGTTGACTCTATCAGATCCTTTCGGGCCTGACTCCCAGTCAACCGGGTTTGTCTTTGCGGCTGTTGGGCCGTTCCGACGCTCAAACTCTAGCGGATTTCCCGGGCTGCTCCTAATCGAGCCGGAGAATTCTATTTCGGGCATGCCGAAATAGACCCCGAGTTGGGAGATCGTGCTGAGTTTGGTGTGCCGCTCTCGCGGCGAGAGTGCTGCAGCAGAACCGTTACGGCTCCGTGGCAACCCGAAGAACCTTACGGATCCGTCAGATGGCTGTCAACTCAGGTCGGCGAGGCGTCCACCGGCGTCCGGCTGGGCGTCCTCGACCCGGCGCAGCAGGCGGATCAGGAGCTCACCGAGGACCCCGCGCTCCCTGCTCGACAGGTCCTGGAGGAGGTCTTCCTCGAAGACCGTGGCCAGGCGCATCGCCTCCAGCCACTTCTCCCGGCCGGTGTCGGTCAACTCGATGATCACGCGTACGCGATTGGTCTCGTCGCGGTCCCGGGTGACCAGGCCCTCGCCGACCATCCGGTCGATGCGGTGGGTCATGGCCGCCGGCGTCAGGCCGAGGCGTTTGGCGAGTTCGCCGGGGCCCAGGCGGTACGGAGGGCCGGAGAGGACCAGGGCCTTGAGGACCTCCCACTCGGCGTTGCTGATGCCGAGCGTCGCGGTCTGGCGGCCGTAGGCGACGTTCATCCGGCGGTTGAGGCGGCCGAGCGCCGAGACGATCTGCTCGACCTGCGGGTCCAGGTCACTGAATTCCCGCTGGTACGCGGCGATCTGCTCTTCGAGCGTCGGCTCGTCGCTCGCCTGGTCGTCCGGCTGGTCAGGGGCAGGAGTGTCAGCCATGGCCGGAAGTATGGCACGGCCCGACTTTGCGTTGAAGACCTTCGATGCGTACTCTTTAGCCCTGAACTTTAGCTTCTAAGTCTTCATCCTTAAGGTAGGTGAAAGTGACCAGGGCGATGGGCGCTGCGATGCGCCGGATCCATGTGGGCAACGCGCTGAGTGCGTTCGGTCTCGGCTTTACCGTCCCGTTCCTCTATGTCTACGTGGCACAGGTGCGGGATCTCGGTCCTACGACGGCGGGCCTCGTGCTCGCCGTCTTCGCCGTCGCCGCGCTCGTCGTACTGCCCTTCACCGGGCGCGCCGTGGACCGGCGCGGTCCGCTTCCGGTGCTGCTCGCCGCCCTGGTCACCGCCGCCGTCGGCGCCCTGAGCCTGGGGCTCGCGCGGAGCCCGGAGATGGTGCTCGCCTCTGCCGCCGCGCTCGGCGCGGGGCAGGCCGTGATGCAGCCGGCGCTCGCGACGATGATCGTGGAGTGCTCCTCCGCGCAGTCCCGGACCCGCGCGTTCGCCATGCAGTTCTTTCTGCAGAACCTGGGGCTCGGCATCGGCGGCCTGATCGGCGGGCAGATCGTGAAGCGGGGGCGGCCGGGGGACTTCACGCTGCTCTTCGGCATCGAGGCCGCCATGTTCCTGCTGCTTGTCGTCATCATGGCGACCGTGCGGCTGCCCCGGCAGCCCCGGATCGGGGACGCGAAGCCGCAAGCGTCCGGTGGCTTCAAGCAACTGCTCGGGAACCGCGCCATGGTGCAGCTGTGCGTGCTCGGCTTTGTGCTGTTCTTCGCCTGCTACGGGCAGTTCGAGTCGGGGCTTTCGGCGTACGGCGTGGAGGCCGCGGGCATTTCGCCGTCGACGCTCGGTATCGCGCTCGCCGCCAATACGGGCGCCATCGTGGTGGCGCAGTTCCTGGTCCTGCGGTTCGTGGAGCGGCGCAAGCGGTCGCGGGTGATCGCGTCCGTGGGGCTGCTCTGGGCCGTGGCCTGGGTCGCCGCCGGGTACGCGGGGCTCGGGCACGGCAGCCAGGCGATGGCGACCGCCGCGTTCATCTCGACGTACGCCCTGTTCGGGCTCGGTGAGGCGATGCTGTCGCCGACCGTGGCGCCGCTGGTGGCCGACCTGGCGCCGGACGGCATGGTCGGGCAGTACAACTCGGCCTTCGCCCTGGTGAAGCAGCTGGCGCTGGCCGTAGGGCCCGCGGTGGGCGGGCCGATGGGCGCCTCGCTGCACGCGCCGTACATCGTGACGTTCATTCTCTTCTCGCTCGGCATCACGGTCCTTGCCATGCGTCTGGGGCGGCGGCTCACTCCGGAGCAGAACCACCCGGCACGCGCGCGTGTGGTGGCCACCTCGGTCCCGGCTCCGGCCGTGTCCGCGGACGAGGGCGCCCCCGCGCACGTATAGCCGCGAAGAGAAGCGTCACGTCTTGGGCAGGGCGAACTCGCACCAGACGGCCTTGCCGCCGCCCGGGGTGCGGCGCGAGCCCCAGGACGAGGCGATCGTGGCGACGATGGCGATGCCGCGTCCTGCCTCGTCCACCGGCTCGGCGCGGCGGCGCCGGGGCAGGTGCTCGTCGCCGTCGGTGACCTCGACGATCAGGCGGCGGTCGGTGCGGCGCAGCCGAAGGCGCATCGGCGGGGTGCCGTGCTGGAGCGAGTTCGCGACGAGTTCGCTGGCGGCGAGGACACCCAGGTCGTGGATTTCGGTCGGGAAGCGCCAGCTGGTGAGGACGCCGGAGGCGAAGGCACGCGCGCGTGGTGCCGCTTCGACGCCGCCGAGCAGGTCGAGGGCGGCGCCGCGGAACAGTTCGGCCTCGGTGCCGGTGCGCTTCGGGTGCTGTAGGACGAGTACCGCCACGTCGTCATCGTGCTCGGCGGTCACGCCGAGGCTGCGCAGCAGGCGGTCGCAGACCACCTGAGGCGTGCCGGTCGCCCCGGCCAGGGCCTGTTCCAGGGCCGCCACTCCCTGGTCGATGTCCTCGGTACGCCGCTCCACCAGGCCGTCCGTGTAGAGCACGGCGGTGGCGCCGGGCGGGAAGGGCAGCGAGCCGGAGGCGTGCAGCCAGCCGCCGGTGCCCAGGGGCGGGCCGGTGGGTTCGTCGGCGCGGTGCAGCTCGCCGTTCTCGTCGCGCACCAGGATGGGCAGGTGGCCGGCGGACGCGTAGGTCAGACGGCCGTCGTTCGGGTCGTGGACCGCGTACACACACGTGGCGATCTGGCTGGCGTCGATTTCCGCGGCGAGGCCGTCGAGGAGTTGCAGGACCTCGTGCGGGGGCAGGTCGAGGCGCGCGTAGGCGCGGACGGCGGTGCGGAGTTGGCCCATGACGGCCGCCGCGCGGACGCCGCGGCCCATCACGTCGCCGATGACCAGGGCGGTGCGGCCGCCGCCGAGGGTGATCACGTCGTACCAGTCGCCGCCGACCGCGGCGTCCGTGCCGCCGGGCAGGTACGTGGCGGCGATCCGCAGGTCGTCGGGGCCCTCCAGCTCCTGGGGCAGCAGGGAGCGTTGGAGGGTGACGGCGGCCTCGCGGTGGCGGCGTTCGCTGGTGCGCAGCCGCTCGGCGGCGTCCGCGTGGTCGGTGACATCGGCCGCGAAGATCAGCACGCCGCCCTCGTGGTCCTGGGCGGCGCCCCTCCGGGAGGTGGCCTTCTGCGGGGCGTCCTGTGGGGCGACTCCCCTCTGGGAGGGGTCGTCCTCGGAATCGTCTTCCTTAGGGACGTCCTCAGGGACGTCGTTCCCCTTCGGCATGGCGAGCGGGGTGCAGGTGAACGTGTACGAGCGGCCGCCGGGGACCTTGCGGGACTTGACCGTGCGCGGCTTGGCGCTGCGCAGCACCTGGTCGAGCAGCGGCAGCAGGCCCAGCTCGTCGAGCTCGGGCAGGGCCTCCTGGGCGGGCGCTCCTGTGGGGCGGGGGCCGAAGGCGGCGACGTACGCGTCATTGACGTACGCGATGCGGTGCTCGGGGCCGTGCACCAGGGCGACGAGGGCGGGGACGCGGTCGAGTACCTCGCGGACCGGCAGGGCCTCTACGGCGGGCGGGGGCGCGGCTCCATCGGCCTCGTCGTCGGCCCGGTCGGCCGCGTCGGCTGCCGTCTTCCGCTCGGCGCGGGCCGCGGGCACGGAGCTCCGGTCGGACCGTGCGGCGGCGCGGCGCTGCGTTCCGGGGAGCCGGGCGCTCCAGCGCGTGAAGTTCACTGCGTTTGGCCTCGTGGTTGTCGCTTTCGGGGCGGGACACCGCGCCGGGGGTACGGGGAGTGTCTCGCGAGTACGTCGATGGGGCGAGGGCCGCCCGTGGTCGTGGTCCGAGTCCTGGCCGAGCGTCGGGTGCGAGCTCGTGGATCGGGCCGCCGACCGAGTCCGTGCCGGTCGTGGACCAGTCGTGGACCAGTCTGTCCGACCGGACTGACATCCGTCAGACGCCCTGCCTGGAGCGGGAGTTCCCGTATCCGGTCAGGACGACTCCTTCGGGTCGTCCGGGCGCCGTCCTCCGGCCGCGAGTTCGAACTCGGCCCGGGGATGTTCGAGCGATCCGAGCGAGACGATCTCGCGTTTGAACAGACCCGCCAAGGTCCATTCGGCGAGCACGCGCGCCTTGCGGTTGAAGGTCGGCACCCGGCTCAGGTGGTACACGCGGTGCATGAACCACGCAGGGTAACCCTTCAGCTTGCGCCCGTAGACGTGCGCGACGCCCTTGTGCAGGCCCAGGGACGCCACGGAACCGGCGTATTTATGCGCGTACTCCTCGAGGGGTTCTTCTCTCAGAGAGGCGACGATGTTGTCGCCGAGCACCTTGGCCTGGCGCACCGCGTGCTGGGCGTTGGGCGCGCACTCCTTGCCGGGCTCGTCCGCCGTGATGTCGGGGACGGCGGCCGCGTCTCCGGCGGCCCACGCGCGCATGACGCCGTCCACGGCGAGTTGGGCGGTGCACTTGAGGCGGCCGCGGCCGTTCAGGGGCAGGTTCGAGGCGGCGAGGACCGGGTGCGGCTTGACGCCCGCCGTCCACACGAGCGTGCGGGTCGGGAAGCGGGAGCCGTCGCTGAGGACGGCGACGCGGTCCTCGCAGGAGTCCAGGCGGGTCTCCAGGCGTACGTCGATATTGCGGCCGCGCAGCTCGCGGACCGTGTACTTGCCCATCTCCTCGCCGACCTCGGGCAGGATCCGGTCGGATGCCTCGACGAGGATCCACTTCATGTCCTCGGGCTTGACGTTGTGGTAGTACCGCGCGGCGTAGCGCGCCATGTCCTCCAGCTCGGCCAGCGCCTCGACGCCCGCGTAACCGCCGCCGACGAAGACGAAGGTGAGGGCGGCGTCGCGGATGCCGGGGTCGCGGGTCGAGGACGCGATGTCCATCTGCTCGATGACGTGGTTGCGCAGCCCGATGGCCTCTTCCACGGTCTTGAAGCCGATGCCGTGGTCGGCGAGGCCGGGGATCGGCAGGGTGCGCGAGATCGAGCCGGGGGCCAGCACGAGATGGTCGTACGGGACGGTGATGGGTCCCGTGCCCTCCTCCTCGGTGGCGAGCGTGGCGACCGTCGCGGCGCGCTTGGCGTGGTCGATCGACCGGGCCTCGCCGACGACGACCTTGCACCGGTCGAGGACGCGGCGCAGCGGCACGACGACATGGCGCGGCGAGATCGAGCCGGCCGCCGCCTCCGGCAGAAACGGCTGATACGTCATGTACGGATCGGGGGTGACCACGACGATTTCGGCCTCGCCCCGCTTCAGCTCCGGTTTGAGCCGCTTCTGGAGACGCAGCGCCGTATACAGGCCGACGTAGCCGCCGCCGACGATGAGAATGCGGAGCCTCGTTGGCGCGGCAGGCTCGGCGGGCTCAGGAGCCTTGGAAGCCTTGAGACCCTGAGCGGACTTGGGGGACCCGGGCGTCGGTCCCTGGGAGGATGCAGCCGTCACCTGTCCATGACGCATCGGCGTCGCGTGTTTGTCCACAGCCCCGACGTTTTGTGTGACCGGAAGTTGTGAGTGGTGTGGCGCGTGTGCCACTTCCGTGCTTTGGAGAAATACGCAGGTCAGCGCGGGCATCACGGCGATTTTCCGGGGGTGCGATCGGGGTGAAACCGGTGCGTACTCCGATCGGGCGTCGGTCGCTCCGGGACTGGCCTCTTCTGAATTGACTCCAGCTCAACTATGTTCGTATGTCATCGGGGTGTGGGGGGATGTGTGTCCGAACCTCCCCACTCGCCGACAGTCAAGGCGGGGAAGTCTCCGGGGGGAGACGTCATTACCGGGGGAACGCTTATGCGTATTCAGGAATCTCATTGGGGCACCGCGTCCGTCGTCGCAGCCGACGACGGCCACCATCGACGCGGTCAAACGGACGGCGCGCGCACGGCACCCCTGCGCGTGGACGCGCAACGAAATCTCGAACATGTGCTGCGGGCGGCCCGCGAGGTCTTCGGCGAGCTGGGGTACGGCGCGCCGATGGAGGACGTCGCGCGGCGGGCCCGGGTCGGGGTCGGCACGGTCTACCGCCGGTTCCCGAGCAAGGACGTACTGGTGCGGCGGATCGCCGAGGAGGAGACCGCCCGCCTCACCGAGCAGGCCCAGGCCGCGCTCGGCCAGGAGGACGAGCCGTGGTCGGCGCTCTCCCGCTTCCTGCGCACCTCGGTGGCGTCGGGCGCGGGACGACTCCTTCCGCCGCAGGTGCTGCGCGTGGGCGTGGCGGACGAGGCGGCGGATGCGGAGCACGAGGAGACGCGGGTGCCGCAGCAGCGGCACGCCACCGGCCCGGTGACCGGCAAGGCCGGGCTGCGCCTGGTGGAGCAGCGGCCCGCACCGACCGAGGAGTCGCTCGGCGTCACGGCGGAGGAACTGGACGCGGGCGCCGCGGCGCTGCTCGACGTCGTGGGGCGCCTGGTGGAGCGGGCCCGTGAGGCCGGTGAGCTGCGCCCTGACGTCACGGTGGCGGACGTACTGCTCGTGATAGCCACGGCGGCTCCATCGCTTCCGGACGCGGCACAGCAGGCGGCGGCCTCCGCGCGGCTGCTCGACATTCTCCTGGAGGGACTGCGGTCGCGGCCTTCTTGATCCGGTTTGCGGTCTTCGTGATGCGGTTGCGGTCTTCGTGATCCGGTCGCGGGCCTTGGTGCTCCGGGGTGGCGGGCGCTCGCCTTTCGACCGCGCGTTTACCTGAAGCTCAAGGGTCACGGGTTCGTTTTGCCGTAAGTTGACCGAAACCTCCGCGATGTCCTCAACTCCTCAGGAGAGCCCCAGGTCATTACCTCTGCCCGTCGCCGCGCGGGCGGCCGTGCATGCGAACGCCCATGCTGGGGCTCGGGGATTCGCCCCGGATGAGTGGTTGCTCGCCGGGAGGGTTCGGCGGCGTTGACTCGTGTGACACTCTTGCCCGGTGTTCGGGTCAGAGTGTGCATGCGGGGGCTTCGCGCTATGAGCGTTGACGGGCGGGACGAACCACTCACCGGGGACGGCGCGGAAGCCTCCGGGCTGCCCTCCCGGCAGGTACCGAATCAGGGCGGCCCTTCCGGTGCGCCGGGGCCCGGCGGTCCGGAGCGTTCGGCCGCCGCGGGCGGCGCCGAGGCCAGCGTGCCCTCGCAGCGCGAAGGCGGCACCGGAGCTTCCGGATCCCTCTCGGACGAACTGCTCTCGGCCAGGGAGTCGCCGACCTCCGACGCCACGCTGATCGGCCGGATGCGCGAGGGCGACGACTCGGCGTACGAGGAGCTCTACCGCCGCCATGCGGAGGCCGTACGCCGCTACGCACGTACCTGCTGCCGGGACGCGGACACCGCGGACGACCTCGCCTCCGAGGTGTTCGCGCGGATGCTCCAGGCGGTACGGCGCGGTTCGGGCCCCGAGCACGCGGTGCGCGCCTATCTGCTCACCACGGTGCGACGGGTCGCGGCAAGCTGGACAAAGTCCGCCAAGCGGGAGCAACTGGTCGAGGACTTCGCGGTGTTCGCGGCCCAGGCGGCCCGCTCGGCCGAGGTGTCCGACGACGACACCCTCGACCTGGGCGCCGACGTGATGGCCATGCACGAGGCCGAGCGCTCCATGGTCATGCAGGCGTTCCGCAGCCTCTCCGAGGAGTGGCAGGCCGTCCTCTGGCACACCGAGGTCGAGGACGAGAAGCTCAGCGAGGTCGCCCCGCTCTTCGGGCACACCTCGCCCAACACCACGGCACAGCTGGCGAGCCGGGCCCGCGAGGGGCTCAAGCAGGCGTATCTGCAGGCGCATGTGAGCGTCTCGCTCGCGGACGACGACGAGTGCGCGCGCTACGCGGACCGGCTCGGCGCCTACGCGCGCGGCCGGTTGCGCACCCGGGCCGAGCGTGGCCTGCGCAAGCACATGGAGGAGTGCGCCAAGTGCCGCCTGGCCGCGGGCCAGATCAAGGAGCTGGCGAGCGGCATCCCCGGGCTTGTGCCGGTCGCGGTCATCGGTTGGTTCGGTGCGGCCGGGTACTCCGTCAAGGCGGGCCTGCTCGTCGGCGGCGGCGCGGGTGCGGGCGCGGCCGGTGCGGGTGCGGCCGCGGCGGCGGGCGGCAGCACGGGTGGAACCGCGGGCGGCACGGGTGCGGGTGCGGCGGCCTCCGAGGGCCTCGGGGCGCCGGTGAAGGTCGGCATCGGTGCCGCGGCGGTCGTCGCGGCCGGGGTCGCGGTGGCGCTCGCCCTCGCGGGCAATGAGCCGAAGCCGCAGGCCAAGCCGGAGCCAAGCCCCTCGGCCTCGCAACCGGTGGTGCCCGAGAAACCATCGCCCTCGCCCAAGCCGGAGTCCCCGAAGCCGAAGCCACCCCCACCCAAGCCATCCCCGAAGCCCACGCCGACGCCGACTCCCACACCGACTCCGACACCTACGCCCACGCCCACGCCGACCCTCACCAAGCCCATTCCGACGCCGCCCCCGCCACCGCCGGGCCCGGCCGTCTACCCGGTGAACCGGCTCGAATACGGCATCGTCGGCGACGGCACCAAGCCCGAGGTGCGCCTCAGCGAGTCCAGCTGGCTGTGGCAGCGCGAGAGCCTGAGCATCGGCGGCCGCCGCTACGCACACGGGGCGACCGTGAGCGCGCCGTCCTCGGTCACCATTGATCTGAACCGGAGTTGTGTGGCGTACGACGCGTTCGTCGGCGTCGACGACATGACGATGGGGCTCGGCGCGGTGCGGTTCTCCGTCTTCGCGGACGGGGACCGGATGTGGCGCTCCAAGGTGATCCGCGGCGGTGACTCCGCGGTGCCGGTGCATGTGGATCTGACCGGCCGCAAGACGATCCGGCTCGTCGTGGAGCCGAAGGGGCCGCACGGGTCGGTGGCGCTGGCGGATTGGGCCGAGTCGCGGATTCGGTGCGGCTGAGTCTCCGGGGCCTCTGGTCCTCGGGTCCTCGGGTGCGCCTGCCTTTACCGGTTTTACCGGTTACGGATTCTTCAACTTGCTACTTGCTACTGGCTACTGGCTACTGGCTACTGGTCCCCAACGACCTCTGCGCCGAGGCCAGTTCCATGAGGACGTCCTCCGGTGTCAGGGACGTGCCCGCCGACCGCTCGGCCTCGTACGTGGCCGGGCCGAGGGCCGTCGTCAGTTCCTGTTGCAGGGCTTCCGCTTCGGCGTGCTCGCGGGCCGGGCGGGGCAGGTCGGCGCGCCAGCGGGTGGCGGCGGACAGGATGCGGGCGGCGGGGGCGTGGACGCCGAGCCCGGCGAGGGTGAGTGCCGCGCTCTCCGCGAGCGTGGCGAGAACGGCCTCGGCGCACCGCCCGCGCACCGCGGAGCGCAGGCCGTCGACCAGCTTGGGCAGGGCGGGCTCCGGCCCGGACTCCTTGAGGGTGATCCGGCCGTCGAGGGCCGCGATGCTCGCCTCGAACTGCGGCGGCGGGGTGCCCCGCGCCGCCTGTTCGAGGGCCGCGCGCCACTCCTGGCGGGCGCGTACGACCTCGCCGCGTTCCAGCGCGAAGACAGCGGCCAGCGTGCGGACGAAGGCGTGGGCGTCGGCCACGCCGTACCGGTCGGCCTCGGTGTCCGCCTCCGCGAGGGCCCGCTCCGCCAGGTCCAAGTCGCCCGATTGGTAGGCGATTTCGGCGAGCCGGGCGATCAGGAAGGGCGCCTCGGCGTGGGCGCCCACCTCGTAGGCGAGCTGGAGCGCCTCCTCGTACTCGCCCTGCGCGGACGTGAACTGGCCGCGCGCCATGGCCGCCTCGCCTGCCGCGCTGCACACCTGGGCCCGCATCCAGCGGTCGCCGACCTCGCGCGAGAGTTCCCGCAGCTCCGCCAGGTCCTCGTCGACGCCGGTCATGCCGCCGCTCATGTCGACGGCGATATGCGTACGGAACATCAGGGCGACCCCGACCTCCCACGGCCCGCCGTGCTTACGGCAGATCTCGACCGCCAGGTCCATGGCGTCGCGCCGGTCGCTCGCGCCCTCGAGCACGAACTGGGTGAACGGCCACAGGAGTCCTGGGAACGACGCCGCCTGCGGCACCGGCCGGGCGAAGGCGTCCCGGAGCCGGGTCACCTCGGCCACCACCTCGGGGCTGTTCAGCTCCTCCATCGGGCCCGACTCGGCCACCAGGAAGAGCCGGGCCAGGCGCAGCCGCATCCGGGGCCAGTAGCGGGGGTCGTCCTCGGCGTCGGGGCCCTGCGGTTCGGCGCCGAGCGGCAGGATGTGGGCGATCCACTCGGCGCCCTCCTTGCGGTAGTTGCGCAGCCACCAGAACCAGCCGATGCCGAGCGCCAGGGCGCTGGCGCGGTCCTCGTCGCCGTCCTCCACGGTGCGCTGCAAGGCCGCCCGGATGTTGTCCAGATCGCCCTCCAGGCGGTCGATCCACGGCATTTGGGCGGCGGTCCGCAGCAACGGCTCCGCCTCCTCCACCAGGGCCAGGTAGTGGTCGATGTGGCGTTGCCGCGCGCGGGCGTGGAGTTCCGGGGTCTCGACGGCCCGCTCGGCGGCGTACTCGTGGATGGTTTCGAGCAGCCGGTACCGCATCCCGCCGGCGTCGGCGGGACCCTTCTGGCGCCGCTTCACGGGAGCCGCGACCACCAGGGACTTGTCGATCAGGGCGCCGAGCAGCACGGCGGCGTCCGGGCCGCAGACCGTCTCGGCGGCGGGCAGGTCCCAGTCGCCCGCGAACACCGAGACCTGGCGGAGCACGGTCCGTTCGCCCTCGTCGAGCAGGTCCCAGGACCAGTCGACGACCGCGCGCAGGGTCTGCTGGCGCGGCAGGACCGTGCGGCTACCGGAGGTGAGCAGCCGGAAGCGGTCGTCGAGCCGGTCCGCGATCTGCCGCGGTGTGAGCAGCCGGGCCGCGGCCAGCTCGATGGCGAGCGGCAGCCCGTCCAGGCGGGTGCAGATCTCGGCGACGGCCGCGGGGTCGTCGGCCGGGTCGAAGCCGGGGTGCACCGCGGCGGCCCGCTCCGCGAAGAGGCGGTGGGCGGTCGCCTCGGGGAGCGGGTCGACGGGACGCACCGACTCTCCGGGCACGCCGAGGGGTTCCCGGCTGGTGGCGAGGATGCGCAGGTCCGGGCAGCGGGTGAGCAGGGTCTCGGCGAGCCGGGCGGCGGCCCCGATGACGTGTTCACAGTTGTCAAGGATCAGGAGCAGGCTGCGCGGGGCGCAGTACTCGATGAGCAGGGCGGTGGGGTCGTCCTGCGCGGTCACGAGCTCGCTCGTCATCAGCACCGTCTCGCGCAGGCCGAGTGCGCTGACCACGGCGCCGGGGACCGCCTCGGGGTGGTCGAGCGGAGCGAGCTCGGCGAGCCAGGACGGTGCGGGGTGCCCGCCCGCCGTCTCCTCCGCGAGGCGGGTCTTTCCGGAGCCGCCGGGGCCGGTGAGGGTGACGAGGCGTGCTCTCTGCAAGTCCGAACGGATGGCGGCGAGTTCAGGTTCCCGGCCCACGAAAGAGGTAAGGCGGGGACGGAGGTTGCCGCTCCGTTCGGCTCGCTCCGCTTCGCGGGGTGCGTGTTGGCTCCGCTGCGGGGGCGTCGCGTCGCTCGGGGCTCGGTCCGGGTCCCGCTCCTGGGGTGTTGGGGTCTCTTCCGGTGCGTCCGGCTCCGGTACGGCGGCCCCCGCCCGTCGTGCGGCGGTCCTCGTCCGTTGTACGGCGGTGCCGGTCCGTCGTACGGACGGTTCCGTTCCGGCCAACAACTCCGCGTGCAGCGCGCGCAGTTCCGGGCCCGGGTCGGCGCCCAGGCCCTCGGCGAGGGTGCGGCGGACGTGTTCGTACCCGGCCAGGGCGTCCGCGCCGCGCCCGCTGTCACGCAGGGCGCGGATCAGGTGGGCGTGCAGCGGTTCGTCGTACGGGTGCGCCTCGGTGAGCCCCCGCAGTTCCGGTACGACGTCACGGGCGCGGCCGAGCCGCAACTCCGCCTCGATCCAGGTACGGGTGACGTCCAGGCGGCGCGCCTCGGGGCGGGCGGCGGCGGTGCGGTCGGGCAGGTCGGCGAGTGCGGGACCGCGCCACAGGGCGAGGGCCTCGCGCAGGGTGCGGGCCGCGGCCTCGGCGTCGCCGCCCGCCAGGGCCTCGCTGCCCTGCCGGGCGAGCTGTTCGAAGCGGTGCAGGTCCACGTCGCCGGGGTCGGTGTCGAGCCGGTAGCCGCCCGGCGCCGAGGTCACGGCCTCCCGGCCGAGGGTCCGGCGCAGGCGGCCTACGAGTGCTTGGAGGGCGGCGTGCGCGTCGTGGGGTGGGGCATCGGCCCACACCTCGTCGATGAGAGCTTCGGCGGTGGCGGTACGTCCGGCGCGCAGCGCCAGCGCGGCGAGCAGGGCGCGCAGGCGCGGGCCGCCCACGGGGACGGGGACGCCTCGGTCGTCGTGCGCCTCGGTGGCGCCCAGGATTCGGTACCGCACGGGACCATTCTGGCGGGGGCGGGGCTGGCGGGGGCGGGGTTACGGAGCCGCCGCGTTCGTCCTGAATGCCGGACGGGCTCAGCGATGCCGCACGGACCAAACGATGCGGCACGTGCTAAACGATGCTGGACGGGCTGGACCGACCCAATGCCCCCCGCTCCCCCCTGATCCCCGCCGGCACCGCACGCGCGCGTGCCGGAGTTCCGGTCCAGCACGTGCCGCGGCGCGAAAGGAGGCGGCGGAGCCAGAGTTCCGTCGAGACGAGTTCTGTGAAGCCGTCCAGGGGCAACGGCTCGCCGTTCACCGCTGCGCGCAGAGCCTTGCGGATGACGCGGTCCTCGACCAGACCGGCCTGGGCGAGCAGGGAGTCCGCGAAGAGGTCGATCAGGTCCTCTACGGCGGTACGGAGGCCGGTGCGCTGTGCGGCGGTCGACGTGGCGTGGGAGGTGGCGCCCCAGCCGGGTGGCAGGTCGGCGACGCCGGCGCCCTCCAGGACCGTGCGCAGGACCGCGGCGCGGGCGCCGGGCTGGACCCTGAGGGCGGCGGGCAGGGCGCGGCAGGCGCGGACGACCTGGTTGTCCAGGAACGGTGCGTGCAGGCGCTGGAAGCGGACCTCGGCGGCCTGTTCCAGGATCCTCAGGTCGGCGGCGTGCCGGGCGAGTGCGGCACGCGCGCGTAGCTCGCCGGGGTGCTGTCCGGGCCCCGGTCCGTGCCGGGTCGCGGCCCGCTCGAGGCGGACCGATACTTCAGCGAGCGCCTCACCGGTCAGCCAGCGCGCGGCCGGCCCGGGTCTCGCCCAGGAGAGTGCGGCGAGGGACGCGCCCACGGCGCCGGGGTGCTCCTCGAAGCGCCGCTCCCGAAGACGTACGGCGGCCTCCTCGATACCCGCGCGGTACGAAGTACGGGCGAGCTTCCGCGCGGCGGCGTAGACCCGGGCCGGGACGAAGACCGAGCCCTCCGCCTTGGCCAACGCCGCGACGGGGCGCACCAGATGGCGCCGCCGCCGGTCCATCAGGAGGTCGGCCAGACGGGCCGGGTGGGCGTCGAGGACCTGCCGGGCGCCGTACCCGGTCAGGTGGTCCGCGCTGCCGGAGGCGAGCCGGGTGCGGTGCCGGGCCGCGGTGACGAGGGAGGGACCGGGCTCGTCCGTCAGGGGACCGTCCAAGTCGGCGTAGGGCAGGACCTCTTCGCCGCCCGTCACCACTACGTGGTGCAGCCGGGGATTGGCGGCGATGACGCCCGCACGCTCCAGTTCGGCCTCGCGGCCGTCGTGGCCGCCGGTCGCCAGGTCGTTGAAGGTGACGGCGAGCAGTCGTTCCCCGGCGCCGGTGCCGTGTCCGAGCACGGTGCCGGGAAGCCCGGGCAGCCCGGCGGCGAGCAGCGCGAGCGTCCCGGAGGCGGGTCCCCCGGAGAGGTCGGCGCCGATCCCGGGCACCGGCATCCGGGCGGCGCGCCGCTCGGCGGGCCCCATTCCAGGGACGGGCCCCGGGTCGATGTCCGGCACGTGGCGGGGAGCGGCGAGGCGGGCGCGTACCGCGTCTACGAGGGCGTCGCGGACGCCGTCCACCGCGCGCAGGGCGTCCATTTGAGGGGCCGCGACGGCGAGCGAGGCGACCGGCTCGTACCCGGCGATCTCCCGCGCGCCATCGCGCAGGATCAGCGCGTGCCCGGGCGGGATCCGGCGCACGCCGTCGTACGGCGTCGAGTCGTGCAGCGCCTCGGGTACGTCGGGGCAGGCGAGCAGCGCCGCGAGGTGGCCGATGTCCAGGTTGGCCTCTATGAGGTCGGCGAGCGGCAGGGCGGCGGTGGCGTACGCGGTGCCACCGGCCCAGGGCGTGTAGAACACCGGCCGCGCGCCCGCCAGGTCCCCGGCGACGGTGACCCGTCGGCCGACCTGGACGACCGCCGTATAGCTGCCGGACCAGGCGGTGAGGTGGCGCAGGGCGCCGCCGCGCGCGGCGAACAGGGCGACGCGCAGCTGCTCGTCGGTGGCGCCGCAGGTGCCGAGCACCGCGATCCGGGTCTGTGGGTCGGCCTTGACGACGCGCACCTCGTCAGGGCGCCAGTCGCCGACCGCCCACAGCGGGTCGGGGTCGCCCCACAGGAGTTGGGAGCCGACGGGGTGGACGGTCTCCCCGCCGTCGTAACCGTCGTAACCGGTATAACCGGCGGCGCCGTCACGCTCGCCGTTCGCGCCACCGCCGGGCGCCGGAGTGGCCGCCCCGGCCTTCGCGGTGGTACAGCTCCACCCCACCAACCACCGCATCGCCGCCTCCACAGGCTGTGGACAACCAGAGACCGAAGAACCGCAGGAACTCAGCTCCATGCTGCCACGAAGAAGGCGCGCGAGAGGGGTTACGGGAGCGTGTGCGGGCATGCCAACATGCCCGCACAACAGGACAGTTGGGGCACTGTCGACACCGAGTCCGGCCGCTGCCACCCCGTCGACCAACCGGCGTGCGACCATCGATTTTCAGCCAAATCGGCCGACGCAGAGCTCAACCGTCAGTCCGGGAGGCGCCCTTCGCCTCCCGGACCGATCCGCCGCCCGCGGGGATGAGCGGCGGTGTCCCCCGGCCCACTGGATGCGGTGCGCAGTGGGCCGACCCACGCATCCTCATGGAAGCGCTCCCTCAAATGACCGAGAAGAGCGCACGGGTAGGCGCACGGCCACACGCCGGGAGCGCGCCGGGAGGCGCCCGTACTTCTGTACAGACAACATTCCCGCCATCCGGAACTCACCCTCTTAACGCTTGGAATGCGGGGAACTACGCTGGGTTTACGAATGCCGCGCGGTTATGCCACTGCCGCGGCAGCCGTCTGTGTCGAGGGGTGGCGCATGTCCAGGGAGCAACGCGGGCCGAACGACAAACTCGGCGCCGTTCTCGCCCTCGCGGGAATCAGCAACGCAGGACTCGCGCGGAGGGTCAACGACCTTGGCGCACAGCGCGGGTTGACACTTCGCTACGACAAGACCTCGGTGGCCCGCTGGGTCTCCAAGGGCATGGTGCCGCAGGGCGCGGCCCCGCACCTCATCGCCGCGGCCATCGGCCAGAAGCTGGGCCGCCCGGTGCCCCTGCACGAGATCGGCCTCGCGGACGCCGACCCGGCGCCCGAAGTCGGCCTCGCCTTCCCGCGCGACGTGGGCGCCGCGGTCAAATCCGCGACCGAGCTGTACCGACTCGACCTCGCGGGCCGACGAGGCGGCGGCGGTATCTGGCAGTCGCTCGCGGGCTCCTTCGCCGTCAGCGCGTACGCCACACCCGCGTCCCGTTGGCTGATAACCCCGGCCGACAGCTCGGTCGAGCGCTCCGCCGACCGCGCCGCGAGGGCGGCACGGGCCTTGGAGGTGGGCGGCGGCGCGCCGGGCACCGGCGACGGCACCGTCGAAAAGGCCGCTGTCGCGGTCGAGGAACCACCGCAGCGTGTCGGCCACAGCGATGTGCACAAGCTGCGCGAGGCCGCCGAGGACGCGCGCCGCTGGGACTCCAAGTACGGCGGCGGCGACTGGCGTTCGTCGATGGTCCCGGAGTGCCTGCGGGTCGAGGCGGCGCCGCTGCTGCTCGGCTCGTACTCGGACGAAGTGGGCCGGGCGCTCTTCGGCGCCGCGTCCGAACTCACCCGGCTCGCGGGCTGGATGGCCTTCGACACCGGCCAGCAGGAGGCCGCCCAGCGCTACTACATCCAGGCGCTCCGCCTGGCCCGCGCGGCCGCGGACGTGCCGCTCGGCGGCTACGTCCTCGCGTCGATGTCCCTCCAGGCCACCTACCGCGGCTTCGGCGACGAGGGCGTGGACCTCGCCCAAGCCGCCATCGAGCGCAACCGCGGCCTGGCCACCGCCCGCACGATGAGCTTCTTCCGGCTCGTGGAAGCGCGGGCACACGCGCGTGCCGGGGACGCGCACGCCGCGGGCGCGGCGTTGAAGGCCGCCGAGGGCTGGCTCGAGCGGGCCAGGGACGGCGATCACGACCCGAAGTGGCTCGGCTTCTACTCCTACGACCGGTTCGCCGCGGATGCCGCGGAGTGCTACCGCGACCTGAAGGCACCGCGCCAGGTACGCCGCTTCACCGAGCAGGCACTGTCCCGGCCCACCGAGGAATACGTCCGCTCGCACGGCCTGCGCCTGGTGGTCAGCGCCGTCGCGGAACTGGAGTCGGGCAACCTGGACGCGGCCTGCGCGCAAGGGCTGCGCGCGGTCGAGGTGGCGGGCCGGATCTCCTCGGCGCGTACGACGGAGTACGTGCGGGACCTCCTGCACCGCCTGGAGCCGCACGGCGACGAGCCCCGCGTGGTGGAGCTGCGCGAGCGGGCCCGCCCCCTGCTGGTTGCTCCCGCGTGAGGCGACCACGCCACCGGACGGCCCGTTCGTCCCCCCGACCCCGACCCCCGACCTCCGGCCTCTCGGGTTTGAAGGCATTGTCAGTGGCGCAGTGCACTATCGGAGTCGGGAGGTGAGCACATGGGGCGGAGCTACGCGACAGACGCCGTGGCCGCGGCGGGCAGCGCCGGACCCGCGTACGACTGCGACGTGCTGGTGATCGGTGGCGGGATCATCGGCCTGTCGACGGCGTACGCGCTCACGCGCGCCCGGCCGGGCGTGCGCGTGACCGTCCTGGAGAAGGAGCCGGGCCCGGCCCGGCACCAGACGGGGCGGAACAGCGGCGTGATCCATAGCGGCATCTACTACCGCCCGGGCTCCCTCAAGGCGCGGTACGCGGTGCGCGGCGCCGCCGAGATGGTCAAGTTCTGCGCGGAGTACGACATCGAGCACGCCGTCACCGGCAAGCTGATCGTCGCCACGGACCGCGCCGAGCTCCCCCGGCTGCACGCCCTCGCCCAACGCGGCAGGGAGAACGGCCTGACGGTCCGCGAACTGGGCCCCGCCCAGATCACCGAGTACGAGCCACAGGTCACCGGCCTGGCCGGGCTGCATGTCGCCGCGACCGGGGTGTGCGACTTCACGGCGGTGGCCCGGCAGCTGGCCGAGCTCGCGGCGCTCTCCGGCGCGGAGGTGCGGTACGGCGCCGAGGTGACCCGGATCGACCGGCGGGCGCACCGCGGCGCTGCCGTGGCCACGGCGGCGGGCGAAGTGGTGCGCGGCCGGGTCCTGGTCAACTGCGCGGGGCTGCACTGCGACCGGATCGCACGGCTCACCGGGGACGACCCGGGCATGCGGATCGTCCCGTTCCGCGGCGAGTACTACGACCTGATACGGCCCGAGCTGGTGCGCGGCCTGGTCTATCCGGTGCCGGACCCGGCGTTCCCGTTCCTCGGCGTACACCTCACCCGCGGCGTCCAGGGCGACGTACACGTGGGACCGAACGCGGTGCCCGCGCCGACTCGGGAGTCGTACGAGTGGGGGGACGCCTGGTCGCGGCGTATGCCCCGCGATCTGGCCACGACCCTCACCTGGCCGGGCACCTGGCAGATAGCGCGGCGCCACTGGCGGTACGGCGCGGGCGAGTTCCACCGCTCCCTGTCCAGGTCGGCGTTCACGGCGGCGGTACGGCGGCTGCTTCCCGCGGTCACGGAGGAGGATCTGCGGCCCGCGCCCGCCGGGGTGCGCGCCCAGGCGGTGCTGCGGGACGGCACGCTGGTCGACGACTTCCTGATCCGCGAGGCGCCCCGGACCGTACACGTCCTGAACGCCCCGTCCCCGGCGGCGACGGCCTCGCTGCCCATCGGACGGGAGGTGGCCCGCCGCGCTCTGGCGGCCCTGGACGGGTGAGGGGGGCCGCCCCACGCCGGATGCCGCCGCTCAGGACTCCGTACGACGGAAGAGCAGGTCATGCACCACGTGCCCCTTGTCCAGGCCCTGGCCCTCGAAGCGGGTCAGCGGCCGGAATTCGGGGCGCGGCGCGAAGCCGCCGTCCGCCTGTGTGTTCTCGAAGTCGGGGTGGGCGGTGAGCACCTCGAGCATCTGCTCGGCGTACTCCTCCCAGTCCGTGGCGCAGTGCAGGAGCGCACCCGGCTTCAGGCTCGGCGCGGCGAGCGTGAGGAACTCCGGCTGGATGAGGCGCCGCTTGTGGTGACGCTTCTTCGGCCAGGGGTCGGGGAAATAAATACGCATGCCGTCGAGCGAGGCGGGCGGCAGCATCTCGCGGAGGAGGATGATCGCGTCGCCGTTGGCCACCCTGACGTTGGTCAGGCCGTTCCGCTCGGCAAGGCCGAGCAGATTGCCCTGGCCGGGGGTGTGCACGTCGACGGCGAGGATGCCGGTCCCCGGGTCCGCCGCCGCCATCTGTGCCGTGGCCTCGCCCATGCCGAAGCCGATCTCGAGGACCACCGGCAGGCCGCCGAACATCTCCTCGAGGTCGATCTTCCGGCGGCCGTCGATGTCCAGGCCCCACTTCGGCCAGAGCCGTCGCAGCGCGTCGCCCTGGCTGGTGGTGACCCGGCTGCGGCGCGGCTGGAAGCTGCGGATCCGGCGCTCGTGGTGCGAGCCCGCGGGATCGGGCCGGGGGCCGTGCGGGAAGCGCGGCTCGCTGCGCGAGGGCCGGGCCTGCGGGGTGTCGGGGGTGGAATGAGAATCAGACACAGTGCCCTCAATTTTACGGGCCACGGACACGGGCCGAGTACGGGCCGAATACGGCCGCCCGGCAGGCTCGCCGTGCCCGCCCGCGAGCTCACCGGACCCGCCTGGACCGGCTCTTCTCGTACCCGTCCGAACCGGACGGCGACCCCCGCCAGGGCCTGTGTCACCAGTCCAGTCGTCGTCACAAGTCCGGTCGTCCGCCCGGATCGCGGGGCAGGCGGCACTTCCGGCACAGGCCCTGGTTCCGCCACAGGAAGTCCAAAGTCACCATCGCGCCCTGCACCTGGCGATCGTTAGGGTCGACGCCGTGACCGCCTCGCCGCTGCCGACCCCGGGCCTGCATCCCGGCTCCACCGCTGGGCCAGGAGGCCGGGCCACGGCTGGGCCAGGAGGCCGGGCCACCGGTGGGCCGGGAGGCGGGGCCGCGCACTGGTGGCAGCGGCGCGCGATACGGGCCGGGGCGCTGATCACACTGCTCGCGCTCTCCGGCCTTGTGATCCTGGCCCTGGTCAGGGAGCAGACCGGCACCGAGGGCTTCCTCGTCGGACTCGGCCTCGCCACCCTGCCCGTACCGCTGCTCACGGCCGCGTTCCGCTGGCTGGACCGGGTGGACCCGGGGCCCTGGCGGAACCTGATCTTCGCGTTCGCCTGGGGCGCCTGCGCCGCCGCGCTGATAGCCATCGTCGCGAACTCCTTCGCGACCCGCTGGATAGCCACCGCGACCGCCGACCCGAGCAGCGCCGACACCCTCGGCGCCACCGTCATAGCCCCGGTCGTCGAGGAGCTGGCCAAGGCGGCCGCCATACTCCTGGTCTTCCTATTCCGCAGGCGGGACTTCACCGGCATCATCGACGGCGTGGTGATAGCCGGGGTCACCGCCACCGGCTTCGCGTTCACCGAGAACGTCCTCTACCTGGGCAACGCCTACGGCACCGACGCCGCCAGCGGCATCGACGGCATCGGCAGCTCCGCGATCGCCCTCGACTCGCTCACCGCCGCGACCTTCTTCGTCCGCATCGTGATGTCGCCGTTCGCGCACCCGCTGTTCACCGTGCTCACCGGCATCGGCTTCGGCATCGCCGCGGAACGCGCCGCCCGCCGCCGGGTGCGCCGCACCCTGCTGCCGCTCGGCGGGCTGCTGCTCGCGGTGGGCATGCACTCCCTGTGGAACAGCTCGTCGATCCTCGGCTCATACGGCTTCTTCGCGGTCTACGGCGCCTTCATGCTCCCCGCCTTCGTGCTGCTCACCTGGCTCACGGTGTGGAGCCGCCAGCGGGAGCTGCGGCTGGTCCGGGCCGAGCTGCCGATCTACGCGGCGGCCGGCTGGGTCGGCGCGCACGAACCGTTTGTCCTCGCCTCGATGCGGGCGCGGCGGATCGCCCGCGATTACGCCACGTACACCGGCGGCGAGAGCGCGGCGCGGGCCGTCGCCGAGTACGAGGCGTGCGCGACGTCGCTTGCGTTCCTGCGCCACCGAGGGCGCCGCGGCCGCGCGGGCCCGGAGTACGTGGGCCGCGAGCGGGAGTTGCTGCGGGAGCTGTGGCTCCGCCGCGACGTGGCCCGCCCGGCCCTAGCCCACGCGGCGGCCCGGACGACGACGCCCCCGTATCCGCACGCGTACGCGTATCAGCAGGTCTACGCGTACGGATCCGCGCCCGCGTACGCGCCCGGATACGGGTACGCCGTGCCCCCGAAGCCCACGACGCACCACGCCTGGGGCTCGTAACCCAGAATGAACCCCCGGATCCCCGGAATCCCCCAACTCCCCCCGAACCCCCCCGGATCCCTCCCCGGACAACCCCCTTACGCCGACGCCGTGTTCAGCTCCGACAGCTCCTCCGGCTTCAGCTCGAGCTCCGCCACCCCGAGCAGCGCCGGAAGTTGCTCGACCGTACGGGCCGAGGCGATCGGCGCCACCACGGTCGGCTGCGCGGCGAGCCAGGCCAGGGCCACGGTCGCGACCGGGGCGTCATGTGCCTCGGCCACCCGGTGCAGCGCGGTGAGGACCCGCTGTCCGCGCTCGGTCTCCAGGTGCGCGCCCGCCGTCCCGGCCCGTGCGCTCTGCACCGCCGCGCCGCCCGGCCGGTACTTGCCGGTGAGGAAGCCGGAGGCCAGCGCGTAGTACGGCACCGCGGCGAGGCCGGAGCGGGAGGCGGTCTCCTGCAACGGGCCCTCGTATGTTTCACGGGAAACCAGGTTGAAGTGCGGCTGGAGCGCGACATAGCGGGCAAGCCCCTCGCGCTCGGCGAAGTCGAGGTGCTCGCGCAGCCGTTCCGGCGAGATGTTCGAGGCGGCGACCGCGCGCACCTTGCCGGACCGCACCAGCTCGTCCAGCGTGGTCACGATGGACTCGACCGGCACGGACAGGTCGTCATAGTGCGTGTAGTAGAGGTCGATGTAGTCGGTGCCGAGGCGGCGGAGCGAGGCGTCGAGACCGGCCTTGATGGTGTCCGGCGCCAGGCCCTTGAAGTCCGGGTGGGCGCCGACCTTGGTGGCCACGACCACATCGGCACGGTTGCCGCGGGCGGCGAGCCACTTGCCGATGATCGTCTCGGAGACACCACCGGGATTCCCGTCCACCCAGGCCGAATACACATCGGCGGTGTCGACGAAGTTCCCCCCGGCCTCGGCATAGGCGTCGAGTACGGCGAAGGACTCGGCCTCGTCCGCGGTCCAGCCGAAGACGTTGCCACCGAGCGCCAGCGGAAAGACTTCGAGGCCGGAGGGGCCGAGGGTGCGCAGAGATGTCATACGACGCGCAACACCCGTTACCCGTACGCCTATTCCTGCCGTGGGACAGGTCAGGCCGACAGCCCTGGCGTCGGGGGGTGAACCGCCAGGACTGTCGGAGTCCGGATCATTCGGGCCGGGCGAGGGTCAGAGGCCGAGCCCCTTGCCGCGCAGCCAGGCGGCCGGGTCGACCAGGTCGCCGCCGACCTTGACCTCGAGGTGCAGGTGCGGACCGGTCGAGTTGCCGGTGGAACCGACGCGGCCGATGACATCGCCGGTGGTGACCTTCTGGCCCACGCTGACGTTCATCGAGGACTGGTGGTTGTACGCGATCTCCGTGCCGTCCTCGAGCTCCAGGACGGTGCGGTAGCCGTACGAACCCGACCAGCCCGCCTCCTTGATGACGCCCGAGTGGGTGGCCTTGATCGGCGTACCCGTGGGGGCGGCGAAGTCGAGGCCGGTGTGGTAGCCGGAGGACCACATCGAACCGGCCTGGCCGAACGTCGTGGTGATGGAGTACGAGGAGAGCGGGAGCTTGTAGCTGCGGGCCAGCTTGGCGAGGCGCTCGGCCTCGGCCTTGCGGCGGGCCTCCTCCTCGGCCTTGCGCTTGGCCTCGGCGGCCTTGCGCTCGGCCACCGTCTGGTCCTTCTCGGCCTCTTCGGCCGCGGCCGCGACGGCGGCGTCCGCCTGGTCGGTCTGGACGGCGGCGTCGGCCTGGTCCTTCTTGGCCTGGGCCTGCTGCATGATGCGGGCCCGCAGCGCCTCACCGGCGTTCCCGGTACCGGCCTGCTGCCCGCCCTCGCCGGGGATCTCGGCGACGGGGTTCGCGGCGGAGGCGCCGGTGGCCTGGGTGACGCCGGAGAAGTCCGCGCCCTCGGCGCTCGCGGGTTCGTCGGAGTCGGATATCAGCGAGCCCACACCCGGAAGCGACTCGGCGTCGGGCAGCGCGTCCGTGACGCCGGACATGTCGGGCAGGGAGATCGGTACCGGCGGGCGGTCCTTGGCGGTCGCGATGCCGCCCGCGCCGACGGCGGCGATCACGCCTACGCCGAGCACCGTGGAGCTGCGGGCGAGCCCGCCGCGCTGCTTACCGACGCGGTGCCGGCCGCGCACCGGGCGGGTGGATTCCGCGGTGGGATTCCACTCTTCCCAGGAGTCCTCTTCGCGTACGGGAGCGTACTCACCGTCCGGGAAATACGGGGTGTCCGAGGAGATCCTGGATCGGCCTGAGGGGGTCGCCACGGGGGCGCACTCCTTTCCTTCCTTCTCGCCTACCGGGTTAGCTGACGGGTTCGGAACAGGAAGGTTTCCTACGGGCCAAGTGCGCCCGATTCACCCCAATTTGGTGGTTCCCCGGCTCCCTTGCGGGATTAAGCGTGTGCGCACGGAGCCGCCTCTTGTGACGGCTGGGACGACCGCGCTGCGTTATCGAACGTTAATAGACGCGGGCACCCGATTCCAAGCTGTTCCAGCTGATCGTTGGCGTCCTTGGCCTGAACTTAACGGGGCAAGAGTTGATGAAATCGGGCGAGTTGACTGCACAGTTACAGTCCGGCCGGACTCAGCACCCTCTGACGTTGCGTCAATTGTTATGCGGAGCGGTGCGCTTCGGTCACCCAGTGTGATCCTGGCCGGAGCCGGGCCAGGTCGGCCGGGTCACCGCGAGCAGCGCCATGTCGTCGGTCATGCCGCCCCCGCTGTGCTCCCGCACCTCCTCGGCCAGGGTCTCGAGCAGCGCCGCGGGCCCGGAGAAGAGGCGGCCCTCCAGGCGCACCGCCGGGTCGTAGAACATCCCGGCCTCGTCCCGCGCCTCGGAGAGCCCGTCCGTGTAGAAGAGCAGCGTGCCGCCGCCCGGAAGGACGGCCTGGTCCGCGCGGTCCGGCCAGGCCCCCAGGTCCACCATGCCGAGCGGCAGCGCGGGCTCGCCGGGCGTGAGCACCCGCACCGCGCCGTCGGCGCACAGCAGCAGCGGCTCCGGGTGGCCGCGGTTGATGAGCCGTACGGCCTCCAGATCGTGCGGGATCTCGGCGAGCACCGCCGTGGTGAACCCCTCGAAGTCGTCGAGCCCGCCGCGCCGTACGCCCTCGCGCGCGAGCGCCCGCTCCAGGCGCTGCGCCACCGCCTCCAGGGTCGCCTCCTGCTCGGCGGCCTCCCGGAACGCCCCGATCACCACGGCTACCGCCTCCACGGCGCCGAGCCCTTTTCCGCGTACGTCGCCGACGATGAGCCGTACGCCGTGCGGGGTGTCCTGCACGGCGTAGAGGTCGCCGCCGACGAACGTGTCCGCCTGCGCCGCCTCGTACCGCGCGGCGACCTCGAGGCCGCCGATCCGCTCCGCCGGTTCGGGCAGGACGGCGCGCTGGGCGGCCTCGGCTATATAGCGGGCGGAGGCGAGCTTCGCGCCGCGATGTCGTACGACGACGTTGATGAGTACGGCGAGCGCGGCGACGGTCACCACGTTGACCAGCTCGGTGAGCTCCTGCGGGCGGCCCATGGTGTCGTAGTACAGCTGGAGCCCCAGCACGGAGACGGTCGCGGCGACTCCGGTGAGCACGGTGGCGGCGAGCCCGAAGAAGGGCGCGGCGATCAGCGGCGCCGCCGAGAACAGCGGGGCGGCGGTGAACCGGGGCGGGGTGAGCAGCGCGGAGACCAGACCGATCACGATCAGCAGCCCGGGCAGCGCCCGTACGAACATGTGCGCCCGCACGATGTGCGAGGAAGGCTCGGGCCCGTCACCCACGCCGAAGAGAACGTCGCCCCTGCCGGAGGATCCGCCACCCTTGCGGGACGAACCCCGGCCCCCCTTCGCCTTGTGCCCGCTCGCCTTGTGTCCGCGCTGCCCCACCGGTGTCGTCTCCTGCCACGTCCGCTCCCGACCGGCGGAAGCCGTTCCTCACCCAGGGTTTCCGCACCTGGGCCGGGGAGCGACTCCGTCGCGGCCGTACGAGTTACGGACAGCGGGAAACGGCCGCGCAAATACGGCGGGAAACTGCTGCGCAAATAACGTGGCGCAGACCGCCCCACGAATGGCGTACACTCATATCTACCGACGCGGGGTGGAGCAGCTCGGTAGCTCGCTGGGCTCATAACCCAGAGGTCGCAGGTTCAAATCCTGTCCCCGCTACTGAAAACGTCAGGCCCGGCACATTCCGATGTGCCGGGCCTGACGCATGTCGCGAGGGTGTCGCGAGGGTTCAGAGGCGGCGGACGCGAGCCGCGATGCCGTGCCCGACGGCGAGGTAGATCACAGCGGGCAGGCCGTTGTTGAGCAGAACGCGGACGTTGTCGTTCTCCATGGTGAAGATGTCCTCGGCCCACCAACCGAGCCACTCGGCCACGCCCTGCACGAACCCGACGAACGGATTCCCCTGGTTCGCCCCGAGCAGGTACAGCAGGATCCACAGCCCGAGGAACCCGGCGGCCACGTCAGCGACGGAGTGAATGATCAGGGCCAGCCGCCCCGTACCACGTTCGTTACTCATCGAAGTCACGATCCCGTTCTCAGAGGCGGCGCAGCCAGGCACCGAGGCCGTGGCCGACGAAGAGGTAAATGACGGCGGGAAGACCGTAGTTGAGGACGACCCGCAGTCCCTCGGCGTCCATGGTGAAGATGTCCTGCGCCCACCAGCCGAGCCACTCGGCCACACCCTGCACGAACCCGACGAACGGATTCCCGAGGTTGGCCTCGAGCAGGAACAGCACGATCCAGAGCGCCAGGAACACCGCAGCCGTGTCAGCGAGCCCCTGAATGACCACGGCGGCCCGGCGCTGCCCGGACCCGTCACGAGGCCGCTCACGGCGTCGCGGAGCGGCGCGATCTATGGGGTGGTCCGGGCCGGGGCCAGGCGCGTTGCCCGGGTAGTGCCCCGGGGCGGGGGCGGCGTAGCCGGGACCATGGCCAGGGTGGGGACCAGGACCGGCGCCAGGGCCGGGGCCCTGGCCGGGACCAGGCCCGTACGGGGCGCGGCCGTCGGGCCGATGCGGGGGCAAGGGTTGGGTGTCACTCACGGGGTACCAATCCGGCGCATTCCACGCCTCGGCTACGGAGAAAGGGCCACGACCTCCCCCCTGCTACCCACCGCCGTGGCCTGCGGGTGCGACCCGCACTGCCTACTGCGCCACGCAGCGGGCCACGCGTTACAGGAGCCAGCGATATGCCCGCAATAGGCGCTGAGGGTGGCCTGGCCGTGTTACGGATGTACGGATGTGACGTCGGTCACCTGTCTTATGCGGACATGATGGTGGAGGGACCAGTTGCGCTGTCAGGAGTGGGACGGCCAGTGATCCGCGAACGCTGGCCCTGCAGAGCGTCGAGGGCTGCGGGAGATCGGCGCGCAGGGCTCTCAGGGCGGCTTCCGGGCCGGTGTCCTTGAGCAGGTGCCCCCGCTCGGCGAGCAGGTAGAACCGTCCCGCACCGTCCCGCACCGCCCCGCGCCTCCGTGGCCCCGTCGGTGCAGAGGAAGTACCCGTCGCCGGGCGCGAAGCTCGCTTCGTACGATTCGGGCCCCGCGGCACCGTGCAGGCCGAGCCCGAGCGGCAGCGCACGGTGCGGCGGCTCGGCGAAACGGGTGCTGCCGTCGGCGTGCATGACGAGAGGCGCCGGGTGGCCGTAGTGGAGCAGGGTCAGGCTGCGCTCATCGGAGACCTCCGCAAGGACGGCGGTCACGAACTTCTCGCCCTGCATCTCACGACTGAGGGCCCGCTCCAGGCGCGCGCCCACGCTCATCAAGCCAGGCTCGTCCTCATCAAGCCAGGCTCGTCGTGCGCGGCTTCGTGGAACGCGCCCAGGACCTTCGCGGCAGTCTCCACAGCCTCAAGTCCCTTGCCCTGTACGTCGCCGACGATGACCCGCAGTCCGCTGCCTGGGGCCGACACGACCTCGTACAGGTCGCCACCGATCCGCGCCTCACCCACCGCCGAGGTGCCGAAGCCGTAGTCCCAGGAGTTCGCGAACTCATCGCATGCGGACTCCAGGCCCTCGTGGCCGATCTGCTTCGTGTCGGCATGCTTCATCTTCTGGGAAGCGCCCTTCATCTGGCCGCCGCTGGTCTCCAGCTTCCCCGCCATGGCCCTGACCTCGTCGGTCGCGAACTTCAAGAAGGACATCTCTTCCCCCGTTGCTCCCGCGCGCAGAGCGGTCGGCACTTCGAGGGTGGATGCGACCCCGCGCTGTTGGGGGAAGCCGCCACGGCGGTCATCAGGTCGCGGGCCATTCGACGCCCGCCGCACGCAGGGCGCGGCTGTACTTGGCGTACCGCCGTCGGGCCAGGGAAAACCCCAGGAGCCAGAGGGCGAGGAAGAACAGCCAGACACCACCGCAGACCAGCAGAGGGATCGCCGTGAATCCCGTCTGGCTGAGCGGGATGAGCATCGCGAGTGGCATGACCAGGAGCTGGATGAGCCCACGCCTGCGGTGTGAACCGGTGTAGTCGACCATGATGCGGGCATGCAGCAGGTCGACCTCGCGTCGGGCTTCCGGGAGGGGGCGCAGACGGCTGCCGCCCGAGCGCATGCCGGGCAGTTGACCGCCCTGCAGGGCGTGCGGGAAGTGGGTGGCGCTGTGGGCGGCGCGCTCGGCTGCGTCCGCGGTGCGGCGGAAGGCGAAGTACGGGTTCGGGCTGCCCTTGGGGGAAGTCGGGGACAGGCCGTCGTACTGGTAGCCGTACCGCTCAGCGACGTACGCGAAGGCTGCGAACTTGCGCCAGGAGCGCTGGAGATTGCGCGCATCGTGTCGCTCGGCGCCCTTGGCGCCGTCCCGCATCAGTGTCTTGAGCTGAGGCCCCAGGAACACCATCGCCTCCTTGGCCGGGTCAGGGCCGCAGGGCACCGTGACCACTTCGTCTCACGGCGTGGCCCTGCGCATCACACACAGCTTCCTATCAGCTGGTCGCACAGGTACCGGAGTGAGAAACGAAAGGCGCGAGCAACTAGGAGGAGAGCATGTCGAACAGGGGGAGAGCATGTCGAACTACCCACATCTGGGGTTCGATCCAGCTCCGGGTGATCTGGAGATTGCGCGGCTCATGGTCAAGGCGGTTGGCAAAGTCGCCGGTGACAGCGGCACCGTCCAGTCCCAGTTGAGCAAGGTCGGTGCGTCGGACGGCATTTGGGCGGGCAAGTCCGCGGACACGTTTAACAAGTCCGTGGAGAAGATCCCGCCGTACCTGAAGAAGGCTCTGACGTCGCTGGACGCGGCCCACCGGGCACTGTCGGGGTGGGAACGAACCCGGAAGGCCGCCGGGCCCGCTTCGGGCGCGCAGAGGGCCTGCACCGGGCAGCAACGGGCAGCGAAAGCCGAAGCGCCCCGCCCGGCAAAGCCAGACAGGGCGCTCAAGCGCAGGTCAGACGGGGTTTCCGCCGACCCGCCGGAGGTAGGCCGTGTGGGACTCGAACCCACAACCAATGGATTAAAAGTCCACTGCTCTGCCAATTGAGCTAACGGCCCGCGTCAACGCACCCCCGAGCATAGCCCGACGAGCGCGGAAGGCCGATCGGGTATCGCTACAGGCACGGAAAAGCGGGCCCACCTCGGCAGATGGACCCGCTCCGTGTCACGCCCCGTCAAGCCGTCAGCCGTCAGCCGTTGCGCTTCCAGCGCGGCTTGTCGTCGCGGCGGCCGAAGGAGGTGCCTCGGTGGCTGTCGCGGCGGTCGTCGCGGCGGTTGAACGGACGGTCGCCCGCGCCACGGCGGTCGCGGTTGAACGGGCGGTCGCCCGCGCCCCGGTGGTCCCGGCGGAAGCCGCCACGGTCACCGCTCTGGCCGCGGTCGTCCCGACGGAAGCCGCCACGGTCGCCGCGGTCGCCGTCACGGTCCCGGCGCTCGAAGTTGCCCCGGTCGTCGCGGCGGTTGAACGGACGGTCACCGGCGCCGCGGCGGTCGCGGTTGAACGGACGGTCGTTGTCGCGGCGCTCGAAGGAGCGGCCACCACGGTCGTCCCGGTCGTTGTCGCGGCGGAAGCCACCGCGGTCACGGTCGCGGCGGTCGAAGCCCCCACGGTCGCCACGGTCGTCCCGACGGAAACCACCACGGTCGTCGCGGCGGTCGTCGCGACGGTTGAACGGACGGTCGTTGTCCCGGCGCTCGAAGGAGCGGCCACCACGGTCGCCACGGTCGCCGTCACGGTCCCGACGCTCGAAGTTGCCCCGGTCGTCGCGACGGTCACGCCGCTCGAACGAGGGACGCTCGGACCGCTCGAAGCGGTCACCCTTGTCGCTCCGGTCGCTGCGGGCGGGCCGCTCGAAGCGCTCGGCCTTCTGCTCCGGCACCACGGCCGCCGCCGCGGGAGCCTGCTCGGCCTCCGTCGCGGTACCGGCCACGGCGAGCGCCTCGGCCGGGTCCTCGCCGCGCTCGCGCGCCGCGCGCACGAGCAGGCGCTCGGCCTCCTCGCGCAGCTCGGTCGCGCGCCGCTGGGTCCGCTCCAACTCCTTGGTGAGCTGGGCGACTTCGCGCTCCGCCTGCTTCGCGGCGTTGTCCGCGGAGTCGGCCTGCACCTCGGTCAGGGACCGGGCACCGGTGATCTCGGCGACCTCCGGCTCGAACGCGCCGCCCTGCCCGATGATGTGCCGCGAGGCGTCGACGCCCGCGTCCTCCATGAGGCGGAAGATCTGGCGGCGCTGGTGCGGCAACGACAGGGAGACGACCGTGCCGGAACGCCCGGCCCGCGCCGTACGACCCGAACGGTGCAGGTAGTCCTTGTGGTCCCCGGCCGGGTCCACGTTGAGCACCAGGTCGATGCCGTCGACGTGGATACCGCGGGCGGCGACGTCGGTCGCGACGAGCGCGTTGACGTAACCGTCCTTGAAGTCCGCAAGGGTGCGGGTGCGCGCGCCCTGCGTCATGCCGCCGTGCAGCGCGTCGGCCTTCACTCCGGCGTCGCGCAGCTGCTCGGCGATACGGTCGCAGCCCAGCTGCGTCCGTACGAAGATGATCGTGCGGCCCTTGCGGGCGGCGATGGCGGCCGTGACCGGCGCCTTGTCCCGCGGCTTCACGATCAGGATGTGGTGGGTCATGGTCGTGACGTTGCCCTGGGCGCTGTCGACCTCGTGCGTGACCGGGTTGCTCAGGTAGCGCTTGACCAGCGTGGAGATCTCGTTCTCCATCGTGGCCGAGAACAGCATCCGCTGGCCGCCCGCGGGAACCTGGTCGAGCAGCTCGGTGACCTCGGGCAGGAAGCCCAGGTCGGACATCTGGTCGGCCTCGTCGAGGATCGCGACCTGCACCGACTCCAGGGAGCAGGCGCCGCGGTTGATGATGTCGCGCAGTCGGCCCGGCGTGGCGACGAGGATGTCGACGCCGCGCTCCAGGGCGTAGATCTGGTTCCCCATCGACGTACCGCCGCAGACGACCTTCATCTTCAGGCCGAGTACGTCGCCGTACGGCTGGAGCGCGTCCGCGACCTGCATCGCGAGCTCACGGGTCGGGGTGAGGATGACGCCGCGGGGGCGCTTCTTCTCGGTGTGGCCGCCGGCCAGGGTGGCGAGCAGCGGCAGGCCGAAGGAGAGGGTCTTGCCGGAGCCGGTGCGGCCGCGGCCGAGGATGTCCTTGCCGGCCAGGGCGTCCGGGATGGTCGCGGCCTGGATCGGGAAGGGCGTGGTCACGCCGTTCTGCGCGAGCTTGCGGACGACGCCCTCGGGCAGGCCCAGGTCGGCGAAGGTGACCTCGGGGGCCTCGGGGGCCGCGGGAGCCTCAGCGGCCGCGGCTGTCTCGACGGCCTTGGCGCCCTCCGCGAGCTGGGTGTTCTCGGGCAGGACGGCCTGGTCAGTACTGAAATTGGACATGCGAAATGCGAAACCTTCCGGAGTCTCGGCACGCGCCCAAACTCCGTGAATCGCAATTTCGACCGCCTCAATGCGGTCAGCCACGGCAAGGGAGAGTACGCGCCACGCGGCGCGCTACGAATGGCGCCGGGCAAATGGGATCAAACGATCTACCACTGTACGCACCCCTCACCAGGAAAGGCAAACCGAGCCCTACGCGGGCCCCGCCTCCGGCGACGGCTCCCGCCCGTCGAACCCGGCGTCCCCACCATCGTCCTCCACCCGCTCCTGCCCCGTCGAGTGCGTACGGACCCCGGCCGATTCGGACGGCTCCGCGGGGTACGGGTCGGAGCTCGGCCGGCTCGCCGACCCGCTGTCCGACGGCGTGGGCCCGGCCGTCGGCGTCGTAGGCGTGGGGCTCGGCACGGTGGTCGAAGGGGACCCGGCGCCTCCGGTCCCTGCGGGGCCGCCCGGCTCCCCCGGGCCCGACGTGGCACCCGGCGCGCCCGCACTGCCTCCGTCCCCGTCCCCGGACCCGGCCCCCGCCACAGACCCGGCCCCGGAGCCGGACCCGGAACCCGGCGCGTCCGTGGTCGGCGAAGCCCCGGGCGAGACACCGCTGCCCACATCCTCCGCCGCAGGATCCCGCTCCGCACCCCCGACACCGTCCGCGCTTCCGGTGGCGCCACTCGTCCCGACCCCGCCGTCCGGCCCGGCACCCCGCTCACCGCCGTGGTCCCGGTCCCCGTTCCGGTCGTCCGCGGACCGGGAGCTCGGCTCGGTGCCGGACGGCCGCACGTCCTCGCCCACGCTCACACAGCCCGCACTCGCGGCGAGGGCGACCGCCGCCACGGCCATTCGGACGGGTACGTACAACGAACGCACGGCGAGCACCTCCAGGGCGCGGCAACGGGTCTCTTGCCCAACTCCCGCTCCCCGCAAGAGGACACGGACCACACGCGCCCGAAGAAAAAGCCCGCGGCCCGGAAACCTCAGCCGTACCCCAGCGCATGCAGCCGCGCGTCGTCGATCCCGAAGTGATGCGCGATCTCATGCACCACGGTGATCTCCGTCTCCGCGACCACGTCCTCCCGCGACACGCACATCCGGAGCGTCGGCCCCCGATAGATGGTGATCCGGTCCGGCAGCACGCCCGCGTACCACTCGCCGCGATCGGTCAGCGGCGTCCCCTCGTAGAGCCCGAGCAGGTCGGGGTCGTCGGCGGTCGGTTCGTCCTCCACGAACACCGCGACGTTGTCCATGAGCCGCGTCAGCTCCGGCGGGATACGGTCCAGGGCCTCGGCGACCAGTTCCTCGAACTCCTCGCGCGTCATCTCCAGCACACGCCCATTGTCGGGCACGCACCCCCACACCCGCCGGGCGCGGCCCCAACCGGCCAACCGCCGCCCCGGAACCCCCGCCCGGGAACCCCCGACCCAGGACCCTCCGCCCCGAACCCTCCGCGCGAAACCGCCGGACGGGCATAGCCACCCCCATCCCCGGGCATACCGCCCCAATGGCCCGCGAGTTCGCCGCCGCCACGATCCGCAAGATCCGCAAGATCCGCGTACGAGGCGTCCCGGTCGCCCTCGTACGCCGTTACCGCGCGCATCTGCGCCACCCGGTCAGCGAACTCGTCCACGCCCCGCACCCCTGGGGCCGCGCGCTCGGCATGGTCGCCGTCGTCCTGCTCGGCGCCTGGCTCGGCCTGCTCATCGTGGGCAGTGTGCGTACGCCGGTCGGCCCGATGGACACGCGCATGACGCTGCGGCCCTCGCTCACCGGCGGCACCAAGGTCAATGTCTCCCCGCTCGGCGCCCTGGAGCTCGACTCGCACACCGCCCCCATCCGCCTCGACGTCGACGTGGACCGGCTCGACCCGGTGCGCGCCCAGGCGCTCGTCGACCACCCGGAGCGGATATCCGGCCTGCAGAGCGAGATCACCGAAGACATTCAGGACGGCACCCTCGACGTGGCGCTGCGCGCCTGCGTGGCGGTGGTCGGCGGCGCCACCGCGCTGGGCCTCGCGGTCTACCGCAAGCCACGCCGCGCCCTGGCCGCGGGCGGCCTCGCGCTCGCCCTGCTCGCCGCCTCCGGCGCCTCGGCGTTCGCGACCTGGAACCCCAAGTCGGTCCTTGAGCCCCGCTTCTCCGGGCTGCTGAGCAGCGCCCCCTCGGTGGTCGGCAACGCCCGCAGCATCGTCAGCGAATTCGACGTCTACCAGAAGGAGCTGGCCCGCCTGGTCACCAATGTGACCAAGCTGTACGACGCCGCCTCCACCCTCCCCGCGTACTCCCCGGACCCGTCCACGATCCGGCTCCTGCACGTCTCCGACATCCACCTCAACCCGGCGAGCTGGCACATCATCGCCTCGCTCGTCGAGCAGTACGAGATCGATGTGATCGTCGACTCCGGGGACACGATGGACCACGGCACCGCCGCCGAGAACAAGTTCCTCGACCCGATCCCGGAGCTGGGCGCCCCGTACGTCTGGGTACGCGGCAACCACGACTCGGCGACCACCCAGAAGTACTTGGAGCGGATGCGGAACGTACACGTCCTGGACGACGGCCACGCCGTGACCGTGGCGGGCGTACGGTTCGCGGGAATCGGCGACCCGCAGTTCACCCCGGACCGCTCGGTGGCGGCGGCGGGTGACCCGGCCGAGCGGGCGGTCGGCGTCCGCCTGGCCGCGGCGCTCTGGGCGCAGCACGCGGTGGCCACCCCCGTACACATCGCCGTCGCGCACAACCCGATCGCCGCACAGCAGACCGACGGCGCGGTCCCGCTCGCCCTCGCGGGCCATGTGCACCAGCCCCGCATGGACGTCCTGGACGGCGGGACGCGGCTGCGCATCGAGGGCTCGACGGGCGGCGGCGGTCTGCGCGCCGTGGAGGGCGAGACCCCGGACCCGGTGCAGGCCAGCGTCCTCTACCTGGACCGGGACACCAAGCTCCTACAGGCCTGGGACGAGATCGAGCTGGGCGGCCTCGGCCTGACCACCGCCGAAGTCCGCCGCCACCTCCCGGAGGAGAACCGCCCGGGCGCAACCCCGACCCCCTCGCCCACGCTCGCCCCGAGCCTCACTCCCACCCCGCCGGAGGCGTCCCCGGCCCCCTGACCACCGGCCTCCCGTAAACCGTTTTGGCGATAGCTCCCGACATCCCATATGCTTCTCACGTCCCCGACGCGCTGCGAAGCGCCCAGGCGGGCCAATTAGCCCTCATCGTCTAGTGGCCCAGGACGCCGCCCTTTCAAGGCGGTAGCACGGGTTCGAATCCCGTTGGGGGCACGCACCACCCTGTGCGACACTTGTCGCCGGGCAGCTTGGTCCTGTGGAGCAGTTTGGAGTGCTCGCCACCCTGTCAAGGTGGAGGCCGCGGGTTCAAATCCCGTCAGGACCGCTGAGGTTTCACATGAAACCTCGTGGCTGGGTAGCTCAGTTGGTACGAGCGTCCGCCTGAAAAGCGGAAGGTCGCCGGTTCGACCCCGGCCCCAGCCACAAAGTCGAAGGGCCCCGTCCTCCAGGACGGGGCCCTTCGCGTTACCCCTCGCGTTGTCCCTCCGCCTTCGCGGTCTCGGTCCGGTCCTCCGCCTTCGCCGCCTCGTCTCGGCGCGGGCGGCGGCGCCCTGTGCGTATCGCGAGGAACAGCGCCACGGCGACGACCGCCGCCGCGAGCAGGACCACGTCCGGGACCGCCTCGCCGATGCCGCGGGCCCACTGTTCGACCGCGAAGGAGTCGTCGACGTCGAGCAGGCCGGGCAGCGCGGTCGTCCCGTCGTACGCCAGGAACAGCGTGCCGAGGGCGATGAAGAACAGGCCCGAGAGCAGCGACGTCGTATGCAGCTGGAAGCGGCCGACGCCGAAGGTGCGGCCGCGCAGCCAGCGCTTGCGGCCCAGGTCGAAGCGGTCCCAGAGCAGTGCGAGGAGGAAGAGCGGTACTGCCATGCCGAGGGCGTAGACCGCGAGCAGCGCGCCGCCGTACACGGGCGAACCGGAGACCGCCGCCACCGTCAGGACGCTGCCGAGGATGGGCCCGGCGCAGAAGCCCGCCAGGCCGTAGACCGCACCCAGGGCATACACCGACAGGGCGCTCGTCGGGCGGATGCGGCCGGAAAGCTCGGAGAGCTTCCGGGACGCGAAGCCCAGGCCGAGTATCTGCACCACGCCGAGCGCGATGATCAGCCAGCCGCCGATGAAGACCAGCAGGTCACGGTTGCCGTAGAAGAAGCGGCCCGCGTACGAGCCGGCCGCCCCGAGCGGCACCAGGGTGGTGGCCAGGCCCAGGTAGAAGATGCCCGTGCGGGCCAGGAGCCGGGACGAGCTGTCGATCGAGTACGCGAAGAACGCGGGCAGGAGCAGCGCGCTGCACGGGCTGAGCAGGGCGAGCAGACCGCCGAGGAACGCCGCCAGGTAGCCGATGTCGCCGGTCACTTGGACCCGCCTTCGGCACCCTTTTTCTCGCCCTTCGCGCCCTTCGCTGTCTTCGCTGTCTTCGCCGCCACGTCGATCGCCTGCGTGAAGACCTCGTCCGGCTGGGCGCCCGCGATCGGGCGGCCGTTGATCAGGAAGGACGGTGTGGATGTGGCGCCCAGCTTGTAGGCCTCCTCGGTGTCCTTGCCGACGGCCTGCTTCGCCGCGTCGCTGCCCCGGTCGCGCTCGAAGCGGTCGAGGTCCTCGATCCCGGCCTCCTTCGCGAGTGCCTTCAGGCGGTCGGCGCCGAAGCCCTTCTCCTTGACCCCCTCGGCGTACGCCGCCTCGTGGAACTGCCAGAAGCGGCCCTGCTGCCCGGCCGCCCAGGCGGCGCGCGCGGCGGCCTCGGACTCGGCGCCGAAGATCGGGAAGTTGCGCCACTCGATGCGCAGGGTGCCGTCCTCGACGTACTTCTTCACCAGGTCGGGCTCGGTGTCCCGGGCGAACTTGCCGCAGTAGCCGCACTTGAAGTCGGCGTACTCGATCAGGACGACCGGGGCGTCCGCCTTGCCCTGCGCGAGCGTGTCGTCTGCGTCGCGGCGGGCCAGCTTCTCCAGCTCCGGGTAGACGCCGTCCTCCGGGTCCGCGGAGACATCGGCGACGGGCTGGTCGGCCGAACTGCCGCCCTGCGAACCGGGGTTGGTCGCCGTGTACGAGAAGACGCCGAGGAGCAGCGCGGCGACGAGCACGGCCGCGCCGATGACGAGGCCGCGGCTCCGGTTCGTGGCGGCGGGCGCGGAGGCAGGGGGCTTGGACATCTTGGACATCAGGGTTCGTTCTCCAGAGGGGAGTTCGGGGGAAGTTCGCGAAGTTCGGGAAGTGCGGGAAGTTCGAGGGGTTTCGGATGCGTTGTACGGCGTCGTCAGGGCGTCGTCAGGGGCGTCGCTGGGCAGGCCACCTCGCCCGCCAGACGGCGCACCGCGGCCACGGCGAGCAGCCCGAGCGAGAGCACGGCGAGCGCGGGCTGCAGCGGTGCCCAGATGCTCAACGCGCCGGAGGTGCCGAGCGCGAGCAGCACCAGCTTGTTGCAGACGGGACAGCCGACCGCGAGGAAGGAAAGGACGGCACCGGCGGAGCCGAGCCGCGAGCTGCGCCGGGCCTCCGGTTCCGTCTCGGAGGCCATCTCAGAGGCCGCCTTCGAGGCCGTCTCAGAAGCCATCTCAGAGGCCGCCTCGGTCTCCGTGTCGGAATCCGCCTCGGGGTCCGCGGCTGGGCGGCCCGTACGGACGTACGTCGCGAGGAGCAGCCCCGCGAGCAGCGCGGAGGCCGCGAGCGCCGGGTAGTTCCACCACTCGGGCGGGACGGTGCGGCCGAACACCGGGTTCGGGATCACGGCCGTGGGCAGGCCGAGCAGCAGCGCGCAGAGCACGGCGGCGCCGAGCGCCACGGCCCAGCGCGCGGGCGGCCAGGCGGCCGGGGCGCGCAAGGCGAGCCGCACGTGCTGCGGAGAGGGCAGCACTGACAGCAAGGTCATAACAGTCTGTTTCTCCTGTCCTGAGCATCGTGAAGGGCAGCCGGAAGCGGCGGCCTACACGCGCAGGACGGAGAGTTCGACGTGTGTGGGCGGATCCCGGGGCGGGGGTCCGCGGTCCGGTGCGACGGCATGGGTCAGCGCGCCGTCGGGCGTCGTGGTGCCGGGGGCGCCGTGGGCGTACGCCAGGGTGGTCAGGAGCTGTTCGTACGCGGAGCCGCCGCGGGTCGGGGCGCCCGGCTGGGAGCCGCGGTCGCTCGGGTCCCGCTTGCCGCAGCCGACGCCGTTCCCGTCCCCGTCAGCGGACTTGGCGACGGGACCCGTGACCTCCGTCACCGGTGCTGAGACGGCACCAGTGACGCGTACCGCATCAACACCGCCCGCAGCGGCGCCACCCGAAGCAGCCCCCGCACCCCCAACGGCCCCCACAGCCCCCACGCACAGCAGCCCGAGCCCGAAGACCGTCATGAGCACGCCGAGCACCAGTCGCACCGCGGCACTGCGGCGGCGACGGGCGGGCGTGAGAAACATGGCTCCCATACTGCACCACCGCACTGACAGCGGGCCGCACGCACCGAGCCGCCGGAAGCCGCCGGAAATGGGTTCGCCAGCTTCGGAGCGCGGGTGAGATCCTGGAGTCCGTATGTCTACTTCCCACGCTGACCCACGAGAGCTGCGTGCCGTTCGCGACCTGCGCAGCCTTATCGACGAGGGCACGCTTCGAGACGCGCACCGCCTGGGCCGCCGCCTCGAGGGCACCCGCCGGATTCGCAGGCCCGAGGCCCGCCAGGCCGTACTCGACGAGATCGCGGCCGAGGCGGAGAAGTCCGCTGCCCGGGTGCAGGCCCGGCGTGCCGCGCTGCCCGAGGTCACGTACCCGCCGCAGCTGCCGGTCAGCCAGAAGAAGGACGAGATCCTGGCGGCGATCCGCGACCACCAGGTCGTGATCGTCGCCGGTGAGACCGGCTCCGGCAAGACCACGCAGATCCCCAAGATCTGCCTGGAGCTGGGGCGTGGCGCGCGCGGCATGATCGGGCATACGCAGCCGAGGCGCATCGCCGCGCGCACGGTCGCGGAGCGCGTGGCGCAGGAGCTGGACACACCGCTCGGCGAGGCGGTCGGCTGGAAGGTCCGGTTCACCGACCAGGTCGGTGACAGCACGGCCGTGAAGCTGATGACGGACGGCATCCTGCTCGCCGAGATCCAGACGGACCGGGAGCTGCGCGCGTACGACACGATCGTCATCGACGAGGCGCACGAGCGGTCCCTGAACATCGACTTCCTGCTCGGCTATCTCGCGCAGCTGTTGCCGAAGCGGCCGGATCTGAAGGTCGTCATCACCTCGGCGACCATCGACCCGGAGCGCTTCTCGCGGCACTTCGGGGACGCCCCGATCGTGGAGGTCAGCGGCCGTACGTATCCGGTGGAGGTGCGCTACCGGCCGCTCCTCGAAGAGGACGATCAAAACGCAGCGGAGGCCGACCGCGACCAGATCAGCGCGATCTGCGACGCGGTCGACGAGCTACAGGCCGAGGGCCCCGGCGACATCCTGGTCTTCCTCTCCGGCGAACGGGAGATCCGCGACACCGCCGACGCGCTCACGAAGCAGAAGCTCAAGAACACCGAGATCCTGCCGTTGTACGCGCGGCTCTCGCACGCCGAGCAGCACCGGGTGTTCCAGCGGCACAGCGGCCGCAGGATCGTTCTGGCGACCAACGTCGCGGAGACCTCGCTGACCGTCCCCGGCATCAAGTACGTGATCGACCCGGGTACGGCGCGGATCTCCCGCTACAGCCACCGCACCAAGGTGCAGCGGCTGCCCATCGAGCCGGTCAGCCAGGCCAGCGCCAACCAGCGCAAGGGCCGCTGCGGCCGCACCAGCGACGGCATCTGCATCCGCCTGTACTCCGAGGACGACTTCGAGGCCCGCCCGGAGTTCACGGACGCGGAGATCCTGCGGACGAACCTCGCCTCCGTCATTCTTCAGATGACCGCGGCCGGTCTCGGCGACATCGAGAAGTTCCCCTTCATCGACCCGCCGGACCACCGGAACATCCGCGACGGCGTCCAACTCCTCCAGGAACTGGGCGCGTTGGACATACAGCAGAAGGACGTACGCAAGCGGCTCACCCCGATGGGCCGCCAGCTCGCCCAGCTCCCCGTCGACCCGCGCCTGGCCCGGATGGTCATCGAGGCCGACAAGAACGGTTGCGTACGCGAAGTCATGGTGATCGCGGCCGCCCTGTCCATCCAGGACCCGCGCGAGCGCCCGGCCGAGAAGCAGGCCCAGGCCGATCAGCAGCACGCCCGCTTCAAGGACGAGACCAGCGACTTCCTGGCGTATCTCAACCTCTGGCGGTACGTCCGGGAGCAACAGAAGGAGCGCGGCTCGTCCTCGTTCCGCCGGATGTGCAAGCAGGAGTATCTGAACTTCCTGCGCATCCGCGAATGGCAGGACATCTATACGCAGCTGCGCACGGTCGCCAAGCAGATGGGCATCCACCTCAACGACGAGGACGCGCCCGAGGACCGTATCCACGTCTCTCTTCTGTCCGGCCTGCTCTCGCACATCGGCATGAAGGATGTGAAGGAGTCCAAGGAGAGCCGCGAGAAGGACCCCAAGCAGCGCGGTGGGCGGAACGAGTACCTGGGCGCCCGGAACGCCAAGTTCGCGATCTTTCCGGGCTCGGCGCTCTTCAAGAAGCCGCCGCGCTTCGTGATGTCCGCCGAGCTGGTGGAGACCTCACGGCTTTGGGCCCGGGTCAACGCGAAGATCGAACCCGAGTGGATCGAGCCGCTCGCCGGGCACCTGCTCAAGCGCACCTACAGCGAGCCGCACTGGGAGAAGGACCAGGCGGCCGTCATGGCCTACGAGAAGGTCACGCTGTACGGCGTCCCGATCGTCGCCCAGCGCAAGGTGAACTACGGCCGCATCGACCCGGAGACGAGTCGAGAGCTGTTCATCCGGAACGCCCTGGTCGAGGGCGACTGGCGCACCCACCACAAGTTCTTCGCGGACAACCGCAAGCTGCTCACCGAGGTCGAGGAGCTGGAACACCGGGCGCGCCGCCGCGACATCCTCGTGGACGACGAGACGCTCTTCGACTTCTACGATGAGCGCATCCCCGAACACGTCGTGTCCGGCGCCCACTTCGACTCCTGGTGGAAGCACAAGAAGCGCGAGGAGCCCGAACTCCTCGACTTCGAGCGCTCGATGCTGATCCGTGAGTCCGCCGAGGCGGTCACGAAGGCGGACTACCCGGACTCGTGGCGGCAGGGCGACCTGAAGTTCCGCGTGACGTACCAGTTCGAGCCGGGCGCGGACGCGGACGGCGTGACCGTGCACATCCCGCTCCAGGTCCTCAACCAGGTCACGGACGAGGGCTTCGACTGGCAGATTCCGGGCCTGCGCGAAGAGGTGGTGACGGAACTGATCCGCTCGCTCCCCAAGCCGATCCGCCGCCACTGCGTCCCGGCCCCGAACTACGCCAAGCAGTTCCTGGACCGGGCCGTGCCGCTCCAGGAACCCCTACCCACGACTCTGGCCCGCGAGCTGCACCGCATGACGGGCATCCAGGTGCACGCGGACGACTTCGATCTGTCCCGCGTACCCGACCACTTGAAGATCACGTTCCGGATCGTCGACGAGCGGCGCCGCAAGCTCGCCGAGGACAAGGACCTCGAAGCCCTCAAGCTCCAGCTCAAGCCCAAGGCCCGCAAGGCCATCTCCAAGGCCGCGGCGGCCACCGCGGAGCGCTCCGGCGGCGCGGCCATCGAGCGCACGGGCCTCACGGACTGGACGATCGGCACCCTCGACCGCGTCTTCGAGACCAAGCGGGCGGGCCAGCCGGTGAAGGCCTACCCGGCACTCGTCGACGAACCCGCCGACGGCGATTCCCTCTCCGTACGCCTCTACGACAGCGAGTCCGAGCAGCAGCAGGCGATGTGGCGCGGCACCCGCCGCCTGATCCTTCTCAACATCCCGGTGAATCCGGCCAAGTTCGCCACCGGCAAGCTCACCAACCAGCAGAAGCTGACCCTGAGCGCGAACCCGCACGGCTCCATCCAGGCCCTGGTCGACGACTGCGCCACGGCCGCCGCGGACAAGCTGATCGCCGACTTCGGCGGCCCGGCCTGGGACGAGGAGTCGTACCGCAAGCTGTACGAGAAAGTGCGCGCCGACCTCGTCGACGCCACCGTGCACACGGTCTCCCAGGTGCAGCAGGTGCTCGCCGCCTGGCAGTCCTGCGAGCGCCGCCTGAAGTCGACGAAGAGCCCGGCGCTGCTCGCCAACCTCGCGGACGTACGCGCCCAGATCGACGCCCTGATAAAGCCCGGCTTCGTCACGGACACGGGCCTGCGCCGACTGCCCGACCTGATGCGCTATCTGGTCGCCGCGGACCGCCGCCTCCAGCAGATGCCGACCAACGTGCAGCGGGACACCACCCGTATGCAGAAGGTCCACGAGATGCAGGACGAGTACGCCTGGCTGCTCGAACAGCTCCCGCAGGGGCGCCCGGTGCCGCAGAACGTCCTGGACATCCGCTGGATGCTCGAGGAACTGCGGGTCAGCTACTTCGCGCACGCCCTGGGCACCGCGTACCCGGTCTCGGACAAGCGCATCGTGAAGGCGATCGACGCGGCGGCGCCATAAAGCCGGTTCGACGAAACCGGTCCGACAAAGCCGGTCCGACGGCCCACGTACCGTGACCGGCCAGGCGCACAGAGCGAGTTCGACCCTCGGCCATCCGCCCTGTAGAGTCTCTTCTCGCAGCGCAACGCAGTACGGCGCGGCACCAAGGTCCTGTGGAGCAGTTTGGAGTGCTCGCCACCCTGTCAAGGTGGAGGCCGCGGGTTCAAATCCCGTCAGGACCGCATCGAGAGTAAGGGCCCGCTCCCGCCAGGGACGCGGGCCCTTCTCATGCCATCACCGCGGCGCAGCCGCAATCGGGTACAGCAAATCCCGTCAGGACCGCAGCAGTCAGAAGCCCGCATCCTTCCGGATGCGGGCTTCTGCGCGTCTTGACTCCGCCACGCACCACCGGTACTCACACAGCAGGGGTACCTGGGGCGGCCACACGGCCGAGGGAGGTGGCGCGTATGCCCGCGTCCGCACGACGGCACAAGACCCGCGCACTGCTGCGTGCCCATCTGGCCGCCGCCTCCGGGTACCGGCATCTCACCCGGCACTGTCCGATCTGCCATCAGCTGCTGCGGCTCGCCATGGAGCGGTCCTCGCATCCGCACGAACCGCCCGCGGTGCGGCCCCAGGAGGCGTCTTCCGTCGCCCAGGAGGCGGCCGAGGACGAAAGTCCCGCCGGACGATGACGAAAGCCGCCTGCGCCGCCGGGCGGCCACTGCCAGACTGAAATCCGGGGAGGGCTCGGCCCTTCCGGCAGCGCCGCCGACACGCCGCCGATCCCCAACTCGCCCTAATAGCGCAGGAACTACAGCCGAAACAAGCGCCGCGGTGTGTGACGGGAGTCACCGAACGAGTTTAGGAAACCCCCGACTTTACGCCCTCCCTACACGGGGTCAATTTAATATGTGCAATTGCACCTGCCTCTGGAGGGCACTCGACACTCCGTCAGCACCCCCACCGCGGCGCACCTCCGGACCTCCGGGACACACCCTCAGACCCTGCTCAGGCGCCAACTCCGGGCCATGGATGAGGGCAACAAAAAGATCGCGCTGGACCCGGCGGAGTCCAGCGCGATCGATGACGTACCCATGATGCTGCTCGGGCGTGAAGTCCGTTGGGGCGAACTCCCGTCATATGGAGCTGTTCGGGCTACTACGGGTTGGGGGACCCGGAGATGCCCGGCAATGCGGTGTTACGCAGTGCTTCAGGCTTCGCTGCGCTGCTGCGGAATACCCGCAAGCAGTGCGCGAACCTCTGCCTCGCGGTAACGGCGGTGTCCACCCAGCGTGCGGATGGACGTCAGCTTGCCGGCCTTGGCCCAGCGCGTGACGGTCTTCGGGTCCACGCGGAACATCGTTGCGACCTCAGCCGGGGTCAGCAGCGGCTCGGCATCAGGGGTGCGAGCGGTCATGAGCGGCCTCCTCGGAGAACCGAAGCTTCTCGGTTCATTCCTCTAAATTCTGCACCTTGGCCCGCGTTGCCCGAAATGGCGGACGCGGGCCGAGTCGGTTATAGGACGAACGGCTTGTCCTCGGCACTACAACTACACCATCTGTCCAGCCGCGTCGGCCAAACCGATGGAATTGCCCTCTCAGGTGTCCATCAGCGGCGGAAGCCGATGGACTATGCCATAACGGACAGTCACGCCCTTGTGACGATCAGTCACAGGGAGATCAGGAGTCATCAGGCCCCCCATGGAGTGCAACGCCGAGCACTCCGCCCACAGTTGGGCGGAAGGAGTCCTAAGTCCTCCCCGGACTCCTTGTCCTATTTTGGCACGAGGGTAGGGTAAGAGGGCAAGGGCGGGGTTAGTGCGGTCCGTCACGCTTGACACAAAAGCCCGGATCGGGACCTACGTCCCCCACGACCTTCGACCATAGGCCCACCCTAAGCATGCCAAAGGCCAGGGAATGGGCTAATTGTCTGCTTTGCCCTAGTTAGCGAACTGTCGGTCGCGGACCGCTCGCCACCGCTCCATAAGTCGCTCATACGCCTCGCCGGCCGCCGCACCGTCCCCCTCGCGGAGCGCCTCGATGCCCTCGGCGACATCCGCCGCCGAGTGGTCCTCATCGAGGTGCGTCACGGGGAGCGCGTGCACCAGTCCGCCGTAGTCGAGCTCGACCAGGGAGCGGGGGTGGAATTCCTCGAGCCACCGCCCCACATCTACCAGGCCGTCGATCAGCGGCCCTTCCTCGATCGCGTCCCGCAGCGCCTTCAGGCCGCGCGCGACCCGGCGCCGGGCCTCGACCATCGGCGTCCGGTAGCGCAGCACCGGCGCCGAGCACCGCCCCTTGGCCTCCGGATCATCGGAGGCCGGGCCACCGGATTCCGGACCGGATTCCGGACCGGATTCCGGACCGGCAGCATCCTGGCCTCCGACGGCCTGGCCGGACGAGCCGCCCTTGTCGAAGTGGCGCTCCTCGTCCGAGACGAGCACGAACCAGTTCAGCGGGATGTTCCAGGTCGAGGTGCGGATCCAGGGCCGCGCGTCCGGATTGCGCTCGCGCCAGTCCTCGTAGTCCTGCGTCGCCTGGCGCCGCACCACCGGCGGAAGCACCGCGTCGAGCACCGGCAGCGGCAGCTCCTCGGCGAGATCCCCCAGGGCCTGCCAGCCGCGCAGCCGGGTCCGCCACGGACACACGCACAGGACCCCGTCGACGTACGTGACGAACGCGTCCCCGCTCTCGTGCACCGGCACCGGCACCGGCGGTGTGGCCAGCAAGTCGCGCAGCGAGCGCCGTAGTTCGTCCTGGTACGAGGGGAGCGTCTCGCGCTCCGCGTACCGGGCCCAGTGAGCGCGCTCCGGCTCCGGGAAGGCCGCGAGCGGCTCGTACACGCGCAGATAGGCCGCGTACGGCACATGGACCGATGCGGCGGGGGTCTTGGGCACGCCCTGCTCCCTCCCCTGAGTTCCGACGGGAAAACCCTGCAAATCGTCCCACGGCACCCTCTCGCGAGAGAGTGATCCACGGCACTGCGGCACGGCAGGGCTGTGACAGGTCGTACGCTCTTGCTCACAGCGCTCCCCACCCGCAGGAGAGCTGTCGTTCCATTCGCCGCTACACCCATGGGAGTCACCACCGTGACCGAAGTGACCGGCGCGCCTGCCGACGTACTGCACACCCTGTTCCACACGGATCAGGGCGGACATGAGCAAGTGGTCCTCTGCCAGGACCGGGCCAGTGGCCTCAAGGCCGTCATCGCCATCCACTCCACCGCTCTGGGCCCCGCCCTCGGCGGCACCCGCTTCTACCCGTACGCCACCGAGCAGGAGGCCGTCGCCGACGCGCTCAACCTGGCCCGCGGCATGTCGTACAAGAACGCGCTGGCCGGCCTCGAGCACGGCGGCGGCAAGGCCGTGATCATCGGCGACCCGGACCGGATCAAGAGCGAGGAACTCCTGCTCGCCTACGGCCGGTTCGTGGCCTCGCTCGGCGGGCGCTACGTCACGGCCTGCGACGTCGGCACGTACGTCGCCGACATGGACGTCATCGCCCGCGAGTGCCGCTGGACCACCGGCCGCTCGCCCGAGAACGGCGGCGCCGGCGACTCCTCGGTGCTCACCGCGTACGGCGTCTACCAGGGCATGCGCGCCTCGGCCCAGCACCTGTGGGGCGAGCCCACGCTGCGCGGCCGCAAGGTCGGCGTCGCGGGGGTCGGCAAGGTCGGTCACCACCTGGTCGAGCACCTCGTCGAGGACGGCGCCGAGGTCGTGATCACCGACGTACGCGAGGAGTCGGTACGCCGGATCCTGGAGCGACACCAGGGTGGCCCGGTCACCGCGGTCGCAGACACCGAGGCGCTGATCCGCACCGAGGGTCTGGACGTCTACGCTCCGTGCGCGCTCGGCGGCGCCCTGAACGACGACTCGGTCCAGGTGCTCACCGCCAAGGTGGTCTGCGGCGCGGCCAACAACCAGCTCGCCCACCCCGGCGTCGAGAAGGACCTCGCCGACCGCGGCATCCTCTACGCGCCGGACTACGTCGTGAACGCGGGCGGTGTCATCCAGGTCGCCGACGAGCTGCACGGCTTCGACTTCGACCGCTGCAAGGCCAAGGCGGCGAAGATCTACGAGACCACGCTCGCGATATTCGCACGCGCGAAGGCAGATGGGATTCCGCCGGCCGCCGCGGCGGACCGCCTGGCCGAGCAGCGCATGGCGGAGGCCCGCAAGAGCTGAGCCGCCGCCCGACGCGTTGTCCCGGTTCCTGCCGACGGGCGACGAGACAAGCCTCACGCCCGTCGGCGGGTCGTCCGCCAAGAAGAGGTTAAAATCGCTGTTGACCAGCGGAGACAAGGCTCTCCGCAGGGTCGGGGGCGAGGCGCGTCCTGTGGGCGGCGTACCGTATGGCCGCCGAAGCAGGTACCGTTGAACACCTACGGACCGGTCTCTCCGAGGAGAGTCCGCTCTGAATTGTGAACGCGTGTCAAGACTCTGGGGCCGTTGAGCCCCATATCCAAGGGGGTCGAGCCATGGGGCGCGGCCGGGCAAAGGCCAAGCAGACGAAGGTCGCCCGCCAGCTGAAGTACAGCAGCGGTGGGACGGACCTATCGCGTCTGGCCAATGAGCTGGGCGCTTCGACTTCGAGTCAGCCGCCGAACGGCGAGCCGTTCGAGGATGAAGACGAGGAAGACCCGTACGCGCGGTACGCGGAGCTGTACAACGACGACGAGGACGAAGAGGACGAAGAGTCCGGTCCGTCGTCGCAGCGTCGCGGCGCTTGACCTCGTAGCGGCTAGCAACAACTGCGTAGCAGCCAGCAGCAGCTCTCAACAGCATCCGAGACCCGGTCCGGGGCTTTTCGCCGGACCGGGTTTCGTGCTGCCCTCTGCTGCTGTCCTCCGCGCTGCTACTGGGCGTAGTCGCCGGTGAGGCTCGCGCCCTCGGTGCGGTCGCCGCGCTCGACGATCTCGCCCGCCACCCAGGCGTCCACGCCGCGGTCGGCCAGCGTGGTCAGGGCCGCGTCGGCGGACTCGGCGGGGACGACGGCCATCATGCCGACGCCCATGTTCAGGGTCTTCTCGAGCTCCAGGCGCTGCACCGCGCCCGCCGTGCCGACGAGGTCGAAGACCGCGCCCGGGCTCCAGGCCGAGCGGTCCACCGTGGCGTGCAGGCCGTCCGGGACGACCCGCGCCAGGTTGGCCGCGAGGCCGCCGCCCGTGATGTGGCTGAAGGCGTGCACCTCGGTGGTGCGCATGAGAGCCAGGCAGTCCAGGGAGTAGATCTTGGTGGGCTCCAGGAGCTCCTCGCCGAGGGTCCGGCCGAACTCCGCCACCTCCTGCTCCAGGCTCATCCCCGCGCGGTCGAAGAGCACGTGCCGCACCAGCGAATACCCGTTGGAGTGAAGGCCGGACGACGCCATGGCGATCACCGCGTCACCCTTACGGATGCGGTCCGCGCCGAGCACGCGGTCGGCCTCCACGACGCCCGTACCGGCGCCCGCGACGTCGAAGTCGTCCGGGCCGAGCAGACCCGGGTGCTCGGCCGTTTCGCCGCCGACCAGGGAGCAGCCCGCCAGGACACAGCCCTCGGCGATGCCCTTCACGATCGCGGCGACGCGCTCCGCGTGTACCTTGCCGACGCAGATGTAGTCGGTCATGAACAGCGGCTCGGCGCCGCAGACGACGATGTCGTCCATGACCATCGCAACGAGGTCGTGGCCGATGGTGTCGTACACCCCGAGCTGCCGGGCGATGTCGACCTTGGTGCCGACGCCGTCGGTGGCGGAGGCGAGCAGCGGGCGCTCGTACCGCTTGAGGGCCGAGGCGTCGAAGAGCCCGGCGAAGCCGCCGAGGCCGCCGAGACCCGCGACCTCGGGGCGCTGGGTCTTCTTGACCCACTCCTTCATGAGCTCGACGGCGCGGTCGCCCGCCTCGATGTCGACACCCGCTGTTTTGTAGGAAGCAGAGGCGTAGCTGGCGCCGCCCTCGGCACTAGGGGACTCAGACATGGTGAGTGAGAGCTTTCGTGTCGTTACTGCGCGATGTGCGGCGTTACGGGCGGCGCACCGCTTCGGAGGCGGCCGTGGCCGCCGTGCCCGCGGCGAGCTCGGACTCCAGGAGCTGCTTGCCGAGCAGCTCGGGGTCGGGGAGCTCCATCGGGTACTCGCCGTCGAAGCAGGCGCGGCAGAGGTTCGGCTTGGCGATGGTGGTCGCCTCGATCATGCCGTCGATGGAGATGTACGCGAGCGAGTCGGTGCCCAGGGAGGTGCCGATCTCCTCGACGGACATGCCGTTGGCGATCAGCTCGGCGCGGGTGGCGAAGTCGATGCCGAAGAAGCAGGGCCACTTCACGGGCGGCGACGAGATGCGGACGTGCACCTCGGCCGCGCCGGCCTCGCGGAGCATCCGGACCAGGGCGCGCTGGGTGTTGCCGCGGACGATCGAGTCGTCCACGACCACCAGGCGCTTGCCCTTGATCACTTCCTTGAGCGGGTTGAGCTTGAGGCGGATGCCGAGCTGGCGGATGGTCTGCGAGGGCTGGATGAACGTACGACCGACGTATGCGTTCTTCACCAGGCCCGCGCCGTACGGGATGCCGCTGGCCTCGGCGTAGCCGATCGCGGCCGGAGTGCCGGACTCCGGGGTCGCTATGACCAGATCCGCCTCCGCCGGGGCCTCCTGGGCGAGCTTGCGGCCCATCTCGACCCGGGACAGATAGACGTTCCGGCCCGCGATGTCGGTGTCCGGGCGCGCCAGGTACACATACTCGAAGACACAGCCCTTGGGCTTTGCCTCTGCGAACCGGCTGCTGCGGAGACCGTTCTCGTCGATGGCGACGAGCTCGCCGGGTTCCACCTCACGGACGTACGCCGCACCGCAGATGTCCAGGGCGGCGCTCTCGGAGGCGACCACCCAGCCGCGCTCCAGGCGGCCGAGGACCAGCGGGCGGATGCCCTGCGGGTCACGGGCCGCGTACAGCGTCTGCTCGTCCATGAAGACGAGCGAGAAGGCGCCCATGACGTGCGGAAGGACCTTGGGGGCCGCCTCCTCCACGGTCAGCGGCTTGCCGTCGTCGTCGACCTGGCCCGCGAGCAGGGCCGTGACCAGGTCCGTGTCATTGGTGGCGGCGACCTGGGTGGCGCGGCCGTTCTCCTTCGGCAGGTCGGCGACCAGTTCGGCGAGCTGGGCCGTGTTGACCAGGTTGCCGTTGTGGCCGAGCGCGATCGAGCCGTGCGCGGTGGCACGGAACGTCGGCTGCGCGTTCTCCCACACCGAGGCTCCGGTGGTGGAGTAGCGGGCGTGACCGACCGCGATATGGCCCTGGAGAGAGCCGAGCGAGGTTTCGTCGAAGACTTGCGAGACCAGACCCATGTCCTTGAAGACAAGAATCTGGGACCCGTTGCTCACTGCAATGCCCGCGGATTCCTGTCCGCGGTGCTGCAGGGCATACAGTCCGAAATAGGTGAGCTTGGCGACCTCTTCGCCCGGAGCCCAGACACCGAAGACGCCGCAAGCGTCCTGGGGGCCCTTCTCGCCGGGGAGCAGGTCGTGGTTGAGTCGTCCATCACCACGAGGCACACCTCGAGTGTAGGCGAGGTCGACCACTGGTCCGAATTGGGGATACCCGTCACGGGCTGTGACGGGCCCCGCGACCTCGTCGGCTGCTCCCCCGTTGCTTCTCCGTATTTCCGCTGCTCCTCGGCTTATTTGCCCTTCTTCTCGGCGGCGCTGGCGTTGAGGCCGGTGCCGTCCTTGCCGGTGATGTGGAGCGTACGGTGTTCGATCTCATAGTCGACGGTCGAATCGAAGAGCTTCACCAGCTCCTGCTCGGACTTCATGACGTCCGGCGAGCACATCTTGCGGGTAAGACGCGGGGTGCCGAGTTCGATCTTTCCGTCGGTGACCTTGGCCTTGGCGTTGATCTCGTTGCAGCCGAGGTTGCCGTGGACGGTGCCGTTCTTGTCGAAGATCAGGTGTGCGTCCTTGGCGTCCTTGGGCAGGGTGGTCGCGACGTCCTTGCGGACGGTGCCGGTCAGCTCCCAGCGGGTGCCGACCAGTTCGGCGGGCTTCTCCGCGGTGAGCGTGATGGAGTCGCCCTTCTCCGTGGTCAGGGTCAGGCTGTCGCCCGAGACCTTGGCCTTGAGCTTGCCCTGGAGCGCGTCCGTCAGGGCGGCCTCCAGGTCGTCGATCTTCTCTCCGCAGGACATCTCGGTCTTGGCGACCTTGTCGACCTTGATGGTGTCGCCCTCGATCGAGACGTTTCCGCCGAAGCCATTGCAGCCGAAGTTGCCCGAGGCCCGGCCCTTGCTGTCGAAGGAGACGTGGGCCTTGGTGCCGGGGACCTCGGTCTTCTTGCCGCCCAGCGTGACGCTGTCCACGGTCCAGTGCGTGCCGGTCACGGGCACCTTGGGCTCGGCCGGGTCGTCCCCGGCTCCGGCTCCGGTCTTCTCGGCACCTCCGCAGGCGGTGAGCAGCCCGAGGGCAGCGGCGGTGCTGACGACACTGACGGCGCTGAGGTTCTTTCGCTGCTTGTGCATGCCGATGTGACGGGAGACCCGGAGGACCGGTTCCGTTTGGTTTTCGCCAGGTCCTTGGGGGCTAGCTCAGCAGGGGCAACAGGGCCGACAGGTCGGCCCGCTCGCCGCTCGCGCTCACCTTGGCCTCGTCCAGGGCGGTCGCCCAGTCCGCGCGGCCGGTGGCCAGGCGGACCCAGGTCAGCGGGTCGGTCTCGACCACGTTGGGCGGCGTACCGCGGGTGTGCCGGGGCCCCTCGACGCACTGCACCACGGCGTACGGCGGGATCCGCACCTCGGTGGAGGCGCCAGGCGCCTTCCGCGCCAGCGTGTCGGCGAGCAGCCGGGTGCAGGCGGCCAGCGCCTGGCGCTCGAAGGGGACCTCGATCCCGGCGGCGCGGTTCAAGTCGTCGGTGTGCACGATGAGTTCGATGGTGCGGGTGACCAGGAAGTCCCCCAGCGTCATGGCGCCGAGCCGGGTGGCGACGATGCGGGTGTCGGGCTCCACGGCCAGCTGTTCCTCGAGCCGGGAAGCGATGTCCGCGTAGTACGCCTCCAGGTCCTCGGTCTCCTTCGCGAGCTGCCGGGTGACGTCGGCCACCGTCCCGACGACGTCGAGCGTCGCGAGCGGCCAGTCGACCAGGGCGAGTTCGGCGCATTCCGGCGCGGGCTGCGCCAGGCTCCGGCTCACCGCCCTGGTGGCCATGCCCAGGTGTACGGCCAGCTCCCGTACGGTCCAGTCGCCGAGGTGCGTGGGCCGGGCGAGCCGCTCCTCGTCCAGGGCGAGTACGGCTTCGCGTACGGCGTCGAACTGGGCGAGGACCGCGGCGCGGATCTTGGCGTGGTCGTAGGAGCGGGGGCGCTTCTTGGACGGGGGCATGATCCTGACCCTATTCCGGAGCGCCGGAGTCCCGCCCGGAGATTCCGGACGGGACTCCTGGCCCTGTGGGGCAACCTCAGGCGAGCAGCCCCGGGATCGTCTCCTCATGGGCCGAGCGCAGCTCGCTCAGCGCGATGCCGAACTCGCCCTGCACCTCGACCTCGTCGCCGTCGACGACGCCGATCCGCGTCGCCGGAAGCCCCCGCGCACCGCACATGTCGGTGAACCGGAGCTCCTCGCTGCGCGGCACGGACACCACCGCGCGGCCCGCCGACTCGGAGAACAGGAAGGTGAACGCGGACAGGCCGTCCGGGACCGCGAGCCGCGCCCCGTTCCCGCCGCGCAGGCAGGACTCCACGACCGCCTGGATCAGGCCGCCGTCGGACAGGTCGTGCGCGGCGTCGATCATGCCGTCACGCGAGGCGGAGATCAGGATCTCGGCGAGCAGCCGCTCCCGGTCCAGGTCCACGGCCGGGGGAAGACCGCCGAGGTGGTCGTGGACGACCTGCGACCAGGCCGAGCCGCCGAACTCCTCGCGGGTCTCACCGAGCAGGTAGAGCAGCTGACCCTGCTCGGCGAAGGCCTGCGGGGTGCGCCGCGTGACGTCGTCGATCACGCCGAGCACCGCCACGACGGGCGTCGGGTGGATCGCCGTCTCACCGGTCTGGTTGTAGAGCGAGACGTTGCCGCCCGTGACCGGGGTGCCCAGCTCCAGGCAGGCGTCCGCCAGTCCCCGCGTCGCCTCCGCGAACTGCCACATCACCGCCGGGTCCTCGGGCGAGCCGAAGTTCAGGCAGTTGGAGATGGCGAGAGGCTTGGCGCCGGTGGCGGCGACATTGCGGTACGACTCCGCGAGCGCGAGCTGCGTGCCCGTGTACGGGTCGAGCTTCGCGTACCGGCCGTTGCCGTCCGTCGCCATGGCCACGCCGAGGTTCGACTCCTCGTCGATGCGGACCATGCCGGAGTCCTCGGGCTGGGCGAGCACGGTGTTGCCCTGCACGAAGCGGTCGTACTGGTCGGTGATCCACGCCTTGGAGGCCTGGTTCGGCGAGCCGACGACCTTGAGGACCTGCGCCCGCAGCTCGTCCGACGTGCCCGGTCGGGGCAGCTTGCCCGCGTCGTCGGCCTGGAGTGCGTCCTGCCAGTCGGGGCGGTGGTACGGGCGGTGGTAGACCGGGCCCTCGTGGGCGACCGTGCGCGGCGGTACGTCGACGATCTGCTCGCCGTGCCAGAAGATCTCCAGGCGCTCGCCGTCGGTGACCTCACCGATGACGGTGGCGATGACGTCCCACTTCTCGCAGATCTCCAGGAAGCGGTCGACCTTGCCGGGCTCGACGATCGCGCACATGCGTTCCTGCGACTCGCTCATGAGGATTTCCTCGGGCGAGAGGGTCGCGTCCCGCAGCGGTACGGTGTCCAGCTCGACGCGCATGCCGCCCGAACCGGCCGAGGCCAGCTCGCTGGTGGCGCAGGAGAGTCCGGCACCGCCCAGGTCCTGGATGCCCGCGACGAGGTCCTCCTTGAAGATCTCAAGGGTGCACTCGATGAGCAGCTTCTCCTGGAAGGGGTCGCCGACCTGGACGGCCGGGCGGCGCGAGGGCCCGGTCGAGTCGAAGGTCTCCGAGGCCAGGACCGAGACGCCGCCGATGCCGTCGCCGCCGGTGCGGGCGCCGTACAGGATGACCTTGTTGCCCGCCCCGGAGGCCTTCGCGAGGTGGATGTCCTCGTGCTTCATGACGCCGATGCACCCGGCGTTCACCAGCGGGTTGCCCTGGTAGCAGGCGTCGAAGACGACCTCGCCGCCGATGTTCGGCAGGCCCAGGCAGTTGCCGTAGCCGCCGATGCCCGCGACGACGCCGGGGAGCACCCGCTTGGTGTCGGGGTGGTCGGCGGCGCCGAAGCGCAGCGGGTCGACGACGGCGACCGGGCGTGCGCCCATGGCGAGGATGTCGCGGACGATGCCGCCGACGCCGGTGGCCGCGCCCTGGTAGGGCTCGATGTACGAGGGGTGGTTGTGCGACTCGACCTTGAAGGTCACCGCGTACCCCTGGCCGACGTCGACGACCCCCGCGTTCTCGCCGATGCCGACGAGCAGCGCGTCGTTCTCGGGGGCCTTCTCGCCGAACTGCTTCAGGTGGACCTTGCTGCTCTTGTACGAGCAGTGCTCGCTCCACATCACCGAGTACATGGCGAGTTCGGCGCCGGTGGGGCGGCGGCCGAGGATCTCGCGGATGCGCTCGTACTCGTCCTGCTTGAGGCCGAGTTCCTTCCAGGGCAGCTCGGTCTCGGGGGTCTCTGCGGCGTGCTTGACGGTGTCGAGGCTCATCAGGCGCTGGCCTTCTGCAGGAGGTTCTTGAGGATCGAGGTGAAGAAGCCGAGGCCGTCGGTGCGGCCGGTGCCGACCAGCGGCTCCACGGCGTGCTCGGGGTGCGGCATGAGGCCGACGACGTTGCCCGCCTCGTTGCTGATCCCGGCGATGTCGCGGAGCGAACCGTTCGGGTTCATGTCGAGGTACCGGAAGGCGACCCGGCCCTCGGCCTCAAGGAGGTCCAGGGTGCGCTCGTCGGCGACGTACCGCCCGTCGATGTTCTTGAGCGGGATGGAGATCTCCTGGCCCTGCTCGTAGTCCGAGGTCCAGGCGGTCTTGGTGGTCTCGACGCGCAGCTTCTGGTCGCGGCAGATGAAGTGCAGATGGTCGTTACGGAGCATCGCGCCGGGCAGCAGATGGCACTCGGTGAGTACCTGGAAGCCGTTACAGATGCCGAGCACCGGCATTCCGGACTTCGCCTGCTCGATCAACGACTCCATCAGCGGCGAGAACCGGGAGATCGCCCCGGCCCGCAGATAGTCGCCGTAACTGAAACCGCCGGGCAGAACCACGGCGTCGACCTGCTTCAGGTCCTTGTCGCGGTGCCACAGCGGCACGGCTTCCGCACCGGCGACCCGGACCGCGCGCTGGGTGTCGCGGTCGTCGAGGGTGCCGGGAAAGGTGACGACTCCGATGCGGGCAGTCACTTCGACTCCCCCACGGAAACAGCCTGTTCAGTGCCTTCGGCGTCTTCGATCTTGACGACGAAGTCCTCGATCACTGTGTTGGCCAGGAAGGTCTCGGCCATTTCGTGGATTCGGGCGAGGGCGGCCTCGTCGACCGGCCCCGCCACCTCGAGCTCGAAACGCTTGCCCTGACGTACGTCCGCGATGCCCTCGAAGCCCAGGCGCGGCAGCGCACGCTGCACCGCCTGGCCCTGGGGGTCGAGGATCTCCGGCTTGAGCATGACGTCGACTACGACGCGTGCCACTGGCACTCCCGGTGGTGTGGTGCTGAGAACGGTTCCTTCAGCGTATCCGACCAGAATTTCTACGCGGGTAGATTCGTAGGGTTCTACGTGATGGCCGTCACGTCGGCGTATGTACGGCGACCGCTCGGGGAAAATCCCGGAAAAATTCACCCGCCCCGCATTGCCCCCGGACACGCGGGAAGATTTAGTCGGGTTCCCTTGGCAATGCCGAGCGCGGTAGAAAGGAAATCCACCGATGGTGGGGCAATAGTCCGGGAAAGCGTTCAGATACCGCGCTCACCCCGACTCGGCCTCAATAACAGACCCAGTCGGCATCACCGCAGGCCACAGCCAGGTGGCCGGAGCAGTGATTCCGCAATGAAGGGACCGATATTCGTGGCGCAACGTGTCGTGGTCACTCTCTTCGACGACATCGACGGCGGAGAAGCGGCGGAAACGGTCGTCTTCGGCCTGGACGGCAAGTCGTATGAGATCGACCTCAATGAAGCCAACGCCAAGAAACTGCGCGAGGCCCTCGCCCCCTACGTGGAGGCCGGACGCAGGCACAAGGCGACCAGGGCAGGCAAGGCCGCCAAGGCGGCCAAGGCCGGCAAGGGCGCACCGACCCCCAAGCACACGGCCGTGACCGCGGATCCGGCCGCGGTCCGGGCCTGGGCGCGCTCGCACAAGATGGATGTCCCGGCCCGCGGCCGGATCCCGAAGAAGGTCTACGAGGCGTTCGAGGCGGCCAACTGACGGACCGGGCAGCCAACTGACGGACCGGCGGCCCAGGGCCCCGCCCCGGGCCGCCATCAGGTCGCGCACGGAGCCGCGACCAGGTCGCGCACGGAGCCGACTTGCGCTCCACCCCCGCAGGTCGGCTAAAGTCTGGAGCGCGCCGCGGGGCCGGGCCGAAAGGCCGGGAAACGCGGAGGACGCGCGGGTGTAGTTCAGTAGCAGAACACCCCCCTTCCAGGGGGGAGGCGCAGTGTGCAATTCCTGTCACCCGCTCTGCATCACATACCGAGTTACCGGGCACTCCGGTGGATCAGGTAAGGTGGTGCTCGCGCCGATCGGTGAGAGCCGGTCGGAGGCAATGCGAACGTAGCTCAGTTGGTAGAGCGCAACCTTGCCAAGGTTGAGGTCGCGAGTTCGAACCTCGTCGTTCGCTCCATGAAGAAAGACCCCGGTCCACGGACCGGGGTCTTTCTCGTGTTGCCGTTCTCGTGCTTCATATGTCGTTCGTTCTCGTGCGTCGTATGGGTTCTCGGGCACTGACATTTGTCATGTGAGGTCATGACAGCGCGCACTGCCCGGCCGCCCCGGGGCGCGAAAAGCTGAAGGCATGACTGCGACAGCGACTACAGAAGCGGGCGGCGCGGAGCGGGTGATCGATGTCACCGATCTGCGGCGCGTGTACGGGGGCGGCTTCGAAGCGGTCCGGGGGATTTCGTTCGGCGTCGGGCGGGGCGAACTGTTCGCGCTGCTCGGCACCAACGGCGCCGGCAAGACCTCGACCGTCGAACTGCTCGAGGGCCTGGCCAGGCCGACGGGCGGGCGGGTCCGGGTGCTCGGCCACGATCCGTACGGCGAACGCGGCCACGTACGCCCCAGGATCGGCGTGATGCTCCAGGAAGGCGGCTTCCCGGCCGAACTGACCGTCACCGAGGCGATCCGCATGTGGGCCGGGACCACCAGCGGGGCCCGTCCCGTGGGCGAGGCCCTGGAGCTCGTCGGGCTCGGTAAACGGGCCGACGTGCGGATCAAGCAGCTCTCCGGGGGCGAGAAGCGGCGGCTCGACCTGGCGCTCGCGCTGCTCGGGCGGCCCGAGGTGCTCTTCCTCGACGAGCCGACCACCGGGCTCGACGCCGAAGGCCGCCTGGAGACCTGGGAGTTGGTACGCGCCCTGCGTGCGGGCGGCACCACCGTGCTGCTCACCACGCACTACCTGGAGGAGGCCGAGTCGCTCGCCGACCGGCTCGCCATCCTGCACGAGGGGCAGCTCGCCGTGACCGGCACACCGGCCGAGGTGACCGCCGCACAGCCCTCGCGCATCGCCTTCGAGCTGCCCGACGACTACCACCTCGGCGACCTGCCGCCGCTCGGCGCACTCGGCGTGACGGCACACGAAACGGCCGGGCGGACCGTGAAGCTCCGTACCCATGAGCTGCAACGGGCCGCCACCGGGCTGCTGTTGTGGGCCCAGGAAGCGGGGGTCGAACTGCGCGGCCTCGATGTGCGCTCCGCCTCCCTGGAGGAGGCGTTCCTCCAGATCGCGCGGGATGTGCGGGCCGGAGACGACGTAGCAGGCGGAGAAGACGTGAAGAACGTGTCGGCGGGCGCGTGGGCGAAGGAGACGGCGGTATGAGCACGGGGACGATCAACCCGGACACCCGGGCGACTGGCGCGCCCGCGCGGACCACCCCGATGGGGCGGATGACCGCACTCGCCCGGGCCGAGCTGACGCTGCTCGCGCGCAACAAGGGCGTGCTCTTCACGGCGCTCATCGTGCCGCTCGTGCTGCCCTTCAGCGTCTACTCCACCGCGAAGGACAGCTTCGCCGACTCCGGGTTCTCCGTCGGGGAGCTGCTGCTGCCCGCGGCGATCGGGTTCTCGCTGCTCTTCGCCGTCTACAGCGCGGTGACCAACGTCTTCGTCGTACGCCGTGAGGAGCTGGTGCTCAAGCGGCTGCGCACCGGCGAGCTGCGGGACCCGGAGGTCCTGGCCGGGGCGGCGCTGCCGTCGGTCCTGATCGGGCTGCTCCAGTGCGTGGTGGTGTCGGTCGCCTTTGCGCTCCTGTTCGACCTGGGGGCGCCGAAGGCGGTGTATCTGACGGTGCTCGGCGTGATCCTCGGGCTGCTGCTCGCGGCGGCCTTCGGCGCGGTCACGGCGTCGGTGAGCCGGACCGCGGAGAGTGCGCAGGTGATGAGCCTGCCGTTGGTGATCGTGTCGATGATCGGCTCCGGCATGACCGTGCCCCTTTCGGTCTTCCCGGACCGCCTCGCCTCGATCTGCGAACTGCTCCCGTTCTCGCCCGCGATCACGCTGGTGCGCGGCGGTCTGACCGGGGAGCTCTCCGCGTACGAGACGCTCGGCGCGCTGGCGACCGGGGTGGCCTGGGTCGTGATCGCGGTGTTTGCTGTACGGCGGTGGTTCCGCTGGGAGCCGCGGCGCTGAGCTGGTCCGGGCGCCGCTGACCGGCGCCGCTGACCGGCGCGGCTGACCGGCGCGGCTGACCGGCGCGGCTGACCAAGACTGGGAGCAGAGGGTGTTGATGCGGATCCGGGCCCTGCGAGGGCGCAGCGACTTCGACCGGGTCGAGCTGTATACGCGAGGGGCGGTGCATGCCTTCGTCTGGGTCTCCGTCCTGGTGGTGATCGCCCTCTCGGTGACCCGTCCCGTGCGGCATGCCGCGCCCTGGCCGCTGATCGCCGCCGTGGTGCTGCTCTCGGCCGCCCAGGGGGTGTGGAGTACCCGGCTCGTCAAAGCCTCGTTCGACGAGCGCATCGGCAGGGGTTCGGTGCCCCGGTGGCGGGCCGGGGCCGGGGCGGCCCTGATGGTGGCGGTGTTCGCGGGCGTGCTGGCGCTCGCGGCGGCCACCGGGTATGCCGAGTTCCCCGCGCTCTACACGGCGGTCGGGGTGGCGTTGGTGCCGTTCGTGTGCGGCTACTGCCTGCTTGTGCGGGTGTGGACCGCGCTCCTCGTCGTGCTCGCCGTGTCCCTCGCGACCTGTGGGGTGATGGCCCTGGCCGGGGCGGACGTCACCGTCGTGGTGCCGTCGTTCTTCGGCATGGCGTACATGGGCGGCATCATGGCGCCCTCCGTGCGCTGCTCCGCCTGGGTCCTCGGCGTGATGTACGAGCTGCGCGAGGCCCGGGACGTGCAGGCGCGGCTCGCCGTCGCCGAGGAGCGGCTGCGGTTCGGCCGCGATCTGCACGACGTACTGGGCCGGAACCTCGCCGTGGTCGCCCTCAAGAGCGAGCTCGCGGTGCAGCTGGCCCGGCGCGGACGCCCGGAGGCCGTGGATCAGATGACCGAGGTGCAGCGGATCGCCCAGGAGTCCCAGCGGGAGGTCCGAGAGGTCGTACGCGGCTACCGCGAGACCGGCCTCGAGGCGGAACTCGCCGGGGCGCAGGGCGTCCTGACGGCGGCCGGGATCACCTGCCGGGTGCTCGGCGCCGACGCGGCGCGGGCACTGCCCGCCTCGGTCCACTCGGCGCTCGGCTGGGTGGTGCGGGAGGCGGCCACGAATGTGCTGCGGCACGGGGACGCCGAGCACTGCTCGGTGGTCCTGTCGGTGACGGAGGGACGGGCCGAGCTCATCGTCGAGAACGACGGAGTACGGCAGCCCGCCCAGGGGCGATCGGGCGGCTCGGGCCTGGTCGGCCTGCGGGAGCGGCTTGCCGAGGTGAATGGGGAGCTGACGGCGGGGCCGGTGCGTGGGGGACGGTTCCGGTTGCGGGCGGAGGTGCCGGTGGGCGAGGCCGGTGACGGACGGGATGAACGGGGGACCGGTGGTGTACGGGACGAACAGGGGGCCGGTGACGTACGGGACGAACAGGGGGCCGGCGACGTACGAGACGACCAGGAAACCGGTGACGTACGGGACGAGCAGCGGACCGGTGACGTACGAGACGAACAGGGGACCGGTGGCGTACGGGACGACCAGGAAACCGGCGACGTACGAGACGAACAGCGTGAACGGCGCGCGTCCTCCGCGCAGGCCGAAAGGAGCACCCGGTGACCGAGGAGAACCGTCGGCCGACCGCCCGTGAGCTCCGCATCCTGCTGGCCGACGACGAGCACCTCATCCGCGGCGCCCTCGCCGCCCTGCTCGCCCTGGAGGACGACCTCACCGTGGTCGCCGAGGCCGCGTCCGGGCCCGAGGCGCTCGCCATGGCGCGGGCGCACCAGCCCGACGTCGCCGTGCTCGACCTGCAGATGCCGGGCGCGGACGGTGTGAGTGTGGCCACATCCCTGAGGTCCGAACTCCCCGGCTGCCAGACCATGATCGTGACGAGTCATGGTCGCCCCGGGCATCTGAAGCGGGCCCTGGAGGCGGGCGTACGGGGCTTTGTGCCGAAGACCGTCAGCGCGCAGCGGCTCGCCGAGATCATCCGTACCGTGTACGCGGGAAACCGTTATGTGGACCCGGAGTTGGCGGCCGACGCCATCTCCGCCGGGGACTCGCCGCTGACCGCGCGAGAGGCCGAGGTCCTGGAGTTCGCGGCCGACGGGGCGCCCGTCACGGAGATCGCGGAGCGGGCGGCGCTCTCCCCGGGCACGGTCCGCAACTACCTCTCGTCGGCCGTCTCGAAGCTGCGCGCCGAAAATCGTCATGCCGCAGTCCGTCTCGCTCGCGAGCGAGGTTGGCTATAGTGGGATGCGCACCAAGCGGTGCGGCACCTTGCGGACGTAGCTCAGTTGGTAGAGCGCAACCTTGCCAAGGTTGAGGTCGCCGGTTCGAGCCCGGTCGTCCGCTCCAGATCAAAGGCCCGGAGCCCTCGGCTCCGGGCCTTTGGCGTTTCCGGCCCCCTGTTCGCGGGGGCCGGTGCCGGTGGCGATGGCGCTACCAGCTGGTCCCCGTCAGGCGCTCGTACGCCTCGATGTACTTGGCCCGGGTCCGCTCCACGACCTCGGTCGGCAGCGGGGGCGGCGGCTGCTCGCTCTTGCGGTCCCAGCCGGAGGCCGCGGAGGTCAGCCAGTCGCGGACGTACTGCTTGTCGAAGGACGGCTGCGCGCGGCCCGGCTCCCAGCTGTCGGCGGGCCAGAAGCGGGAGGAGTCCGGGGTCAGGACCTCGTCGGCGAGGACCAGTTCACCGTCACCGTTGCCGTTGCCGTCGGCCCCATTGCCGTCGGCCCCGGTGAAGCCGAACTCGAACTTGGTGTCCGCGAGGATGATGCCGCGGTCGCGCGCGATGTCCCGGGCCCGGCTGTAGACGGCGAGGGTCGCCTGGCGCAGCTGGGCGGCGGTCTCGGCGCCGACCTGGCGGGCCACCTCCTCGTACGACACGTTCTCGTCGTGCTCGCCGACCGCGGCCTTGGTGGCCGGGGTGAAGATCGGCGCGGGCAGCTCGGAGCCGTCCACCAGGCCCTCGGGCAGGGCGAGGCCGCAGACGGTGCGGGACTCGTTGTACTCGACCAGGCCGGACCCGGTGAGGTAGCCGCGGGCCACGCACTCGACCGGCACCATCCGCAGCGACTTGCAGATCAGCGTGCGACCGGCCCAGTCGGCGGGGGCGCCGGGCGGGAGCTCGGTGGACAGGACGTGGTTCGGGACCAGGTCCACGAGCTGCTCGAACCACCACAGGGAAAGCTGGGTGAGCACCCGGCCCTTGTCGGGGATCTCGCTGGGCAGCACCCAGTCGTACGCGGACAAGCGGTCGCTCGCGACCATGACGAGGTCGCCCGCCTCGTTCTGGTACAGGTCGCGCACCTTGCCGGTGTGCAGGTGCACGAGGCCGGGAACCTGCATCGGCTCAGGCTTTTCTACGAATCCGGACACGGTTCCTCCCCGTGGTTACGGCCAAGTGATCCGATTCTCCCGTATGCGGAGAGGATCTTTGGCCAGGGGTGGCTCGGTCGCATTCTCCGCGGGTGGCGTGCGTCGGTGCGGGTGGCGTGCGTCGGTGACGTCCGCCGGTGACGTCTGCCGGTCGTCAGTCACGTTTGCAGATGCGGTCCAGGAGGTTGGCCGTGGCGCGCTGAATACGGGGATCCACATGGCCCGGCCGGTCCAGGGCCGGGGACCAGGCAAAGGTTCCGGAGGCGAAGACCAGGGCCCCGGAGGGGGCGCGGTACAGGGAGGTCTCCTGGTGGCGGCGGGCGCCGTCGCCGTCGCGGTACGGCGAGTGGGCGAGCAGGATGCGGCTCTGGTGCTCGGGCAGCGCGGTGCGCGGGAAGTAGCGGTCGGCCTCGCCCGCGACCAGGCCCTCGAGCGCGTCCCCCTCGTGCGCGCCGGTCGCCTCCCACAGCCAGTGGTCGGCGTTGCGTACGACGAGTGGGTGCGGCTCGGGGACGCGGCCCGCGTACTGGATGCCGAGGAGCAGCTGCTCGGCCCGGTCGGCCTCGCGCCACAGGGCGGAGCGGCCGGGTCCGCGGCGCTTGCGGCAGGTGAGCAGGCGGTCCGGGATCCCGGCCGGGGAGGGGCTCAACTCCACCTGCCAGTACAGGGTGTTGGCGGACAGGAAGACGAGCGAGGTGCCGTTGTCCCGGGCGAGTTCGGCGGTACGGCGCATGGGGACCGACCAGTACTCGTCGTGGCCGGGGAAGACCAGGCCGCGGTAGCGGGTGGGGTCGATGCGGCCCGCGTGCAGATCGCGGGCGTCGGCGTAGGCGAGGTCGTAGCCGTACCGCTCGGCCCAGCGGATGAAATCGTAGGCGTGGCCTACGTGCAGGGGCAGGCCCGCGCCCGCGTACGGGCGGTCGAAGGAGACCGTCATGGCCGCGTCGTTCTCGCCGAGCAGACGCCCGTCGTCGTCCCAGGCGTGGTACAGGCTCGCGCCCGTACGCCCGTCCTCCGGATAGAGGTTGTACGCCTGCCAGGTGATGTCCGGCAGGAGAAGCAGCAGGTCGGCGGGGTGGCTGTCGCGGACCGTGAACGGGATGTGCGAGCGGTAACCGTCGGCGGTGGTGAGGACGGCGACGTACGCCCCGATGTTCCAGTAACTCGGGATCTGGAGCCGCCAGGAGAGCCACCAGTGGTGACAGGAGACCGTACGGTCCGCGGTGAGCGGCGGCGGCTGGACGATACCGGAGAGCCGGGGGCTGGTGGTGATCTTGGCGGCACCGTCACCGCCGTAGTGCCCGATCCGGTAGACGTCGACGCTGAACTCCTGCGGCGGATCGACGGTGACATGAAAATCGACCACCTCACCGGGGGCTACGGCGCCGGTGGAGGTGAAGCCCTTGATCTGACGGTGCACGTCATCGGCGGTGCGGAGACCCGTGGTGGCGGTGGCGGTGGCTGGGGTGGGTTTGTTGTGGGGGTGCGGGTGGGGTGGCCGGGTTCGGGGGCGGGGGAATTCTGTGGCGGTTTCGGTGGCGGTGTCGGTTGGTGTTTCGGTGGCGGTGCCGGTTGCCTTCTCCGTCGTAGCCCCGTCTGTCGTGGTCCCGGTCACCGGGTCTGTCGCGGTCGCACCTGGGGCCGGGGCGAGGTCGACGTACCAGGGGACGACCTGGCCGGTGTCCCCGAAGTAGTGCTCACTGCCGCGCAGCCAGGGCAACGGGCCCTGCCCGAAGGGGTCGGTGACCCCATGCGCGAGCGCACCGGACTCCCATCGCCGGATCGGCGGGCGGTCGGGGCTGGATCGGGGGCGCTGGCCGGTGCTGGATGGCGGGCGCTGCTCGGTGCCGCCTTGCGGGCTCTGGTCGGTGCTGGCCACGGACGACTCGTCGGTGCTGGCCAGGGACGGCTGTTCGGTGCTGGATCGGGACTGGCGTTGGGTGCTGCCCTGGGGTCGGCGTCCTCGCTCCGTGGGGCCCATGCGTGTCTCCCCTCCCTCGCTCCCCGCATCTCCCCCTGGCTGTTCCCGGCCCTCCCCCGGAGCCGCGCACCGACGCCTGCTGTCGGCACCGGACCCCAGCACATCACATAACGCGCGCACCTCGTCACCGTTCGTCTTGAATTGACGGGTCGACAGGGGCGCGGAGGGGCGTGGACGGACGGAGTGCCGGGGGGCGGGAGACGGGACCTGTAGGAACCCGGAGGACTTGGGGGGCCTGGAGGACCTGGACGACCTGGCCCGTCAGACGAGACGGACCGGCTTCTCCGGGCGTACGCCGAGCGTCGTGAGCCAGGCGCGCAGGGGCTCGGGGTCCGCGTCCTCGACGAGGCTCAGGACGCGCGGGGCCAGGTCGGTGACCCGGTCGCCGTCGACCAGGAGCGTGGGGCCGTCCAACCAGTCGAGCCCCGGTGCCGCGCCCGCGGTGTCCACGGCCGCGCAGCAGACCATCGCCGTGATGTGGTCGGCCAGCAACTCGCGTCCGGAACGGGAGGGTTGAAGCGGGAACAGCGGCAGCAGCCCGTCCTCCCACAGCGCGTCGTCCGGCCCGGCCCCCGCCGCCATCGGCACCGGCGCCGGTACCGCCTCCTCCCGCTCCACCTCGGCACTGAGCCGGGCGGCCAGCGCTTCGGTGCGGTCGTCGGCACGGTCATCGGCGCGGGCGGGCCCGTTGGGGATGGGCTCGTTGGCGGTGGGCCCGTTGGGGATGGCCTCGGTGCCGAAGCTTTCCGTGCGGACGGTGGTGTCGTTCTCGGTACGGGTAGCGGTGCCGTTCTTCGTACGGCTGCTGGTACGAGTAGCCGGGCTCGGCCCCACAGGCCCGAAAGGTGCGACACGCTCGACGGGCGCGACCGGCTCGACCGGCCCGACCGGCCCGACCTCAGGCCCAACGGGCTTTGGCCGCCCAGGACTTGACGGGCCTTCCGCGTGCTCCAGGTGCTCCATCACGCGGGACAGGGTCGGCGGTTCCGGTTCGCCGCCGGGTGCGGCTGCCGTGCGTACCCCCAACTCGTCGAGGACACGGTGCAGTCGGGCGGCCTCGGAGCGCCACTTGCGGTCGACGACCTCTTCCGGATACTCCTGCCAGCCGACCGGGGACCAGTCCGGGCCCGGCTCCGCGGGGCCCCCGTGGAACAGCCGGGCGGCGAGCAGCGAGGCCGCCTCGTCCACCGCGCCCGGCTCCTCGAGCAGGTCGCAGGCGGGCCGCTCACCGAGCCGGGAGGCGAAGCCCTCCGCGAGCCGGTCGCGCCGGGAGAGTTCGGTCAGGGCGGCCACCACGCCCGCGTCGAGGCGGCTCGGCCAGCGGCCCATGCGCCAGGCCGGCAGGGCGACCCGGGTGAGCAGCCGGTCCCACCCCGCGTACGCGAGGCCGACCTGCTCCTGGGCGACGATCCGCAGCCCGTAATCCACAGCCTGTGCACGCTCGGCGGCCGCGGCGGCGACACCGCGCTCCATCTCGGCGGCGTGACCGCGGCAGGCACGGAGCAGCAGCCGCGCCAGCCAGCCGACGCCCGCCAGAACCGCCCGGGGCACCGGCCCGCGGCCGGGTCTCGCGGACACCGCGACCGCCGCGTCCAGGCCGCGGACGAAGCGCCGGGCCGCGGCTATGTCGGGGTGCGCGGAGGGTCCCGTACCCGCGACGACCGGGGCGAGGACGGCCCGCAGTTCACCGACGCGCATCCACCACAGGAAAGGGGAGCCGATGACGAGAACGGGCGCGGCACGGCCGTCGGCCCCAGCGGGCTCATCAGGCCCGACAGCCTCGGCGGGCCCGACGGACTCGGCGGGCTCGGCGGGCTCGACAGATTCGGCGGGCTCGACGGGTTCGATGGGCGCAACCAGGTCCTGCGCTCCGGCGGACTCCGCGGATCCGGCGGCCGGGTGCGGGGCGACGGCCGGGTCGCTGCCCTCCGTACGGGCGGGCCGGGGTGCGGGCGGGCCGTGTGCCGGGTGCGTACGGTCCTCGAGCCAGCTGTCGCAGTCCGGGGTGAGCGCTATCGCCGAGGGGGCGGGAACGTCGAGCCGGTCCGCGAGGTCCCGCACCAGGCCGTACAGGTCGGGGGCCGAGTCCTCGGCGATCGGGACCGTAGGACTGACGGCCGGGCGGGCGCGGCCGACCACGAGCGCGACGCCTGCCGCGGCGAGCAGCACGAGCGCCGCCACGACGGTCCCGGACCAGCTCGCGATGCCCCAACTCCCGCCGCTGATACGGCCGGTGGCGCCGCCGACGAGGAGGACCACGGCGACCGCCGCGGGGAGCAGCGCCACGGCGAGCGCTCTGCTGCGGACGCGCAGCACGGCGAGCGCCCGGGCCCGCGCGGCCCGCGCGCCCATCTCGCCTTCCCTGCTGGTTCCGGACATGGCCGGACGTCACCCCCTCTGCCCTGCGACGGCTTTGCTCACTCCCCCACTGTGGCACCCGCCACTGACATCGCAACTGACATCGCAATGCCGATGGGCCAAGTGCCGGACTCCTTGCGCCGCACACTAGTTGGGGCGTCGAGGCCCGTCAGCAGGACTGGGCATCGGTCACTCGATGGGATGGCTTTGGGTAAAGGTGGCTGACGATCAAGGCCCCGATCCGTCGTCAGATCGGGGCCTCAGAGATCGTCCGGATCGCACCGGGTTCGAGCCGGTTCGAGCCGGGTCCCGGGGGTCAGGCGCTCTGTGTCGCCGCCTTCGCCGCGATGTCGGTCCGGTGGTGCGAGCCGTCCAGGCGGATCCGGGCGACGGCCGCGTACGCCCGCTCCCTGGCCTGGGCGAGGTCCGCGCCGGTCGCCGTCACGGAAAGGACCCGGCCGCCCGCGCTGACCACGGCGTCGCCGTCCCGCTTGGTGCCGGCGTGCAGGACGTACGCGTGCGGGGCGTCCTGCGCCGCGACCTCGTCGAGGCCCTCGATCGGGTCGCCGGTGCGCGGCGTCGCCGGATAGTTGTGGGAGGCCACGACCACCGTGACGGCGGCGTCGTCCCGCCAGGTCAGCGGCGGTACGTCGGCCAGGGTGCCGCGGGCCGCGGCGAGCAGCAGGCCGCCGAGCGGGGTGCGCAGGCGGGCCAGGACGACCTGGGTCTCGGGGTCGCCGAAGCGGGCGTTGAACTCGATGACCCGGACGCCGCGGCTGGTGATCGCGAGACCGGCGTAGAGCAGACCGGAGAACGGCGTTCCGCGGTGGCGCAGCTCGTCCACGGTGGGCTGGAGGACGGTCTCGAGGACCTCGTCGACCAGCTTCGGGTCGGCCCACGGCAGCGGCGAGTAGGCACCCATGCCGCCGGTGTTGGGGCCCTCGTCGCCGTCGAGGGCGCGCTTGAAGTCCTGGGCCGGGGTGAGCGGGACGACCGTCTCGCCGTCGGTGATCGCGAAGAGGGAGACCTCGGGCCCGTCCAGGAACTCCTCGATCACCACCCGGTCACAGGCGTTCGCGTGTGCGCGGGCGGCCTCCAGGTCGCCGGTGACGACGACGCCCTTGCCCGCGGCGAGCCCGTCGTCCTTGACGACGTAGGGGGCGCCGAAGGCGTCGAGGGCCTCGTCGACCTCTTCCGGGGAGGTGCAGACGTACGAGCGGGCGGTGGGGACCTCGGCGGCGGCCATCACGTCCTTGGCGAACGCCTTGGACCCCTCCAGCTGCGCGGCCTCCTTGGACGGGCCGAAGCAGGCGATGCCCGCGGCCCGTACGGCATCGGCGACCCCCGCGACGAGGGGCGCCTCCGGGCCGACCACGACGAGGTCCGCCTCGAGCTCGCGGGCGAGCGCGGCGACGGCGGCGCCGTCGAGGGCGTCGACCGAGTGCAGCTCGGCGGTCTCCGCGATGCCTGCGTTGCCAGGCGCGCAGTGCAGGGCGGTGACGTCGGGGTCGAGGGACAGTGAGCGGCACAGGGCGTGTTCGCGGGCGCCGCTGCCGATGACGAGGACCTTCACGCCCTGCAGCCTAGCTGGAGCGGGACGGCGGCTTCGTACGGGAGGACGGATTCAGGGGCGTCCGGCGCTTGTGCCTTCCTCCATAATCTGCCGATTACGTGCGGGAATGTGCCGGTTGCGCGCGGGCTCGGCCCTATCCGTAGCCGTGGTCACCCGTGGCCGTAGTCACCCGTGGCCACCGTCACCCATGGCCGTCGTCACCCATGGCCGCCGCTGTCCATGGCCACCGTCATCCATGGCCACCGTCATCCATGGCCGCCGTTATCCATGGCCGTCGTTGGTGAACTCCTCGATCACCGTCGCGCCCAGTTCCCGGACGATCAGGTCGTGGCCCGAGAGCGCGGACTCGTCGAGGTCCGGGTCGTCGTCCGCGGGCATGTCGTCCTCGATCGAGACCGGTGGCGGCTCGGGGGCGCGCCGGGGTGGCTCGGGCGACGGGGCAGGGGTGTGGCTGGGTGCGGGTGCGGGTGCGGCGGGCTGCGGGGCAGGACGCTGCGCCGCCGGCGGGCCCTGTGGCGCGGCCGGGCGCGGTGCGGCGACGGGGGCGCCGCCGAAGTTGGCCGCGGCCGGGGGCGGGGCGGCGCCGCCCGAGGGGTCGACGATCGCCTCGATCTTCCAGTGGGCGTGGAACTGCTCGGCCAGGGCCTGCCGCAGTACGTCCTCGCTGCCGCTGCTCGCGAAGTTGTCGCGGGCGCCGGCATTGATGAAGCCGAGCTGAAGGGTCTGGCCGTCGAAACCGGCCACCGTGGCGTTCTGACTCAGCAGGATCCAGGTGAAGCGGCGACGGTTCTTGACCGCCTCCAGGATGTTCGGCCAGAGCGCACGGGCGTCGAGGCCTCCTGGAGCGGGGGCTTGGGCCTTGGCCGGGCCCGGCCCCGGGGCCGGAGGCTGTGCGGGGGTGCTCGGCGGCTGCGGAGCGGAGGCTCCGGGGCCGGGCTGTGCGGGCCTGCCGTCACCGGCGCCACCGCCGCCACCGGCGGGTGCTGCGGTGGGCCAGGCGCCACGGCGCGCACCACCGGTGCCTGCGCCCGCGCCTCCACCTCCGCCTCCTCCTCCGGACGGAGCCGCGCCAGGAGCACCCGCCGCGGTCGGCCAGGCCCCCGGCGCGGAGGCAGGTGGAGCCTGCCCCGGAGGGGCTGCTTCCGGCGCGGGCGCGGAGGCGGCAGGGGGCGGCGGGGTCGATGCGGGGGGCGTGGCAGGCGCGGAAGGAGCAGCCGGAGCCTGGGCCTGTTCCGGGGCCGAGGGCCCCGCCTGCGCGGAAGCCGAGGCCGGGCCACCCCCGGCACCCGGGCCGCCCGGGCCGCCGCCCCGAACCGCAGCCCGAGCAGCAGCAGGGCCTCCGCCGGGCGGCACCGGAGGACCGGCATCCGCCATCGGCGCCGCACCGGAGGCGCCGCCTCCGGGCACACCCCCAGCAGGCACACCACCGGGCCCAACCCCGTGAGCCTCGGGCCCAGGCGCGTATCCCATAGCGGGCCCAGGCCCACCAGACGTAAAGGTGGCGCCACGCTCAAGCCGGTCCAGCCTGGCGAGGACAGCGCGCTCATCGTCGTACGCCGCGGGAAGCAGCACACGCGCGCAGATCAGCTCCAGCTGGAGCCGGGGCGAGGTGGCGCCGCGCATCTCCGTCAGGCCCTCATTGACCAGGTCGGCGGCGCGGCTGAGCTCGGCGGCGCCGAATACCCCGGCCTGGGCCTGCATCCGCTCCACGAGGTCGGCGGGGGCGTCGATCAGCCCCTTGTCCGCAGCATCGGGAACCGCGGCGAGAATCACCAGGTCGCGCAGCCGCTCAAGAAGATCGGCGACGAAGCGGCGCGGGTCGTGCCCGCCCTCGATGACCCGGTCCACGACCTCGAAGGCCGCCGCGCCGTCCCCGGCCGCGAAGGCGTCCACGACGGAGTCGAGCAGCGAGCTGTCCGTGTACCCGAGCAGGGAGGTGGCCATGGCATACGTCACACCGGCCTCGCCCGCGCTGGCGAGGAGCTGGTCCATGACGGACATCGAGTCACGCACCGAGCCCGCACCGGCCCGCACCACGAGCGGAAGGACGCCGTCCTCGATGATCACGTTCTCCCGGCCGCACACCTCCGCGAGGTAGTCGCGGAGCGTTCCGGGCGGCACGAGCCGGAACGGGTAATGGTGCGTACGCGACCGGATCGTCCCGATGACCTTCTCGGGCTCGGTGGTCGCGAAGATGAACTTGAGGTGCTCGGGCGGCTCTTCGACGACCTTGAGCAGGGCGTTGAAGCCCGCCGACGTGACCATGTGGGCCTCGTCGATGATGTAGATCTTGTACCGGCTGCTGGCCGGGCCGAAGAACGCCTTCTCCCTCAGTTCACGGGCGTCGTCCACGCCACCGTGCGAGGCGGCGTCGATCTCGATGACGTCGATCGAACCCGGGCCGTTGCGCGCGAGGTCGCGGCAGGACTGGCACTCACCGCAGGGGTCCGGGGTGGGACCTTGCTCACAGTTCAGACAGCGGGCCAGGATGCGCGCGCTGGTCGTCTTGCCGCAGCCGCGCGGGCCACTGAACAGGTACGCGTGATTGACCCGGTTGTTCCGCAGCGCCTGCTGCAGCGGGTCAGTGACATGTTCCTGCCCGATGACCTCGGCGAACGACTCCGGGCGATAACGGCGGTACAGCGCAAGGGACGACACGCATACGAGGTTATCGGTGCCCACTGACAACCGACCCCGCCCACGGTCCAGCCCGCACCCGCCCCCGCACACGGGCCCGTCCCCGGACACGCAAGCGCCCCCCACGCACCCGCCAGAGCCGACCTACCCTTGCTGCCTTCCGGCCCTGGGGGAGTTCAGTCAGATAGCGCCACGTGAGGGGCTGTGCCCACCTTAACCGATGGATGGCCCTGGGATCGAACCGATGGATGACCTCGCGAACGAGCCGACGGACGGCCCGGCGAACGGGTTCGCGAGCACTCCTCAACGTCTTGTATTGTTTGCGGCGGAGGATTCGCCTAGAGGCCTAGGGCGCACGCTTGGAAAGCGTGTTGGGGGCAACCCCTCACGAGTTCGAATCTCGTATCCTCCGCCAGTGCCTCACCGGGCACGATGTCGAAGGGCCCCACCGCT